>JBAXHO010000041.1:0-14745 GCA_037138855.1 bacterium
ATGAGAGGTAATTTAAGATCTTAAGCTATCTTAATTCTACCTCTCTTTCATTTCCCATTTGGATTTTTATAAAACTTTTAGCGGACAGCAGTGAGACAAAACTGATGTCAAGCATTTTATCAAGAATTTTTTTTTTACAATAAATAACTGGATCAAAATAATTAATTTTTTGGGGAATTGGAATAATCAAAAAATGATTATTAATACTTAAGCAGTATTGCAACTTATTTCTTCAACGATTGAAATTAAATCAAAATTCAAATAAATAGAGAATTTTTATTTATCATGCTAGATCATTCGATATGTTACTAATATCTCGTTTCGATATAAGGAAGACATCGATGTCTCCCCTATAAAATTTTTGATCTTTGATTTTTCAGATTCCTGGTTCCGGCTTTCTGTTCTCATTTCTGTCCCAGAAAAATCTTCTGAATTGTTTCTGGGAGAGTAATAATTTCTTCGGGATAAAGCATAGTTATTTCCTGCATCATTTCCTCTGGAGAAGCTACTAACTTTTTAGATTCCAACTTTTTAAGCATGCCTGCTTTACCAATTTCTTGAAAAAGCTTTACTGTTTTTGTAACTTTAGGTATAAATTTATTCCAATCCTGCGCGTTTTTATAAATTTGATCATTTGCCAAAGTTTCAATAATTACATTTATTTCATCAATAAAAGTCATTTTAGAATTATTAATTACTAAACTATATTTTCGCTTAATTAATTCTTCATCGAAAATATCGATATTCCAAAGATCAAGATATACTTGTTTTAAAATACTATCTCTCCGACCAATCGCAGTTTCTGCTTTTTCTCTTCCTTCCAATTTAACTCGTTCGCGACGGACTTCAATATTAGTCTGGAGAAATAAAGAAAAGACTTTGGGATGATTACCGATGCGAAATGCTGCAATATCTGATTCTAGAATAATGCCATTGAGATTCATCAATTTGTAATCACTATAATTATCAACCGTTTTACCGACCTTTGGTTGTACTTCACTTTCAAATTCTTTCCGGAGAGCTACACCTGCTTTACTAAATCCCAACTTTTGATCTAATAATCGAAATACTTTTGTTACTGGATATAATTTAAATTTGAAAAGCCAGGCAAGCATTAATGTTAATGAAGTACTTCCCGCTCCAAACCAACCACTTACTGCAATATTGGGTAAATTTGTTTCCTTCATTTTGTGTTTCTCACTAAATTTAAAAACCTGGTTGATTTTAACCTATTTTCCAGTATTCCTTCAAGCCAACTTCTTTGAATCTCATGGATCCTCATCAAAATTTGAGGAGCAAGATTGAACCGTAATGCTTCAGGTAAAGGATTAGCTAGAAGAAATTTTTGTACTTTAAGGACTTGATCAGGAACTAGGTTTTTCTGAAATTGTTCGTCTGGAAAATGTTTAAAACATAAATATCCAGGTTCACCTTTGGTAGCAGCTATTCTTGATTCACCCACCCGAAATTTCGTTTTACAAAAAATACACTCTGATAATTCAGGTTCAAAACCAATAGCACTGATTAATTGCAATTCAAAAGTGCTTAGCAAAATTTGAGATTGATCTGGATTAAGTTCAATTAATTTAATTAATTCTAAAACGTGTTCTAAATAATTACTATTTTTCTCAGATTCTAATAAAAATCTGTTAAGAATTTCTGTTAGATAAAAAATTTCAGAAACAGAACGTAAATCTTTTTTCAATGCAGCAAAATCATTGATCAGCTCAATTTCTGTAATCATTTCCAAATTATGACCCTGATAAAATGAGAAGTTACAATAATTCAATAAATCTAATAATCCTCCTTTATGACTTCCTGATTTCCTGGCTGACTTAGCAATAGCTTCAATACGACTATGTTCTTTACCAAGAATAATCACCAATTGGTCAGCATCTTTTAATTGCGCTAATTTTATTATCAAACCTTGATCACGGTATGATTTCATTGCTTTTCATCAGAAATTAATTTCGTTGTGGAAAAATCCTGATATTTTGAAAATATTCGTAATTTAATTCCTAGCTCCGCAGCTATTTTTTGTTTGTTTTCTGAGCCTGGATCACCAGCAACAAGAGCTAAATATTCCGGTTTAATTTCTTTAAAAAATTCCGGGATTTTCTCCCAAATATCCGGCCATGCCAAAATATAATCAACCTCAGGTTCTTTGGCCAAATTTGCCATCCGAACACTTAAAGATTCTTTAGGTCTATCTGCACCCTTCCGCCTTCTAATTTCTGCATCATTCAGAACTACTACTAATAATTTTCCTTGTTCTCCAACAAGCATTTTTGCTTCCTGAAGAAAATTCTGATGACCAGGATGTAAAAGATCAAAACTACCAGAAACAAAGACTAAATGATCTTGATTAATCAATTGCCTGGCTTGAATTTTTGATATTATTTTTGCATTATTCAAATGATTGCTATTTAAATTACAAACTTCATACTACTTTCTAATTTCAGATTTCAGTTTTCTGATTCCAAATTCCGGATTTCAGATTCCTAATTCCAGTTTGCAGTTCTCATCCGCATTTAGAAAATCCGCATGATCTGCATAAAATACAGCCTTCAGCATATTCGAGATCACTTCCACATTCCGGACACTCCAGTAAATCACCAAATTTATTATTTGATGTATATTGATTTTTAGTTTCTTTCACTGCTGATACAGGAATTGCCACCTTCCCAATAACCGATTTCTCAACTGGACTAGTCACTGTTGAAGCCACAGGTTTCTCAGTGACAACTTTTTCAAGTACTGGCACAGCTAAAGCTGTAGGTAAAACTGGAGCTTCCACCTCCAACAATTTCATTTGATTTTTTTTCTCTTCAAGATGCTTTTTTAATACTTTGGCAACAGCATCAGGTACAGAATAGACAATCATACCTTTATTCATCGTTGGTGCAGATGTACGTATACCAAGGATCGGGTCAATCACTGCTTCCGGCTTCACTCCCGCTCGTAAAGCCATAGAAATTAAGCGTCCAATCGCCTGAGTATAACCAGCAGTATAGCTTCCACTTTTTCCCAGATTGAGAAAAACTTCAGCAATTCCTCTTTCGTCTTCGTTGATGGTGACATACAAATTTCCCTGTTCAGTTTTTACAGAATATGTATAACCCTTGTATACATCAGCTCGTGGTAGTGGAACCAAAGTATTTCGGGCCGAAGGAGCGGATATGGCTGAAGCTTGTGGTGATGATACCAGACTTTTCTGAATACCTACCTGTAATGCAGGATCTTTACTACCATCACGGAAAACTGTAATTCCTTTGCAGCCAAGATCATATGCCAGCGTATACATTTTCGCAATATCCTGCCATTTAGCTGATTCGGATAAATTAATTGTTTTGGAAACTGCACTTTCAACATGTTTCTGAAAAGCAGCCTGAATTTGGACATGTGCTTCAGGATCAATTTCATGAGTAGTTTTAAATACTTTGACAACATCTTCTGAAATTCCGAACTTCTCCTCTAAATCTTCAAGATGAGCACCATCGGCAACAGCTTTGATTAACCCAGGCGCATAAAAACCGCGTGCCTTGGCCACAATTTCCAATAATGGCTCAATTACTTCCTGCTCGAGCCCACCCATGGAATTTTTACGACGATATCCCAGAGAAAAAACAGGCTCAATTCCTGGATTACAGTTGGCAATTATCGAAATTGTTCCAGTGGGAGCAATAGTAGTAGTTCTAACGTTACGGCGATTTTTATAACCTTTAGTTAACCAGTTAGATTGGTTGAAAGCAGGAAAATTCCCTTTTTCTTTACCTAATTGCTGTGAAGCTTCATCAGTTTTTTCATTAATAAATTTCATTACTTTCTTGACGATTGTGATAGATTCTTCACTGCCATAAACTACTCCTAGTTTAATAAAAAAATCAGCTAAACCCATGATTCCGACACCAATATTTCTAGTACGTCGGGTCATTTCTTCAATTTCTTTAATCGGATAATTATTGATATCAATAATATTATCAAGGTAACGTACACCCAATTTGGTAACTTCTTCCAAACGTTTCCAATTAATTGCTGCTAATTTTTTTTCTGTATTTAATTCCAAATAATCCGGATCAGATGCAAATGGAAAACCAATCACCATTTTAGAAAGATTGATATTACCAAGATTACAAGTTTCAAATGGTAATAAAGGCTGTTCGCCACAAGGATTGGTAGCATCCATTTCACCGAGTTCAGGGGTATTATTTCCTTTTTGAGCACTATCAATGAAATATATGCCAGGATCACCGCTATTCCAAGCATGACGGGCAATTTTTTCAAATAAAGCACGAGCTTTCAAAGTTTTGTAAATCTTTTTATCATGAGGATCAATTAAATTCCAGTCTTCATCATTTTTTACAGCTTTCATAAATTTGTCACTAGCACCAACCGAAATGTTGTAATGCGTAATCGAAACTAAATCATCTTTAGCTTCAATAAAATCTTCGATATTAGGATGATCGGCATTGAGAATGGCCATAGAGCCAAGCCCTCTGCCACCTTTACCACGAATTGTATCTTGAGCGCGATTAAACATTTTGATGTATTCCACTGGACCGGCAGCAAATTCACCAGTTGGCCCCACCCTAGCATAAGTAGAACGAATTGGAGAAAAGTTGAAACCAGTACCGACGCCACGTCTTAAACATTGAATATTCCAATTCAAAGTTTGAAAAATGGAATCAATAGAATCACCAATTGGCAAAACTAAACACTTGGAAAGTATAGTATCTTTACCCATACCTGCCCATAACAAAGTACCACCTGATAAAAATTCTCCTTGATTCATGATTTCGAAAAACTCTTTTTCATATATTTTACTTTTTGTTGTAGTTTCTTTACTGACCAGGTATTTCGCAATACGATGCCATAGATCTTCTGGCGTTTCTGTAACATTGCCATGCTTATCTTTCAAAAGAGCGCGTTTTTCTAAAACTTGTAAAGCATTTGGAGCAAGAAGATTTTCCGGATTATTTAATTCTATGTTTTTTTGATCAGGTTGCTGTGATCTCTGTACAGTTTCCAATACTTGGGATGACTTGCTACCGTCGCGATAAATTGTGATCCCCTTACAACCAGTTTGCCAGGCTTCAATATATGACTTTCGAATATCTTCAACTGTTGCTGAAAAAGGCAAATTAATCGTCTTGGAAACAGCTGCATCAATATTTTTTTGAGCAGCGGCCTGCATCTTGACATGCCACCCTGGAGCAATATCATGAGTGGTCACAAAAACTTCTTTAGCTATATCTGGTATACCTTTGATACCATACAAAGTCCCATTATTTTCAGCAATCTGCTGCATCAATTCTTCAGAATAAAATTTATTTTGTTTAGCATAGGCTTCGAATTCTTTATTGACATAAAGTAACATTTTTTTGTTCTCTACTCCTTCATCCTGATAAAAACTACGTCTCGCATAAACTAAAGAAAATACTGGTTCAATACCACTGGATGTATCTGCAACTAAGCTCAGTGTACCGGTAGGAGCGACAGAGCTCATCGTAGCATTTCTTACCCTTTTACCAAGCTTATCCCAGAGACTTCCTTTAAAGCCTGGAAATACTCCACGCTCTTTTGCTAATTCACTGGATTCTACAATAGCATTTTCCTGAATAAATCGGATTATTTCTTTGGTCAAATCGATCGCTTTCTGACTATTATATGGGATGGCCATTTGATAAAGCATACTGCCTAAACCTACTACACCTAGTCCAAGTTTGCGGGTTTTTTCCACTTCCATGGCAATCTTTTTGAGTGGAAAACGACTATAATCAATCATGTTATCTAGAAAATGAATTCCGGTATGCACTGTTTTCGCTAGTAAATCCCAATCAATCTGATAACTGCCTTTAATTTTTTTTAAGTGTGTTGGTAAAACGACAGAACCAAGATTACATGATTCATAAGCACGCAAAGGCTCTTCACCACAAGGGTTGGTCGCTTCGATAATTCCCAAATTAGGTGTGGGATTGACATTTTGAGCTGTATCAAGGAAAAATATACCGGGATCAGCACATTGCCAAGCTTTTTCACAAATTAAATCGAAAACAGCTTTTGCTTTAAGTTTTTTTACTGGCTTGCCGGTACGGGGATTGATCAAATTATATTCCTGATCGCTCCGTAATGCTTCCATAAATTGATCAGAAATTCCTACAGAAATATTAAAGTTTCTAATCGAAGAATCAGATCCTTTGAGATTGATAAATTCAATAATATCAGGATGATTCACATTAAGGATGGCCATATTACCACCACCACGTTTCTTGCCTTGTAATACTTGATCAAATGCCTGTGAAAAAGTCTTGATAAAATGTACAGGACCTGCTGCCACATTGGGGGTACCTCCGACTACATCATTTTTAGGACGAATATGTGAAAAATTAAAACCAGTACCGCCATTATTTTTTTGGACTAATGCTGCCTCTTTCATAGTATCGAAAATACTTTCGAGACTATCTTCAAGAGGTAACACAAAACATGATGATAATTGGCCAGTACCATCTAAATAATTACCAGCTTCAAACAATACACGAGAACCAGGCAAAAATTGATTATTGGCCATGGCTTCATAAAACTCAGCTGCTGTTCTTTCAATAATCCGCTTTTTACGACTAGTAGTACCCTTAAGATATTTTTCATCTTTATCACCAATACTTCTTGCTACCCGCCAAAACATCTGAGCAGGATTTTCCAGGAGTTTACCGGATTTATCTTTGAGCAGATGGCGCTTTTTCATCACTTCTAAAGAATTTTCCGGAATCTTAGGAATACTTAAGTTTTCAGGTGGATTGATTCCATATTTTGGCTGTTGCTCCGTTTTTAATGTGGGCATAAGACTAGCTTTAATTAAATAAAAATAGTTGGCAGTGAAGGTAAATTTTTTCTCAAATTACTAATTAAAATATAGTTACTTGCGAAAAAATTTATTCTGAAATCAGTTAATTAGTATCAAGTATTATGTATCATGAAAAATAGCTGGTATCTGGTATCTAGTATTTAGTAAAAAATTATAAATACCAATTAAAAAATTGCATTTTTCTATTTTAATTCCTCGATAAACTTTCTGGCTTTCATAAATACTTGATAATCAAGCTCTTTCATTTGTTCTTTGGGAAAATCTGCAAAATCCTTCCAGATAAAATTTTCAGATTCTTGATTTTCTTGTTCAGTTGCTACTTTACAAATATAAAATTGAATAATATTTTGAAAACCATTTTTTCCAATAAAAGCTTCATCTGTGAAAGGAATCATGCCGTCAGCAATCTCAATTTGAGTCTCAGACAAAATTTTCAAGCGAAGATTTTTTTCTAATGCTTCCCATAAATCATCATTTATAAGAGTAACTACAGTTTGAGGAAAAGTGAATTCACTACCATTTTTTATAAGCAAAAATTCATTTTTGGAATTGATCACTAATCCAGCCACATGAAGCTGTGAGATTCCTTTTATCTCTCCGGCTAATTTTTGTGCTGCACTACGATAAAGTTTTTTAATGTTTTCCAGAGAACTTAATTTTTCAATTTCATTTATACTTTTCCAAGAAACTTCTGTAATTTCATTAATATTTTGAATCGCTAAATCACCACTAAGATATTTGGCCAGAAATGCCATAACTACCACTTTATCACCATTTTCTTTTGAAAATGAATATGATTGTAAATAATCAATGATTTCAATTTCAATATTTGTTTCTTCCATTACCTCTCTGATTACATTTTTTTCAAGTGAGGCAAATTCCACAGTTTGATATTTCAATTTGCCACCAGGGAATGAATATAAACCTGGATAAGTTTGCTCTTCTAAACTGCGTTTTGTGATAAGAAAATCTCCAGCAGTGTTATAAATCAAACCTACTGTAACTACTGTAAATTTTTCTGACATTATGTTAGTTTAAAAAATTAACCACTGTTGGAAATTCTCATCTTCAGCCATTTCTTTAAAAAGCTGAGCTGTAAGAAACCGATTGAACTTGGATTCCATAAAACCATCCAAAAACAGTCTTGCTTCTTCTTCCGGTACACCTTCTAATTCACCAAATTTTTTACTGATCCGTTCCATTTTGAAGAGAAATTCTTCAACTCGTACCTTAAGTTGTAAAAATGATTTACTGATGCCAATTGATTCAATTATTATACTTTCCAATTTTTGTGAATCACATTCTATCAAGCCCAAAATACTAAATTGCCATACTGGAGAATCTGTCCAAACACGTGTAACTTCTATACATTCCACATTTCCTGTTTTTACTTTAACACCTTGTTTTAATTCTTTGAGTACTTTTTCAATAAATACTTCTTTGGAAACACCTAAGGTTTGAATTGCTACATCCATTTACTTATTTTGCTAAATTTAAAACTTGTTTGTCACGACTTTTATTGCGATAAATTGTCATCCCTTTTAAGTGAGAATTTGCTGCAAGTTTAAAAATTGTTTTAATGTCTTCAATATTTGCTTTTTCTGGTAGATTAATAGTTTTGGATACTGCATTGTCTGTATATTTTTGAAATGCTGCCTGAGTTCTTATATGCCATTCTGGACTAATATCATAAGAAGTAACAAAAATTCTTTTAATTTTTTCAGGAATTTCAGAAATTTCCATCAGACTACCGGATTGAGAAATTTTTTGCATCATTGCCTGATCATATAGCCATTCCTCCTTAAGTTTACTCTCAAGATATTTATTCATATAAACCATTTCAATATTTTCACCAACTGTTTCCATATTTTTTCTACTATAAGCAAGAGCATAAAATGGTTCAATACCACCATTACAATCAGCTAATAAACTAGTAGTACCATTGGGAGCAATAGTTGTCACTGTAGCATTGCGCATTGTTTTATATCCCAGCTTATCCCATTTTGAACCTTTAAAATTTTTAAAACTACCCTTCTGCTCTCCCAGTTTCTCTGAAGTTTGATGAGAAATATCATTAATAAACTTCATAATTCTCTCAGCTAACTTGATCGCCTGATCACTATCATAAGGAATTCCAAGCAAATACAAAAGATCAGCCCAACCCATCACACCTACACCTACTTTACGATTTCCATATTTTACAATTTTTTCAATTTCTGATAATAAATGATGTGCCAATGTAATAGTATTATCCAGAAATTCTACTGCCAGTCGAACTACATACTCCATTCGTTCCCAATTTATTTTTTGCTGAACTGGAATATTACTATTTAATAGATCCACTTTTACAAATTTATTAAGAACAATGGAACCAAGATTACATGCCTCATATGGGAGCAATGGCTGTTCACCGCATTGATTGGTAGAAGTCATTTTACCAATATGTAAAGTAGGATTATGACGATTAATCTCATCTACAAAAATAAAACCTGGTTCACCACTGCGATAAATACTGGCAATAATTTTATCCAGTATTAATTCCGCTGGCACTGCCTGATATTTTTTACCATTAAACTGCAAATTATAGGTGGTTTTATTTTCTAGTGCTTTAATAAATTCATCAGTAATGGCAATCGATACATTAAAATTGGTTAATTGCGAATAGTCATGTTTGGCAGTAATGAATTTTTCAATATTAGGATGATCGATTCGTAAAATCCCCATATGACCAGCATGTCTCACTGCACCTCTGTTGAGGATGATCTCAGAAGAAAAATCATATAAACGCATAAAAGAAATTGGTCCACTAGCTTCTTTACCAGTACTATTAATCAATGATTTTTCAGGACGAATTTCTGAAAAATCATAACCAATTCCAGCGCCTCTGCGATGTAATACAACTGTATTGGCAAGCGTGCCATAAATCGACTCCAGACTATCGTGAATTGGCATGACATAACAAGCTGCAACAAGATCTTCTTTACCCCGGTCTAATAATGACATACCTGAAAGAAATTCCAGATTTGCCTGAATTTCAAAAAATTTTTCAGCTAAACTTTCCACATATACTTTTGAAGGCTTTTGATAATTTTTTTTCTTATCAGATAAATCAAGATCAGCACTAGCAATAAATCTGGAAATTCGAATAAACATTTCTCTGGGTGTTTCTTCAATTTCTAAATTATCATCTAATTTTAAATAGCGTTTTTCTGCGATTAACTTCGCATTTTCAGTGAGTACTGGTTCTAAATCAAATTTTGTCCTACTCATTATTTAATCAAAGTAAACTTAAAATTATTTGAGATCAAGAATAGCTGATTCAAATTTTTCAATACTGTCAAAATCTTTATATACTGAAGCAAATAATAAAAAACCAATTTTATCCAGTTTCTTTAAGCGTGTAAGAACCATATTTCCAATTTCAGTACTTTTTACCTCACGATTTTGGCGATTTAGTAATTTTAATTCAATATCATCAATTAATTCATCAATTTTATCTTCAGAAATTTCACGTTTTTTTATTGCTTTTAAAATTCCTCTTTTAATTTTTTCCCGATCAAATTCTTCGATTTTTCCTGAACGTTTGACTACATTAAGACTAATAGTTTCAATTCTTTCATATGTTGTAAAACGTTTTTTACAATTAATACATTCACGACGCCGCCTTGTCACATTGGTTTCATTATTATCTCTTTTATCAATAACACGAGTATTTTGGTGGTGACAAAAAGCGCAAATCATTACTAAATAATAATAACTAAATTGGGAGCAACTATTATGAAGTCAGACAACTTTACAACCAAGTAAAATTGTCTATATAAGCACATCGAAATCAATTATTGTTATATTATATTTTGTAATATACAATTTTTGTTTTGATTTTGCTAAAAAATTTTATCCGCTAAAATTGGAATGAATGGAATTGGCAGTATAGCGAATAAAAAATAGTTAAATTTGCCCCTTAAAAGAAACCACAACATATTGTGTTTCGACCACAGGTTAGCAACAAGATATTGTACTTGTCAAGAGATAGAATAAAATTTATATTTGATTGAGGTAAAGCCTAAAAAGTCAGCTCGAATATAATATTTATTCAATTTTTGATTTTTTTTGAATTTTCGATATTTTTTTCTTGACAAATTCTTTTCACTTTAATGAACAGAAGTATGAAATATTATTTATTAAAATGTTATACTGATTTTATCAATGCTATTTCCAGTAAACCAAACTTAGTTCGATTTTCTAAATTCAAAAAAAAACAATAATTAATCGAACTTATCCGGTATTAGCTATATTTATCAATTGATTAAAATGAAAAAATGGTTGCACATAATTGGAGTTGCTGGCGTGGCTACTTCTGCAATTGCTTTAATGTACCGCAAGTTAGGTTGGCACGTAAGTGGATCAGCCAAAGGTTTTTATCCGCCAGTAAGCAATTATTTAAAAGATCATTCATTTGAAATTCTTATTGGATATAAAGCTGTACATTTAACAGATGCTTTTGGAAATCATCCTGATTTGGTTCTATATCAGGGACTGGAAAATCCAAACAATCTTGAAATGCTAAATGCAAAAAAACTGAAATTAAAACTAATTACTTATCCTGAATTAGTTGCTGCAATGATTATCAAATCCGGAAACTCAATTGTAGTAGCTGGAACCTATGGCAAGACCACAATTACAGCACTTCTGGTCAACATTTTTAATGCAGCAAAAATTGAAAATAGTCATCTAATTGGCGCGATTCCTGTACAAAAAATTTCTACAGCAAAAGTAAAAACTTCTAATACAAAATGGTCAATTGTCGAAGGTGATGAATATCTTGTTTCTCTTACAAATCCAAATTCAAAATTTTTTCAATATCAACCTACTCATCTTATTTTAAATGCAATCCAATGGGATCATGCTGATTTATTTCCTACTGAAAAAAACTATCTGGAAAATTTTAAAAAGTTGATACTGCAATTACCTGCCAATGGTTTATTAGTAGCAAATGCCAACAATCAAAATGTGGTCACAATAGCAAAATTTGCTAAGTGTCAAGTGATCTATTACGCAGCAGATAAATCAAGCTGTTTTATTAAACCAGACTGGTATTTATTAGAAAGTTCTAGGCCTCTGCCTACATTGATAAGACAAACCCCGGGTATCGACCCGGAAATTATTCCCTTTGAACGTAACATACCAGGAAGATTTAATAATGAAAATATTCTAGCAGCAGCTGTACTATCTGCAGAACTGGGTATTAAAAAAGAACGAATTCAGGAAGGAATTGAAGAATTTCAAGGCATTAAAAGAAGGCTGGAAATCATTTATCAAAATGAACATTTAATTGTGATGGATGATTTTGGTAGCAGTCCACCCAAGGCAGCTGGAGCATTGAAATCAGTAAAAACTGATTATCCAGATGCAGAAATAATTGCTATTTTTGAACCAAATACAGGAAATCGCACACCAGAGAGTTTACATTTATATAAAAATACTTTTCAAGATGCTGATTTAATAATTTTACCAAGATTCACTAAATTACCGCTAACCAAAATTAAGCGATTTGATGCTACTATTTTACAAAAAGAATTACTAAGATTTCATAAAAATGTGATTCTCGAATTAAATGATAACGAGTTAATTGAAAATTTATTAAATCAAACTATTACGAAAAAGAGAAAAGTGATTATTTTTTTAGGTAGTCATAGTTTTCGTGGCATGATTGATCAATTTGTTACAAAATTAAAAAATGAAGAAAGCTAGTTTTGCTCCAATCAAAGCACTTTTAAGTGAAAACAGTTATTTAAACCGTTTGATTGAACCAAATAAATTTGTTTCCCAGGAATTTCAGGATTTTGGTTTACGTCTTGCGACAAAATTAAGTGATAATGATCATCGCGCTTTATATATTAAACTAGCTAAGGAATTACCCCGCTGGATCATCGAATCAGCAGAAGTTTTTGCCCGGGATTATCCTACTAAAACACCAAATAAGGGAAGAATTTTTATGTGGAAATTGACAGCACTTTGTAAAAAGCATAAGCTCAAAATGAAATTTCCTAAGAAACCTAAACCAAAACTAATTAAATTAAAAACAATTGCTCAAATAAGTATGTTTAATGGAATGTGAGAACTGTAATCTGTAATCTGTAAAAATTATATGAATGAATATTTAAAAATTGGTATTCATAATTTATAATTTATAATTTTTTTACTAGATACCAGATACTAGATACCAGCTATTTTGCTACTTGATACTTGATACTTTATACTTTTTATTTTCCCTTTCCATGCATGATCCTAATTGTCTTTTTTGTAAAATCGCCAGTGGAGTAATTCCCAGTTATAAAATCTATGAAACTGAAAATTTTCTGGCATTTTTGGATATTTTTCCACATACTGAGGGATATACTTTAGTCATTCCCAAAAATCATTATCGCTGGGTTTGGGATGTTGAAAATATTGGTGAATATTTTGAAGTTTGTCAAAAAATTGTTAAACATTTTCAGAAAGTAACTGGTAAAGATGCTGTTTATACCTGGATTTTAGGTGAAGAAATTCCTCATGCTCATGTCAGAATCATTCCAGATCAAGCTGGTCAATACATTTCTGAAGTAGCAAAATTTATGGATGAGCAACGTAACACTGGTAAAGTGAGCAAACTAGATAATACAAAAGCCAAAGAAATTCAAATAAAATTTCAACTGAAATAATTTAATTGAGATTATCATTTATGATTACTATTATCATTACTTCATATAAGGAAGCGAAGACAATTGGTCAGGCAATCAAGGCTGTTTGTGATCCAATTTACTCAGGATTTAGTGATGCATTGGAATTAATCACTGTCATTCCTGATCAAGCTACCATTACTGCTGCTGCTGCTGCAATTCAAAATTTTTCTAAAATCAAATATCTAAACATTCGAGATCCCTTAAAAGGAAAACCTTATGCTTTAAATTTAGCTCTTCGCAGAGCAAAAGGTGAAATTATTGTTTTAACTGATGGTGATGTATATTTTGAAGCTTTTGCTTTGAAAAAATTACTTGATAAACTTGAAAAAAATCCGGAAGCTGCTGCTGTCACTGGTCGACCAATTGCTGCTGATCCCAAAACTGACCTCTGGCGCTACATTGGTAATCTTCTGGCTGATGCAGCTCATCATAAACGGATGGCGACGATGACTAGCGATGCCACTGGTAAATCTTTAAAACTTGTTTCCAGAACACCAAATTTTTTCGTATTAAGCGGATATATTTTAGCTTTTCGTAAAATTTCACTGCAGTTACCTGTAGATTGTCTCGTAGAAGATGCGTATTTATCTTATGTCTTATTTAATCAGGGTCATGCTTTGCTTTATGAACCACAAGCACAAATCAAAGTAAAATATCCTTTAAATATTCGAGACTGGTATGCCCAGAAATTACGTAGTGTAGGAGGTTATTTGCAACTTTGGAAATACGGTGTCATAAAAAAAGATACCAAAGTTCGTAATTTCTGGAAAGAACTGGAATATTTTTGGTTTCCGATTAAATATGCTACAAACTTAAAAGAATTAATCTGGTCTTTGGAACTTTATCCCCTTCGTTTATGGCTTTGGATTAGGATTTTTATCCAGCAGCGGATTTTAAAAACGGATTTAATTGGTAAAACTGGCTGGCAAAGAATCGAATCTACAAAATGAAATATTTTGTATTGCAATACATTGTTTATTTAGAACTTTTTATTTAATATAGAATTGAAACTAAATTTTTAGCAAAAACAAATGTCACTTACCAAAACTGATTTATTTAAAATCGAAGAAATACTTGATCGTAAACTTGAAGAAAAGCTTGAACTAAAACTTGAAGAAAAGCTTGAACTAAAACTTGAAGAAAAGCTTGAACTAAAACTTG
>JBAXHO010000042.1:0-14210 GCA_037138855.1 bacterium
GAGCAACAACAAAAGAATAGTCATTTATATGATTTTCGCGTAGGCAATTTAAGATATTTTCAACATCATCAATCAACTGATCTTGATCGTTTTTAAGGAAGACCTTGGCGTTTGTAAATAACTCTGGATTCATGTTTTAGAAAATCAAAATAATAGTCAACAAAAAACAAGTGAAACAAAAAAACCATAAATAATATTTAATTGATTTAAGTTCAAATTGTTTTGTTTCACGAGCAAATAACCATTGTTGGAGGATTCTCTTGTCATGAAAATAAGTGTTGATTTCGTCTACTAGTAAGTGAATATTAATGGCAAGTAAAAAAGCTTTTATAAAGATACTACTAGTTGAAGTAAATACAAAAAATGAGAATTTAGGAATCTAAGAATCTAAAATATTATACTCAAATTCAGATTTTATTTTCCTTTTCGTGTTACTGGTTTAAATTCGTTGATTTTTTCTTTGATATCTTTTTCTACTTTTTTGACAAAAGGATCAACTTGGGTCTTTTTGAATTCACCGATAGATTTCTGTGATTTATCAAGAAGCTCTTTACCTTTGACTGATATTTCTTGGCGGGTTTCTTTACCTGTTTTGGGAGTAAATAAGGCTGCAAAGGCTGCTCCAATTGCTCCTCCTAGGAGAATTCCAGATAAAAAAGCAAACGGTTTACATTTGTTACACATGATAGAAAAGATAAAAGTTAAAAATAAAAGATAGAAGATAAGAAAATGAAAACTGTAATCCGAAATCTGAAATCAGTTGGTATTAAGTATCAGTTAGAAAAGTTAAAGTAATAAATATAAGAAAAATTATTTTTTAAATTTTTGTAAAAATCCGAACAAGCTTACTAGTGGGTCAATGATGTTTTTACCGATACTGCTGATGGAAGTGGAAAAGCTTTTGATATTATTGCTGATATGATCGTAGTCCTCAATGAATCTTTCCGTAAATTTATTTAAATTATGAATACTGAAACTGAGTTCTTTCATATTATCTGTGACCTTACTGATGAGTCGCATCACTTGAAAGGCGATGCCGACGATGGCAAAACTTAATGAAACTGCAAGAATTATTTTGACGAAATCATCAATATTCATATTTTAATGTTGCTAAAATTAACCGAGATACTTTATTATTCCACATAGAACTGAATTTGTAAAACGTAGTATTGCTTTTATCAAATTGTATTTTGAATATCACATTTTAAAACTGAGATGAGAAACAAAACAAAAAAATTTGTAGAATTTAGTGCTAGCGCATTTAGTATTGAGGCGAAAAATCCTGATGCAAAAATTAGATTAGAAAAATTATTTGCTCAGTATCCAAAAATAACTCTTGAACTTGGCTGTGGGCGAGGAGAATATACGATTGGATTAGCTGAGAAATATCCGAATGAGTTGTTTATTGGTGTAGATATTCAAGGTGAGCGACTTTGGAGTGGGGCAAAGCGGGCTGCGGATTTGAAACTGACAAATGTTTGTTTTTTCCGGTGTTTGATTGATAAGTTGGCATTATTTATTCCTGAAAAAAGCATTAAGGCAATCTGGCTTACATTTCCGGATCCATTTCCCAAAGAAAAGCATTTTAAACGCCGATTGACGTATCGTAAATATCTATTGTTTTATCAAAAAATTTTGAAAAAATATGGTGTTATCAACTTGAAAACAGATAGTCCAAAATTATCTGAATTTACGAAAAAAGAAGTGGCTTTTTTACATGGTGAAATACTTACAGATATTTCTAATATTTATGAAAAGCAGTTCAATAAAGAAAATATTTATATTACGACTTGTTTTGAACAGAGGCAACTCCAAAGAGATTGTACAATAAAGTTCCTATCTTTTCACTTTTAATTCAATTATACTTAAATTATCTCAAAATCAAATTTCATTTCTGAAGGTTTTAAATCTTTAATTTCAGATCAAATCTAATTTTTTGCTTTGAGTTTGTTGTTTAAATTTTGTGTTAATATTTTTTGGAATTTAATTTAAATACGATAGTCAAATTTAATTTATGAGTACTGTTATAAAAAAATATCCCCATTTAAGAAAATCATATAATGTGATTGGTCAATTGGATAAAAAAGCAAAGCAGAAGCAAATTATGAAACCTTTGATTACTTTGATCATAGTTATTTCAATTATTTCTATTGTAATTATGGGATATAAGTTTGTACCCAGGTCTTCAATTACCAAAGGAATTGAAGAGATTAAAAAGACTGTGAGTCTCAACGTCGAACCAACTGAAAATGTTCAAATTACAGTAACACTAGCTCCAACAGCTAAGCCGATATTAGAAATAAAGGGGACAAAAGATGAGACTCCTATGATCAATACGTTTTATTTGGTAAAAGATGCAGATGGTTTTTATTCTCTTTTTATTACAAATGATCATCTTAATAAATATGTAAATGAAGAATCAGCCAATGAGATAAGTGATGCCTATCATGGTCTTGTAGGTCAGGGCAAATATCAGCAGGCAGATGCAATTAATTTTAAAGATTATCAAAATAATATTCGTTTGATAACTTTACCGCAAAAGTATTTGGTTGATAGTTCTTTTAATATTATTGATTATTATATTAATGATGATAATAGTAAATTATTAATTTCATTTGTATATCCAAAACAGAGTAGTACTGATCCTGCTTCAGATTTGGATTTCAATACTGTGGTGGAAATTGATTTGACAAGTAAAGAAGCTAATTTCTTTTGGGAAAGACAGATAAATGATACCAAATATCCAGATTATCTTGGAGCAGTGACTTTTGGTAGTATTGTAAACCAATATTTGGAAGCTGGAATTGGGGAATGTTATGGCTGTGGCGACCCCAAAGAGGCTAAAATTATTATTAATATTAAAACAGGGAAAGATGAATTATTAGGTCAGGCAACAGAATTGAGTTTTGATTTAGATAATAAAAAAGTAAGTTATACTCTCGGTGGCGAGCGTAAAAACAATCTTTTACCATAAATAGACTATTTTTTACTTTCTTTAGGATCGCGGTAATCCTGTTTCAATGTAGGCCTCACTGAGATAACTAAATATCCATAATCAAGAGCCTTTTGATTAGCTTTATCTGTCACTACGATTTTTAAATAGTAATTGCCCGGAGTTATTGAATTTACCTTGATAGTTGCCAATAAAGTAGAATCGACTTTGGTGGATTCTGCCACTAAGGTCCATTGGGGATACTTGTTTAGCGGAGAAATGAAAATCTCATATTTGGCAAGATTACTACTAGTGATTTTGCCTTTAATTTGAATTTCTTTTTGCGTTGCTAAATACGTATAGAGATTTTCTAATTCGACAACTGGAAAGTCGGGCATTCTTTGGGCAGCGCTAACTGCTGCCAAGGCATTGACACGGCCGGCACCCTGGTCATTGGGTGGGAGACCAAGATCCTGACTGCTACTTTTTAAAATACTTTTAATTTGCTCAGTATTGAGTCCAGTCTGGATTTGTTTCATTAGAGCAACCACCCCGACAATGTGTGGAGTTGACATAGAGGTGCCAGTAAGGAGAAAATATTGACCAGCGGCATCACAAGCGGTATGAGTGAAATTCGTGGGTAGCACATAGCTTTTTGCTCTAGTTGCACAAATTTTTGTACCTGGCGCAACGACATCTGGCTTTATATCCCAGCCATAATAATTTATCGGACCTCTAGAACTCGAGGAATTCATCTGGTCAGTTTTAGTAGTATTACCGACGACTATGGTGCCTGGAATATAGGTAAAAATTGAAGCAGTAGAAGCTTGAGGACCATAATTGCCTGCACAGACGACTAATACAGAACCTACTGCATTGATACGAGCAAAAGTTTTATTATACATATATCTCCAGGGATTTGGCATTTCTTTTGTTTGAATACTGAAATTGATCACATCTGCTTTGTCAGAAAAATTGCCATCATGGTTGGGATCGATCGCCATTTCTAGTGCTAAAATTATTGCTGAAGAATAACCATAGCCATTTTTACCGAGTACTTTGTAAGAGTAAAGGGTTGCACCCGGAGCGATACCTTGGTATTTACTTCCAGTTCCGGCAATGATACCAGCGACGTGGGTCCCATGATAATGGTCATCCATAGGATCTGGATCCATATTGACAAAGTCATATCCACCAGCAACTTTGCAACCTAGACCAAAACAGCCACCAAGATCAGGAAGAGTATAGTCAATCCCGGAATCTACAACTGCTATTTTGACACCTTTACCATCAGTACATTTACCAGAGTTACAGTTAGAGCCATTATTAACGCTCCAGGCTTCAGGAACTTTGATGAGTGGTACTGATTCGTCTAAAGCTGCAGCAATCTGCATATCGGGAAAAACTGAAGCAACATTGGGAAGAGAACTAATTGCATTGGCTTCTGATGCTGTCAGTTTCAAAATGATTGTATTGGCAACTGCTTTTGTTGAATAAAGATTTCGCTCAGAGGTGAGTTTGGTTTCGCTGAGTTTGACTTTGGAAGCAATGCCACTAATTACATTTTTTTGATCGTTATTAATTTGTATAAATTTATCAGCTGTAGCTTGTTTGGAGTTGACATCTTTATTGTTATTGATAATTTGGTAACCGTCTAGTAAAGCTTCGGACTTGAGTTCTACTATATATGTTTCTTGGACGTTCGGATTTCCTCCGGTTTCCGGTAAAATCGAATTTTTATGTAACAGAAAATAAATTACAGAGAGGAGGGCTACTACTATAATTAAAAATATTCCTGAAATTATGAAGTATTTAATTTTTTTTTGCATTGAATAACAATAAAAATGGTAATTTAAAACTATTATAAATAAACTCAAGATAAAAGCAAATTACCCAAGAATATACAATTCCTCACTGGCGCGAGTCACCGCAGTATACAACCAGCGTTTCCAGAGCTCTGGAGTCATTTGCGAGAACTTTTCTTCAATCAGGATGACACGTTTCGCCTCACTACCTTGTGCTTTGTGGACAGTTAGTGCATAACCAAAATCAAATAAATCACCTTTTATTGTCTGGCGCCGGTTCCCAGTAAAATTAATCGGAGTAGGAGAATTAAATTGTGCCTGGAAAATTAAGCCTTTAAATGGTTTGGCCAGACCATCGAGTGCGATTTCAGCGTAATACCAGGCTTCATCACTGGCTTCAATCGAGGTAATTATGCCAATCATTCCGTTATAAATCCCTTTTTCATGATTATTACGCAGGCAGATTACTTTATCACCACTGATGGGAGTGGGAGACTCGATGCCGTGTAATGCTCTGATATGCTGGTTTAGTCTGATTCTTGTTTTGTTATAACCACATAGTACTAACGTTTCAGAATCTACAGTTTCCAGGAGGTCATTGAGAATTTCCTGACTTTCGTTATCATGTAAAGGAAATTTTTCTACATGATTGCCGAATTTTTTAATTGGGATTGTTCCGCTTTCCCGGGCGAGAATTGAGACTTGGATAATAGGATTTTCAGCCATTTGACGATGAATTGTCGCGAGAATTTGTTGTGGTTTTTGTAAAAGGTTGAATTTGCCATTAATTGGTGGTAGCTGGCCATGGTCACCGGCAGCAATGATGGGAATTTTGTAACCAAGTAAATCATGCCAGATCGTTTCATCTACCATGCTTCCTTCATCAATAATAATCAGATCATAGCTGATTTTTGGTTTCAATTCCCAGCCGATGATTTCTTCATTTTTGTTGACAATTGGTGAGTAAATTAAGGAATGAATTGTCCCGGTAAAGTCTTTGGGGTAAATGCTACCAGCAATTTTTAATTTTTCTTCCAAAACCCGTGCTGCTTTACCGGTATAGCTGCAAAATGCGACATGTAATTTGGGGAATTTCTGAAATAATTCCTTACGAAAGAGCGCGAGCAGAGTGGTTTTACCAGTACCAGCATAACCGCCAAGAGTGATAAAGGGTTGTTTTTTTTCTATGAACCATTGTTGCAGTAAAGCAAGCACTTTGATTTTATCAGCGGAGATTTCCATGACAAATTGTAACATGGATGGAAATGTTTAAGGATTAGATTGAAAATTTAAGGTTTAATTTTCCTTATAATATTTGATAGCTCTTAGGGCATCAAGACGGAGGATTTCAGGGAAAATTGCTTTGTAAATATTACAAAACGGAGAAGGCCTATCCTCTTGTCCATAGTAACTTCTTGCGAGTAAAGGACATCCTCCACAACACTGATATTTCCAAATGCAATTTTTACATTTTTGTTTTTTGTTTACACTGGGATTAGAAATTGAGATGGTTTTGTCTTTCAGTTTTTTTAAAAAATCTGGATCAGCAATATCAGTTATCGGCTCATTGAGAAGCATTTGGCATTTAGAAATTTTTCCATAGTCTGATAATAGAAAATATGAAGTTCCCGCTTCACAAACTGATCTTCTCACATTACTAAGTTTCGCTCTATCACCTAGGATATTAGTAAAATCCTGATCTGGCAATTTAAGTTCAATAACTTTAAAGGCTCGTAATAAGCCTTTGATAAATTTTTGATCATCATATTTAATTTTATTTCTGACCGTTTTCGTTTGAACAGCTTCGGTTTCCCTAAAGAAACTAAATGCAAATAATAACTTCTTTTCCAACAATTTTTCAACCAACTGATATAATTTATCAACACTTTGGTTAGTGATTGTTATTAAAATAAACGGGTATAAACCTTTTGAAATACACTTATCAATATTTTGCATCACGACATCATATGAGCCCCTGCCATTGCTAAAAATTCTTTGCTTATCATGTACAGATTTGACTCCATCAAGGGAAATCATTAATACAAAGCCTTCTTTTATGAAAAAATCAATTTTTGCATTATCAAGTAAAACCCCATTAGATAAAATTGAAGGTTTGTATTTAATTTTATAACGTTTTTGAGCCTCTTTTGCTAGATTATGTGCCTTTAAGATCTTATCAAATACAAGCGAAGGTTCACCTCCGGCAAACTTAATAGAAACTATCTTTTTTTTATCTTTACTTGCTTGAAGGAAAATAGAATTAATTGATTTTTCTATTAATTCATCAGACATTGAATGAGAGTCTTTACAGACGTAACAATATGAGCATCTGAGTTGACAAGCATTTGTGATATGATACCAAACTGCAATTGTATCAGGTGAGTGAAATTTGATGTGGAGACGTTTTCCTTTTGGAATAATGATGTGATGTGATTGTAATTGGTCGATGAGTTCTTTATTTTGGGTGAAAATATCTTCCTTGCTCAAGTTTTTGTTAATACGTTTGAGAATTTTCTGTGCTTTTTTATTCAGTAGAATATAGCTAGTCCGTGAATGCATATTCTTAAAAAGAGAGTATTCATCATTCACCTGCAATTTTAACACTGAATGGGGAAGATAAAATTTGTTGTCCAATATCATAGAATAAATAAAATGAATAGGAAAGCTTGTTACTCTACTAAGACTTTATTCGATGTACATTATGTACATTCCTCAGGGAAATTATCACCACCTTCGGTACAATCCACTTGTGCATCAAATTTGTAAATTAGTGGAGATAAAGTATTAGCAATTGAGAATCATCTGGCAGGCGTTATGATTAGAGGAAGATTATCTGGTGAAGATGCCATGATAAAAATGTTAAGAAATATTAACTTAGAATGATAGTACAGATGTATATCAATAACAAACTATTCCATTTGCATGTTAGATAATATTGACTAAAGTGCGATTTTACTTGTTTTATTAAAAAGTATAGTATTAAAAACATAAATCAATAAAATGAAACCTGTCCAGCACATCAAACAAATCTATAATAAAATACTTGATTATTTCGAATTTCTTTTATTTTCCCCAATACGACTGTATCGAAAGATTCTCCATAAATTAAAAAATAAACTGCGACGGCATACACCAAAACCAATTAAAACCAGTATTAAATTTGTGCGCCATCAAACAAGTTGGCAGGTGGTGAGAAGAAGGATTAAGTATTTCCTTTTATTTATTTTCTACAGTGGAATTTCTTTAATTGTCGTTCTATTCTTTTATCTTAGATCAGTTGCTGATAGGTTACCAGATCCGCATTTACTTAGTTCCAGGAATATAAATCAAGGAATTGTGATTTATGATCGCAATGGCAAGGAGCTTTTTAATTTTTATAATGGCGAAAAACGGGAATTTGTAAAAATCGAAGATGTACCTAATTATTTAAAATGGAGTGTACTCGCTTCTGAAGATGCCGGATATTATGAACATAAAGGTCTAGATTATTCCGGAATTTTTAGCTGTGCGTTTCGCACATTATTATTCAAAGTGAGTGGTGGACGAGTTGGTGTAGTTTGTGGTGCCAGTACGATTACTCAGCAATTGGTACGCAATACCATTATGTATGACGTCTATGGTGATAAGGCATTTGAGCGAAGCGATGCTGCTGGAATTTTATTACGAAAAACTCGCGAGATGTTACTGACAATTCAAGTAGAACAAACATATTCAAAAGATGAGATTTTGCAGATGTATTTGAATGAAGTGCCGTTCGGCGGGGTAAATTATGGAGTGCAAGCAGTAGCACGGTCTTTTTTTGGAAAAAATGTGAATGATTTAACTTTGGCTGAAAGCGCGATATTGGCGGGTTTATTACAAAATCCCACTCGATATAATCCAATTTTTGGTACTGAACCGGAAATGGCAGTGGTCCGTCAGCAATATGTTCTTAATCAACTAGAAAGAATTTCAAAGAAAAGTGGTATTGCTACAAGTGATATTACTGCAGCAAAAGAGCAGAAATTAGTTTATGCCAGAGCGATGGATAAAATTGAAGCGCCACATTTTGCTTTAGATATTTATCATGAAATTCTAAAACAATATGGTGATACTGCAAATCAGAAAGGATTTCGAGTCTATACCACATTAGATTTGGATACTCAGCATATTGCTGAAAAAATTGTTCAAGATAAGATTGCTGAATTCAGTGTGAAGTACGGTGCATTCAATGCCGGGGTAGTGATGGTAGATCCCAATACTGGTGAGCTGTTAGCGATGGTTGGTTCAGCAGATTTTTTTTCAGACCAAAATCCTTTTAATAGTGGTCAAATTAATGCCACTACGAGTTTACGTCAGATGGCTTCTTCGGTGAAACCATATGTCTATATCGGGGCAATTGAACGTGGTTATGGTTTATGGATGTTAATTCCCGATTTCCCAATTGATTATGGTTATGGTGTTTCCAATTTTCAGAATGAATTCAATGGTTTAGTAACTGCCCGGAAAGCATTAGTGACTTCCAGTAATGTGGCGGCGATGTATACGCAAGAGATGCTTGGTATTTCGGAATTTGAATCAATAGTAAAGCGGTTGGGTATTACTTCAATTTCAAATTTACAAGCCAATGAGCTCACTGCAGCAATCGGCAGTAAAGAAATTTCATTATATGAAAACACGTATGCTTTTTCAGTTTTTGCTGCTGAAGGTGTAAAACGTCCACCAGTGAAAATTTTGAAAATAACAGATTATCAAGGTAATCAGATTTTTACCCAAGCTGCCAATGCTGGTGAAGAGATTTTTTCTAAAGAAGCAACTTATATTCTTAACTGGGCATTGTGTGATTTAGGTGGTTTTAATGATACAAGATTTGCTGAAAGCGGTGTCTATAATATCGATGGCCAAAGGGCTCTTTGTGGGAAAACTGGTACTTCTGATGGTGTACGGGATGCAATTTCGATGATGTATGATAAAAATCTGGTGGTGGGAACCTGGGTAGGTAATAGTAATAACGTGGGAATGCCAGGTGGTGGCAGTGCAATCCTGGCAATGCCAATTTCCCATGAGATAATTGCACAGACGCAAGCAAAATATCCAATTGTCGCTTTTACAGCACCGGAAGGAATCCATGAGACTGAAGTATGTACTGAGACTGGTCAAACTGCAGGGAAAAATACACCGGATTGCAACCGGGAGAAATCAATTTATTTTGGTGATTTTAAACCGGTAGCTGATACACGCCATTGGGTTTCTGTTTGCAAGGCTAATGGTCTAATACCTGCTAATTTATCTGAGGTCAATTTGGTACATAATGCTGGTGCGGGGTTTGACTCTCCATTTTATCTTTTGGATAATCGTTTGCTTTTTATCAAACAATTGGAGAACTCACGACATCAAAGTAATTATGAAGCATATTTACAGGCTGTGAATAATAAATATGTTGTAAATCAAATAGGTACGGCATATTGCCCTCTGCCTGAGAATGTAGAAATTATTGATAATCAGGTTTACATATTCAATGAGGAGCCAGGTTTGAATTGGGTTTTACCTCAATCGCAGCAAGTATATGATGTCCAAATAGATTTAGAACTGTTGATTAGTTTTATCGTATCTGGTAATTCCAAAAACTCCCATTATCAAATTATGATCGATAATCTGGAAATTGCGTCAGGTAATTTAAACTTTTATATGAGTGCAAATATCAGAAGGGCAGATACAGCTTATAACTTTGCGATTCCTAAAAATTTTTCCGGGGAACATACAGTAACTGTGATTATTTCTAATCCGGAAAAAGGCTTGCAATATCCATTTTCTCAGTCAATTACAATTAAATAATTGCCATCTTCGCTTCTTTGTTTTGATTGATCATTGTGTTACAATCCAAAGGTACACATTTATAGAAATTCTCTTGAAAAAGACTAAAATTAGCACAATTAAGTTGCTGCGAACTCCTATCATTGCTGTGATGGGACATGTCGATCATGGTAAAACTACTTTACTGGATGCGATTCGTGGTACCAATGTACAGTCGGGTGAAGCTGGTGGAATTACTCAAAATACCAGAGCACATAGTGTCGTATATCACGGACAAAAACTTACATTTATTGATACTCCCGGTCATCAGGCTTTCAGCGAAATGCGATCCCGGGGTGCTAAAGTGACCGATATTGTTCTACTAGTAGTTGCTGCTGATGATGGTGTACAACCACAAACCAAAGAATCGATTAAATTTGCCCTGGAAAGTAAAGTCCCAATTTTAGTAGCAATTAATAAAATTGATTTACAAGGGAAAAAAATTGAAAAACTCCGTCAGGAGTTGGCTTCCAGTGGTATTCTTCTCGAGCAACATGGTGGCGATGTGATGAGTGTGGAAGTCTCTGCTACCAAAAAGACTGGCCTCGATGAATTAATGGAAAGTATTTTATTGCTGGCAGAAATTAGTGAACTGAAAAAGAATCTACCGACAAAAGGTGTCGCTAATGCCTTTATCCTGGAATCAACGATGAATGATCATCTTGGACCAGTTTCTCTGATGATTCTTAAAGCCGGTAAAATTGATATTAATAGTTTTGTAGTATATGAAGGTGGATATTCTCGAGTTCGAAATATGCTTGATGAACAGCAAAAACCCATGCTCAGTGCTGAAGAAGGTGATCCTGTCTGGATTATCGGCTTGAAAAAAGTACTGGAAATTGGTGAAACAGTACAATTTGTTGCTACTGAAAAAGAAGCCAAGGAATTATCGAAAAAAGTCGAAAAAGGTGAAGTGCAATTACTGGAAGAAGAACCAGAAGCTGCAGCAGACGAAATCACTGATCTGGATTTATTATCTGATTTATTTACCGCCAAAGAAGCAGCAGCGGAAATTAAATATTTGAAATTAATTCTCAAAGCTGATACACAAGGTACTTTGGAAGCAATTGTTTCTGAATTGAATAAACTGGATGATGAAGAAGTGAAGGTAAAGATTCTCAGCAAAGGTACAGGTGATCTCACAGAACAGGATGTGGTCACTGCCAAAAATTCCCGTGGGATTGTCATTGGTTTTCAGGTGAAAGCGCCTGCTAAAGTGCTGGCCCTGGCTAAAAAAGATCGTGTGCTTCTACGTCAATATAAAATTATTTATGAACTTTTAGATGAAGTCGCTGATGTGATGGATAGTCTAGGTGATCCTATCGTGGAAGAAATCGAAGTAGCCCGCGCCCGAGTGAAAAAAGTTTTTAAACTCACTAACGGTCAGTATGTCGCTGGCAGTGAAGTCGTGAAAGGCATTGTGCAACGTGGTTATAAAGTATTTGTAGAACGCGGTGAAGAACGTGTCACTGACGCCCGGATTGCCTCATTACGCCAAAACAAAAACGAAGTAAAAGAAATGCACAAAGGCATGGACTGTGGTATCCTCCTCGATCCCAATATCGAGCTGCAGGAAGGGGATGAGATTGTGTGTTTTAAGGTGGAGAAGTTGTAAACCGGAATCCGGAATTTGGAATCTGAATAAAATACAGGAAGACCCTTTGGTCTTACAATTCTAGCGTAACAAGAGCCACCAACCCTCCCGAAATGCCATATGCGAAATCCGAAATGCTCCCCTTACGTTTTTCTGTATCCTATAGTTGATATAGCAGGTATAGATTTGGTATAATGACTTCAATAATTATAGTTAGATTTAAAAAGATGCTACCAGAACAAAACGATTCTGAACGAGAAAAAACAGAAGTTGTGTTAGATTTTGTTCTTGCATTACTTCAAGTGGCATTTAAGGTAAATCAAGCAAGAGCAAAAGCAGAAGAGGCAAAAGCAAAAGCAGCAGCACAAGCACCACAAGCAGCATCAGCACCAGCACAAGCACCACAAGCAGCATCAGCACCAGCACAAGCACCACAAGCAGCAGCAGCACCAGCACAAGCAGTAGAAAGGAAAAATTATCAAGCAAACAGGAGGCCTCAGGAATCCACTGGCAGAGTGTCTTGTTTTACAGTTGGAGTGGGGATTTCCGGTATTTTGTTGCTAGGTTCTTTATTACTTGGACCTGTAATTAATAATATGGTTGCTCCTAATCCAGCTTCAGATGCAGGTGATCAGCCTACTCCATATAACTTAAGACTAACTCCGACAAGGGCTGATAAGTTACTAGCTACTGCTACAGCTACTGCTCCAGCTCCTAGAGACGAATTAAATTGTGTTGTTATTGGGCCTGATTTACCAACACTTTCCAATGCAGCAGCTAAACTTATTGAAAGATATCCTACTGAAGGTGAGTTTCAGACTATTGCCATGGAAAATGGAATACTTGTTTTCAAAGACTCTAATGATAAACTAAATGCATTAGTACAACCTGGTCAACAAATTTGCACTGAATTTTTAATACCTGGGCCTATTCCAACAGCTACTTCGCCGCAGGATGGTGTGCAAATTGGTCCAGATGGATTTCCTGTATTAAGGCCTGAATGGTTGGTAGCTCCAACTTCGACGCCTGGAGGAGGTTGAGTAAGTCGATAATAACGATAAATGCTAAATAGATTAATGGAAAGAATGATGCAAAGAAAAAGAGAAGTTAAGAATCTAGGAATCTAAGGAATAATCAAGAAGAAAAGCACAAAATACAAAACACAAAAATTCAAAAAACTTTACATCAAATATCACGGAAACAGCTTGCCCAAAATAATTTTTATTAAGTGGTGATGGGGGAAAACAATCGTGGATCTGGAATTGTGGGACCAATTGATCAGTTGCCTATGAGAGAAGAGTCACCATATTTTCCTGATGGTGATGCACCATGGGGGCGATTTTATTTTAATGGAGCTTTGAGAGCTGCTGGAGTATTCTTCATTTTATTTTCTGAACTTGTTAAAGCATTATTTCCTAAAGATTGGGAAATATTTAAAGATCGAAAAGGTTGGAACTCGCGCATAGGGGGAGAGGGGAATAGGATAGCTCAACCTACTGAGCCTAATTTAACACCATGGGATGGATTTAATGCTGCAAAAGCTATCTTAACTCCTCCATTTATTAAGACTCGTGAAGATAAAGCCTTAGAATTGGGGTGTTTGATGTTAGCTTTGATTGGTGTTATGACTGCATGTGGTGGCTTATTAAATATTGATAGGATTTGGGAATTTGCTGTGGATCGAATTCCACAACCACCAAGTCCTTTGCAGATAAAGCCAGCTAATATACTTCCTTCTCCTCAAACAGAGCCCGAATGGGTGCAAGGTCCAGATGGATTTCCCATAATGCCAAAGGAATACCTGATAAAACCGATTTTACCGGCAGATCCTTATCAGGGGAGGACTCCGCAAGAACGCACTGAGCTTCGAGCTGCAGAGGCAGAAGCAGCAGAAGTTCGGATGAAGGAATTACATAAAGCATATAGAGCAAGGCAAGCATCAAGAAGAGAGGCTCAGTGGCTGGCATATCAAGCTCGCAAATGTGCAGAAATAGGGTTAATGGTAAAAACGCGTTGTTTTTTTTCTAATTTTGCCTTTGATTTTTGA
>JBAXHO010000043.1:0-14207 GCA_037138855.1 bacterium
AAATTGCTCACTGAAAATTGACGTTCAGTATCATATTAGGATTGGAAAAGACTGGGGAAGGAAGACGAAACTCGAAATTCCGAAAGAATGAAGTGTGGTTAGTATCAAGTATTATGTATCATCTACCAACTACTATTTTTAGTTTCCAGCCATTGCGGTAATTCTGCTACTCCTTTTAAAATATTTTCTGCCGGGATGCCAACTTGCATCAGACCTGCTTTATCATATAAACCAGTAGTGACTCCAACGAAATTAATGCCAGTACTCTGGGTGGCAAAATAATCTTGAATACTATCACCAATGTAAATAGCTTCATTATTTTTTATTTGAAATTTTCGTAATTCGTTTTCTACATTAATAAATACTTTGGGATCGGGTTTATGATATTTGGAATCTTCTGCAGTGAATACGAAATCGAATAGTTGTTTATTTAATCCACTTTCTTGAAGTAGTATATTTACTAAGTCTAGAGATGCTGCGGTAAGAATACCTGTAGAGTATGAGCTTTTTAAATGATTTAAGGTTGGAATTACATGATAGTGAGTCTGAATTGGATATTGTAATTTTAAAACTTTAAATTTTTTATAAAATTCTTCAAATGATTCAGGTAACTGAATAAGTGTGGCAATCATTTTAGGAAAAGGGAGCCCCCAGACACGTTTCAAATCCTGAACAGTAATGTCAATATTATAGAATGTTTTCGCAGCGTCAATATGTAGCTGGGAAGCTGTTTTAAAAGTCTGCATTAAGGTATCATCAAGATCGAATATTAGTGCTTTGTAGGACATAATAATAATAATTAATAACCGGAAAGCTTTGCAATTTGGAATTTGCAAATTGCAATTTGGCCAAGAGTCAAGAGCAGTGATATCAAGCAATAGTTAGTAGTATTAATTTGACATCAATCTGAATTCATTTACTAGTATTTTGCCAGCTACCAACACTTACCTTCGGGAAATCCTCTGTTTTAGTAATTTTACCATGAAAATCAAGCAAGAGAGCAGTTAATTTTTTTGATTCAGCAAGTTTCAAGGCAGCTGTACCAGCCAAGAATAAAGCTGTGGCCCAGGCATCTGCAAGTAATGGGTCGGGATCAAGCACAAAGATTTGCTGCCAGTAATTTTCCGGGAGACCATTTTTGGGATTGAGCAAATGATGAAAAAATCTTACCCGGTTGGCCCAGCTGCCGGAGCTGGCAATACTTTGATTTGTTAAAGTAATTTTTCCCAGCATTTGGGGCTCATCATCTTGCTGGACAAGTAATCCCACCTGCCAGGGAAGATTATTTTCTTTTTTACCTCTCGCAAAAATATCACCTCCAGCTTCAATCAGAAAGTTTTGCGTCGGTGATAAAGTTTTCGCTGCAAGCTTGATGGCATAGCCTTTACCAAGTGATCCCAGATCAAGACGCTGTTTTTTTTGTAAAGTAATAGTATGGTTTACCTGATCTAATTGAATTTCTGAATATTTTGGTCGTTCCAGAATTATTTTTTTTATTTTTTTCATCAGGTATGGATCATTCAGTTCTTGGAAATCTTTTTCATTTTTATATCCATAAACTTCTAGGAGATCTAGTACTGTGGGATCATATTTACCCAAAGTTTGTTTTGCCAGATTCAGGGCGAAATGAATAATTTCAAAAAGTTCCGGAGATAATTGTGTTGGCTTACCCTGATTTTGATTGAGTTGAGAGAGCTCACTATTGGGATCAAAACGTGAAAATTTTTTTACAACCTGAAGAAAATTATCAAATGCTTGATTAATTAAATTCCAGGTGTCCACTGTGCCATAGTCTGAATAAGCAGTAATTTTAATTGAAGTATTCATGATGATCTGATCAGCGACGAACTTTGGCATGGTTGATCCGTTTAATAATGAAGAGACCAAATCCAATTAGAATTGCTCCTGCCAGTACAGATATTTGTCCGCTGCGATCATTTAAAGCTGTATGAGGAGTTTCACTTGGAAAAATCGTGGTACTGGAAGTAGGAGTAGGTAGTTGCGCTGATGTGGAAATAGTCAGATCAACAAAATTGGTAGCTTTCAAAATATCAACAGAGTTGAGACTGATTAATGCTGAGTTTTCTTTGACCACAGCAATATTGGCAAATCCTTCCGCCACTGTTTCAAATTTGATCCGGGCGACAACTGCTCCAGAAATAGTTGTAGTTCCGGAATTTGAGGCAGCATTGAGGTAAACTGTGCCATTGATTCCAGATTCGTCGATCACCTGGTCAGTGGGTAAAAAGAAATTATCCAGTAGCTCAATATCTTTATCGGGCGTAGTAAGATCAGAATCAACAATTTTTAACAAATTGGTTGGAAAGCGGACAAGAAATTGATAACCGGACACTTCCTGACCATCAGTATTTATTTTTATTTCCACTGTAAATTGCTGATTGAGGCCGGCGGTCTTGGTATCGGTACTGACACTGATACTTGGGCCACTAGGAGTAGGAGCTACAGTAATCGTAGCTACCACAGTAGGGCCACCTGGTGGTACAAATGGAATTGTAGGAGAAGCTAGAGCATCCACGCCTTGAGCTAATACTTTGGAAATCAGTTTCATATCATTAGTTTGTCATGTTCGGAAATTTTTGTAAAGACCAGTAGAGTTACAGGCGTTATTATTATTGAAGTGAAGTTGGTATAATTTGGGATAATGCATAAAAAGGGTTAAAGTATGAGATTATTGAAAGTTTTGCAAAAATTATTTTAAAATACTTTGAGAATGTTGTACTTGAAAATAATTTTAAATGCGGGATAATAATTGTTAATTGAGCCAAATGACAAATATGAAACAAAACGTGGTTGCTTTTGTCGACGCATCGAATCTGGTTTATGGTGGTTTAAAAAAATGGGCTGGGAAGTCGATTATAAAAAAAAGAACACCCCTAAGGACGTTCTTTTTTGATTTGGACTGAATCTCATCTGCGTAATCCGTTAATCATATAAATCAAGGTTCTGACAAATAAAGGAAAAATATTTTAAGAAGTCACTTATTCATTTAAGTAGATTTGGTAATACTTTTTGTTTATAAAAGAGATTATATAGAGTAAAATTTGAATTATTAATAAAGATATTATGGAGAAAACAATTGTATTTGTAGATGGTGAAAATTTTCGAAACTTTACAAAACGGATAATTGAATCCGAAGGTCTCAGCTATAAGGATTTTGATTATGAATCTATCGATTTGCGTGGTCTCATTTCTGATATTTTTAAATCAAATAGAAAAATTAAAATAGATGAAATCAGATACTATGTTGCCAAGATACATTATTTTTCCGAAAGTAAAAGTTATTCTAATAAAAAAATTGCAAATCAAAGAAAACTAAAAATGACTTTACAAAAGCAAAAAGTTAAATTTATTGTTTCTGGAAATGTACGAAGAAGGCAAATATCTGTGGGAGGAAAAACCCAATATGTATTTTCAGAAAAAGGAGTTGATGTTGGCTTGGCCGTTGATATGGTGGTTTGCTCAATTGATAAGTTAGCTGACAATATTATCTTATGTAGTTCTGATTCTGATTTGCAACCAGCAGTGAAAGAAAGCAGAAAGAGAGGTATTCATATAACATATTTAGGATTTGGTTTAAATCCTAACAAAGGTTTACAAGTGACTACAAGTGAAACTATTTTATTTCGAAACCAAGAAATAATTAATGCGATTCCGAAAAAAATATTAAAAAAACCTCTACGGGAATTATCCAAGTAGAGGTGTGTATGTTTAATTATACAATTATTTATTTACTTAAATCAATTTAAATTATAAATTTACAAACGAACCGAGTTACTTGCAAATTGCCGGGTAACTTGATAATATTTCAATTCAGATGCGACATACTTTTTTATCCATAATATTTACTAAATGAATATTTCATTAGCGCCGGAAGTTCTTTTTCATCTTGGCTCCCTAGGTATTACCAACGCAGTTTTTTCCAGTTTCGTAATTTTCATTATCCTAGTGCTATTTGTCTTTATCCTGAATCGTAAGCTTAGTTATGATAAACCAGGCAAATTACAGCTCATGGTAGAAATGATATTCGATGGTCTTTATGGCCTCGTGCAGAATGTCATGGAATTAAAATATGCAAAGGGTGTAATGAGTTTTGTACTCACTTTTTTTGTTTTGATTTTGCTTTCCAATTGGTTTGGTTTGATGCCATTTGTGCCGGCAATTTCTCTTGAAGAAAAGGAGTCAACTGTTACTGAAACAAGTAGTACAGAAAAATTGTCAGAAGCTGAATCTACAAATCACACAGACGAATCTATAGAAAAGGAAAGTTTTTTAAAATGTTTAGCGAGCCAGCATTGTTATTTATCAACTGATGGTATCAAAGAGTTCAAAAAAACAGTTCATGTTTTTCGTGCTCCTTCCAGTGATTTGTCATTTGCTTTGACGATCGCTATTATTTCAGTCATCGTCACAAATATTTTGGGATTTGCCTATGCTGGCAAAGGGCATCTCAGTAAATTTATTAATTTTTCCGGACCGATTCCTTTCTTTGTCGGCATTCTGGAAATTGTTTCTGAAATTGGTAAATTGATTTCATTTTCATTTAGGTTATTTGGTAATATTTTTGCCGGTGAAATTCTTTTGGTGGTAATTACGAGCATTTCTTTTGGATTGGCTACGTTACCATTTTTATTACTGGAAATTTTTGTGGGTGCGATTCAAGCTTTTGTATTTTTTATGTTGACATCAGTGTTTATCGGCCTGGCAGTTACGAGGCACGAGCACTAGAAATGAGAATAGTTAATAGCTAAAAGTTAAGAGTTAAAAGCGAAACAAAATACTTTTAACTGCTAACTTTTATCTTTTAACTTTTAATCACATCATTATGGAAGCAGGTTTACAATATATTGCAATGGGTCTGGCTATTGGACTCGGAGCTATCGGACCAGGTCTCGGGATTGGTCTACTTGCTTCGAAAGCAATGGAGGCAATTGGTCGTAATCCAGATGCAGCAAGTAAAATTCAAACACAAATGATTTTAGCAATTGTGTTTGCAGAAGCGATTGCCATTTACGCATTGGTAGTTGCTCTTATTATTAGATTTGTATAAAAAAACATGGCAGCACTAGGTATTAATATCGTCTCAATTTTCATTTATTCACTGCTCTTTTTAGTAGTCTATCTGATTATTAATAAATTTTTGTCAGGACCTTTATTAAGTATCCTGGAAAAACGTCGTTTAGCAATTGACAGTGGTTTGCAGCAGGCCGAAGCAGCAGCAAAAGAACGTGAAAATATTAGTAAAGAAAAAGAAGCAATTTTGGCAGCAGCAAAAAAAGAAGCGCAACAAGCTTTTACTGCAAGCAAAAAAGATGCTGAAGCGGAAAAGGCTAAGTATATGGAAAAAGCCAAGAAAGAAGCTGATGCTATCGTTTTTAAAGCAAATGAACGTCTTGAAGTAGAGCGTAAAAAATTGCAGGATGATTATCGTGTCAAATTGGAAGCCCAGGCAGTAGCTATTGCCAAAGAGGTTTATCAAATTGATAAGGTGTCTATTGATAAAAAATTAATTGATCAGGCAATTAATCAGCTTTAACTTTTGAATCTCATAACTAGCAATGAAGGAAAATCTTAGCGCAGAAATTTATTTAGCTGCAAAAAAATTAAATTTAGATGTTCCTGCTTTATTGAAAGTAATTAGTTTGATGCAACAGGCTGATCTGGCTCAGGTTCTCGCAGATTATCAGCAATTCAAACAGGGGACAATCAAGATTGCGCAGGTAATTAGTTCTACTGAATTATCTGTCGAGCAGCAGCAAAAGATTATTACTAAGGTGAAACAACAGTTGTCTCAAGAAAAATTACGTTTTGTTTTTGAAATCAATAATCAATTGCCATTAGGATTAGAGATCTGGATTGCTGACGATAAAATTTCCCTGGCACTTTAATTTAACCAATATTTGTAATGAAACTAACAAACTCAGGTAAAGTGATTGAGATCAAAGATGGTATCGTCATTGCTGATGGTTTATCAGCTGTAGGTTACAACGAGCTGGTTACAATTACCAGTAAAAAAGGTGAAGTAGTCCAAGGATTGGCGCTTAATCTTGTGAAAGAAACCGTCGGAATTGTTGTGATTGGTGATTATGCTGGTTTAGCTGAAGGGGATTTGGTTACAGCGACTGGAAAATTATTATCAATTGAAGTTAATGAAAATATTTTGGGTCAAGTAGTTGATCCGCTTGGAAAAATACTGAAAACTAAAGATCAACCCAAATTAGAAAAAACGACGACCATGCCTTTACAAATAGTTGCTCCAGGGGTAATTGCTAGAGAAGATGTGTCCCGACCGTTGCAAACCGGGATTATTTCAATTGATGGCATGATTCCAATTGGTCGTGGTCAAAGAGAATTAATTATTGGTGACCGTCAAACTGGTAAAACAGCAATTGCGATTGATGCAATTATCAATCAAAAACAGAGTAGCAAAGATCAGGGATTGCCTTTGGTGAAGTGTGTATATGTAGCAATTGGTCAAAAAATTTCAAAAATTGCACAAATTGTTGCTCGTCTGCAAGATGAGGGAGCAATGGCTTACACCACAATTGTATTAGCCGGAGCGAGTGATTCAGCTTCTTTGCAATATATTGCTCCTTACGCTGGTACAGCTATTGCTGAATATTTTGCGCAAAAAGGTGAAGATACTCTGGTAATTTTTGATGATCTTACCAAACATGCCTGGGCTTATCGTGAAATTTCGTTGTTATTGAGAAGACCTCCTGGTCGTGAAGCATATCCTGGCGATATTTTTTATCTACATTCTGCTTTATTGGAACGTGGTGTGCAGTTTTCACAAAAATTAGGTGGTGGTTCAGTCACCATGTTACCAATCATTGAAACTCAAGCTGGTGATGTATCAGCGTATATTCCGACGAATGTGATCTCGATTACTGATGGACAGATTTATTTGGAAGCGGATTTATTTAACTCTGGGACAAGGCCGGCTGTCAATATTGGTCTTTCCGTTTCCCGGGTCGGGGGAAGTGCCCAGACAAAATCAATGAAACAGGTAGCTGGACAATTACGCCTCGATCTTGCTCAATATCGTGAATTAGCTGCATTTGCACAGTTTGGTTCTGATCTGGACGAAATGACCAAAAGCAAATTGGAACGCGGTTCACGTATGGTAGAAATATTAAAACAAGAGCAATATTCTCCTTATTCACTAGCAACTCAGGTAGCTTTAATTTTTGCCGGTACTAAAGGATATTTAGATGCTGTCAAGGGTGAAGATTTAAAACGCTGGTGTGCCGGATTTATCATGCATTTAGCTTCTGAAGGTCAGGCTCTCAGTAAAGAACTGGCTAAGGGTGCCAAAATTGAGGCTAAATTGGAAGAGCAATTAATTGCAATTATTAATAAGTATAATTCTTCGTTTATGTAGAATATGGCAGCATTAAAGGATCTCAAAACTAGAATCAACTCAGTTAAAAATACTGCTCAAATTACTAAGGCAATGCAAATGGTTTCTGCTTCCAAGATGCAGAAAGCTCAAGAAGCAGCATTAGCAGCCATTCCATATGCCAATGGGATCTTTCAAATTGTGAATGAAATGGGCAATAAAATCACTGAATATCAGAGCCCATATTTACGAAAAAGTAAGCAGTTAAAAAATATTGCTATTGTAGTAATTGGAACAAGCAGAGGCTTTGTCGGCGGTGCGCTTACTAATCTGACAGCAGCAGTTCATACTTTGGCAAGTCAATTGGCAAGCGAACATTCAGGCGTCAAAATTCACGGAATTAGTTTACATAAAACTGGGCAAAGAATTTTAGCGAGTTGCGGAATTGCCAATGATTTTCATTTCGCTGAATTTTTTGGAATTACCAATACTACAGCTTTGACACCAATTTTTTCATTATTAACCGAGAAATTTGCTGTCAGTGCCTATGATGAAATTTATCTGGTTTATACCCATTTCATCAATACAATTGATCAACAGGCAGTGACTAAGAAATTATTGCCTTTGAGTTTGGCAGAGATCATGGCAGAAGCAGATCAGCATCAGGAGAAAAATGCAAAAAAGGATTTTGTTTTTGAACCAGATATTAATAGTATTCTTGATCATTTGTTGCCGGAATATTTTCAAACTCAAATATACACAGCAGTATTGGAAGCAGCAGCCTCAGAGCATTCTGCCCGGATGGTAGCGATGAAAAGTGCCACGGATAATGCGATAGAATTAGAGAAGGAATTAACATTAAAATATAATCGTTCCAGACAGAGTGCCATTACTCAGGAAATTATTGAAGTAGTTAGTGGTTCTTTAAGTTAAATATTTTATGAAATTATTATGAACGGAAAAATTATTCAAGTAATGGGAGTTGTGATTGATGTAGAATTCACTGATCTCAAGTTACCGGACGTATTAGAAGCACTGGAAGTGGATAATCATGGTCAGAAACTAGTTCTCGAAGTGCAGCAACATTTGGGCAATTCTAGCGTCAGAGCTGTAGCCATGGGACCAACTGATGGCTTAAGACGAGGTTTATCAGTTACAGCCACAAGTAGTCCGATTAAAGTACCGGTAGGCAAGAAAACACTAGGTCGCATGTACAATGTCCTTGGTGAAGCAATTGATGGTAAAGAAGAAACCAAAGGCGAACATTGGTCAATTCATCGTAAAGCTCCTGATTTTGATGCGCAGTCCACTAGAATTGAACTTTTGGAAACAGGTATGAAGGTAATTGATTTGATTTGTCCTTTTGTCAAAGGTGGTAAGATTGGTGCTTTTGGTGGAGCTGGTGTCGGCAAAACAGTGACAATTCAGGAATTAATTTACAATCTGGCCACAGAACATGCAGGTTATTCAGTTTTTGCTGGTGTAGGTGAACGTACCCGTGAAGGTACAGCACTTTATAAAGAAATGGTTGATTCCGGAGTAATTGAGAAGACTGCCATGGTTTTTGGACAAATGAACGAGCCACCAGGAGTACGTATGAGAGTGGCGCTTTCAGGCTTGACTATGGCGGAATACTTTCGCGATGTTGAAGGTAGAGATTTGCTACTTTTTATTGATAATATTTTTCGTTTTACCCAGGCCGGTTCTGAAGTTTCAGCATTATTGGGAAGAATGCCTTCAGCTGTAGGTTATCAGCCTACACTGGCAGAAGACTTGGGATATTTACAAGAGAGAATTACTTCAACAATTAATGGATCAATTACTTCGATGCAGGCTGTTTATGTGCCGGCTGATGATTTTACTGATCCGGCGCCAGCGACTACATTTGCTCATTTGGATTCGACTATTGTATTAACCAGAGCTTTAGCAGAGCAGGCACTTTTTCCAGCAATTGATCCGTTATTATCGACATCTACAGCATTAACTCCTGAAAATGTCGGAGAGGAGCATTATCGTGTCGCCCGTGGTGTCCAGCAAATTCTTCAGCGCTATAAGGAATTACAAGATATTATTGCTATCCTTGGCGTAGAAGAGTTGTCTGCGGAAGATAAATTAGTGGTAGCGCGGGCCAGAAAGATTCAACGTTTTCTTACACAACCAATGCATGTCGCTGAACAGTTTACTGGTCGCAAAGGCGAATATGTCAGCATTGCCGATACAGTTGATGGTTTTGCTAAAATTTTGAATGGTGAATATGATCAAGTACCGGAAGTGGAATTTTATATGAAGGGGAATATTGAGCAGGTGAAAAAGTGAGAACGGTGAACGGTGATCGGGAATCGGGAATAAAAAAAAAGTTAAGAGATAAGAATCTAAGAATAAGAGAATCTAAGAATTTAGAAATCTGGAAAATGAAAGATTAATTTTTTATTTTGAAGTTAAGAGGCTTGGTTTAAAACATATGAAATTAACTGTTATTTCATCATCACAAAATATCTTGGATCAGGATGGTGTGACTGAGGTTTCAGCACCGACTACTGAGGGAATGATTGGGATTTTGCCTGGTCATGTTAATTTGGTAACTAGTCTGCAGATTGGTGAACTCAGGGCGAAGGTAGATAATAAATGGATAAAGATTATTCTCAATGGTGGTATTTTACAAATTGCCAATGATCAAGTTACTGTTTTAGCAGATGAAGCGAGCTTGAGTGAAGTACTTGTGAAAGAAGAAATTGAAGCAGCAATTGAGCGTGCAGAAAAGCAGATTGCTTCGAAGTTACCAGCTGTCGAGTTAATTGAGCTGGAAAAGAAATTGCGGTATGAAAAATTTAAGCGTGACCGGATTACTAGATAATTATTCTGTTTGTTCAATTTTCCGTAGGCTTTCCAGCTCATTGCGTAACTCCCATATATCAGCTCTAATCTCCGCTTCACTATAGCGTAGTTCTTTGATCAACTCCCGATTGCATTGTTGCATTAATTTGGAAATGTGAGTGATGATGTAAGTGAACATTGATGAAAAATAAAAAGTAAAAAGTATCAAGTAGAAAAAACGGTCGTAGTGTCCAAAAATCTTTGGACTGTTAGCAATAAAATTAAAATATTAACGAGTTAACGGATTAACAAATTAAAAAGATAAAGTAGCTGGTATCTAGTATCTATAAGAACTAATAGAAAAAAACTAGAAGCTATAAGTTAATAGATAGAATAATTTTTTCTCATTCTCCTTTTCAATTTGCAATTTCCAAATTTCAAATTGCACAATTTTCCTAGATTCCTAGATTCCTAGATTCCTAGATTCCTAGATTCCTAGATTCCTAGATTCCAGCTTTTATTATCTATTCTATCCTTCATTTCTTAAAAAATTCTTAAATTTGCAACGAATATTGATTTTTATACTTACTATTTTTGCTTTTATACCATAAAATTATAATGATTTCATATGTTATGCTTATAAAATGGAGAATTTAAAACAGGAAAATAAATACGTTGTTAAATTAGGTGGTTCTGCCGTTTCAGTTTCAGAGGAAAATATTTTTGATTTTAATTATTTGAAGACTTTTAAAGCCACTTTAGAGGAATTGATCGCAGCTGGAAATAAATTTTTTGTTACTGTAGGTGGGGGATATACCATGCGGAAATTTCGTGATCTGGCTAAGGCTGCAGGACTTAATGATGATCATGAATTACACTGGATGGGCACGACCACTTGTGTTTTCAATGCAGAAATTGTCAGGGCATTTTGCCATGATATTGCTGATGCAGGTCTTTATAAATATGAGGATTATTATAGCCCGGAAAAGCTTGAGATCGAAAAGGGGATCAAAGTTGGTGGTGGCGGGAGACCAGGTCATAGTAGTGACGTAGATGCTATTTTAGCAGCAGAGAAAATTGGTGCCAAAAGTATTATTAGTTTAAAAAACATTGATAGTATTTATGACCATGATCCCAAACAGTTTCCTGAGGCTAAGCCTGTCAGTGATCTTACCTGGGATCAATATTTAGATATTATCGGTAATGTGACGGTACATATGCCCGGTGGTAACTATCCGATTGATCCGGTGGCATCCCGTATGGCCAAGGCTGCAGGAATTTCATTTTATATATTAGGATCAAATGATCTGGATAACTTTATAAACCTGATAAAAAATGGTACATTTAAAGGTACTCTAGTTCATTAAATTTCTTTCTTTTGATGCAGAAAAAAATTGCCATATTTTTACGAAACTTCCTGATTTTTTGGGTATTTATTGATATCATGCCTGGAATTGATGCTTTACACGGTAATGCCGGGATTATAATCGCTGCCTTGAGTTATGCTTTACTTGTTATACTAATTCCGACAGTTTGTCATTTTTTTAAATTTCCACTGAATATCTGGAGTAGATTACTTTTCGGAAGTGTATTGACAATTGGATTATTATTGCTGTTTCGTTCTGTGTTGCTTGGCTTCATTGATTTTAGTACAGGATACATTGGTGGTATGGATTTGATATTTGTGACTGTGCCAGTTTTGATTACACTCAATAGTGAAGTAATTGTGATAATTTTTGGTGCAATTATTGTGAATTTATGTAGTATAATTGCGGCTAGTCTTTCCAATAGTGAAATTTAATAAATTATTTTTTTTTACTTATTTCTTTTCTTAAAATGGATCTTAAAAAAATTCTTAATATTTCAGAACTGGTAATTAGCGCCCTGGTCATTATTAGTATCTTGCTGCAACAGCAAGGATCAGGACTGGGTTCAGTATTTGGTGGTGGTGGTGGTGAAAGCTATCGTTCTAAAAGAGGCGCAGAAAAGATTTTATTCAATATCACAATTATCCTGATTATCTTGTTTGTCAGTAATGGTATTGCCATTGCTATTTTGAATTCGAAATAATTGCATTGCCTCAGTACGTTTAATATTCATTACGAATTCACAAATTACTGAGTGATCAACAGCTAGAGTCAAGGTAGATATTTTGCATTAAAGTTTTTGTCACTATGTTTGGATTTGCTGAAAAATTTCTGTATAGCTTTCGGGATTTATTATGGAATTATCCTGATAACTTACTATTTAGCAAAGAGTCACTCCTACAAGCATTTTTCAGAATTTATCAGAAATTTCGACCGTTAAGTCATCTCATTTTTTTTGTGCTAATTTATAGCTTGATTTTCCTTATGTTTGCTAGTGATTTGCATGGTTTGATTAAAGTTAATACTGAAATTTATCAGGAGGGAATTATCGTAGGTACAGATGAAAATGGTGATTTACAAAAATTAAGTAGAATCAATCCCTTGATCAATACAAATATTCAACTTGAAAAAGATTTAAATGATTTGATTTATGAAAGTTTAATTCGTGTCGATCAAAATGGAACTGTAATACCTGTCCTCGCAGACTATATTGTGCTCAAAGAGGGAGAACAATATCAATTTAAATTGAAAGAAGGGTTGCAATGGCAGGATGGTGTAGCTGTCACTACTCAGGATGTAGAAGCTACTTTTAGTTTAATTCAGGAACTAGATAAAGATCCTGGTACAAGTACGATTTTTTCCCGAGCTGCTTCCAAAATTGATTTAACAATTCTGGATGAACGGTCCTTTGAATTTAAGTTGAAAAGCGTTATCCCAGCATTTTTTGAATCAATTAGTTTCAAAATTTTACCAAGTCATCTCATTTCTGATTTGAATCCCGGTAACATCAAAGCTTCAGATCCAATTATTAACCGTAAACCAGTTGGAACCGGGCCATTTCGCCTTGCCAGTTATAAAGATAATAATGTCCTCTTAGTTAAAAATGAATATTATCGTAATCCAATAAATTTTAAAGAAATCCAGTTCAAATTGTATCCGGATGAATTGAGTGCAGTAGATGCATTGCGTAGTGGTCAGGTACATGCCATAAGTGATGTTTCTTTTGATCTGGTTAGAGAAATTCGTGATGAAAAGTTGTATCAGGTTTATCACAGTAATACGCTATATAATCAATATTGGGCGCTTTATTTTAATTTAGGGGAATCCGGACCAGCATTTTTTAAAGAAAAACCAGTACGTCAGGCAATTTCTTCAGCGATAAATCGTAAACTAATGCTCGAGGCATTACTTGGATATGCAGAAGAAGCTCATGGTCCCATTCCTCCAAATTCATTTGCCTATAATAAACAAAATTATTATTCATATGATAAAGCAAAGGCAATCAAATTACTTGATGATGCAGGCTGGAAACTAGGAATAGATGGGATTCGTGCGAAAAATGGTGTGCCTTTATCATTTGATCTTTTAGTAATTGATAATCCAGATCGAATTAAAATTGCTGAAGTTATTTCTAAAGATCTTGGAGAGATTGGTATCGCAGCAAAAATTTCTAAAGAAAATTTACAAACGATTATCAATGATCATATTCAAACCAAGCAATTTCAGACTGTACTTTATGGAGTTCAGACGTTCATTGATCCGGATCGCTATGAGTTGTTTCATAGTAGTCAAATAGTCCATCCGGGGTTAAATATTTCTTCATATGTTTCTACCGCTCAAGTGCTTACAGTGGTAGGTAGAGAAACAAAAAAAGTTCCACAAGTGGATGATGTATTAGATGATGCTAGAAAATATGTAGACAAGCCTTCCAGAAAGAAAAAATATGATACTTTTCAGGCAATTATTAATGATGAAGTACCAGTAGTATTTTTATATTATCCGCAAGAATTATTCATTATGAATCAGCGTGTAAAAAATGTGCAATTCAATAATATTAATTCAATCGAAGATCGTTTCCTTACGATTAACTCCTGGAAAATTGAGTATCAACTAACCATTAGATAAGTCATAAGTGTTACCGAAACGGTTACCGTTAGATAAATGAA
>JBAXHO010000044.1:0-13824 GCA_037138855.1 bacterium
AAAATTTAAGCAGACGTTCTTAGAAAATGATCTTAACAAACGGGGTACTTGACAAGTGCCATTAACTTTAGCTGGTCTTCTTCAACAGGTGGGGGACCATCGTGAAGAAATTGTAACAGGAGAATTACCTATTGAATTATCTCCTGTAATAATACGAGATTTAAATAATGGTCCTCTACCTGCAGGGGTGGTGGCACCAATATTAGCTGCTCAAACTCTGGAAGAAGTGCAAACTGCTGTAATGCCAGTGGCACAAGTCTTATTGGCAGATCATACTAGAAATTGGCAAGGTACAAAGGTTGATTTAGATCAAAAGGTAGCAGCAGCTACTGAAGCTGTTACGCAAAATAAAGCAAAAATAGTTGGTGCAGAAGAGGCGAACAGTGAAATAGATAAAAAATATACATCTCAAGGTGGTACAGAAACAGCTTATTCTGTTGAAAAAGTTGCTCAAATGCAGGTCGCTACAAGTTCTGATGTAAAAGCTAAGCCTATTGAAGCTATAGTAACGTCAGGAAAAAGAGGAGCTTTTAGAATTGGTGCTAGACCTGGATTAGTTACTGGGCTTGGTCTGCTTGAATACGAAGCCCCTACTGGAGCAGTTTCTAATCAAGCTTATTCAACTGCGGAACAGCAGTTTTTTACAGCTGTATCAGGACAAGTAACTTCTGAAATTGCTGATGAATTTAGGATAGAACTTCAAGGGGTTAATATGAAAAGTGATACCAGAACATTTTTAGAATCTGCTCAAACTGCTCTTGCTGACGTACGTAATGGTTTATCAGATGCATTAAGTCGAGAACAAAAACAGGCTGCTGAACGACAAATTCTCAGAAATACAATTCAGTATTTAATTCGTTCTGATCAGGAGAATTTGCTTAATCAGGTTTTAGGAGGAGTCAAAAAAGATGACAGTCAACAAATTGTGTTGACTAATATTCAAGGAAAAAAAATACCTTTTTCAAGAACTACTTTTATTGAGCAGATGGATGATGTTGTGACGGGAGAAATTGGAAAAACTCAATTAGGGGCTGACTGGGAAGCAGTGCGACAAGCAAGACAAACAATGGCTACAGAAGGTAGGTTTACTGATTCTTTGACTATCCAATTAGCGTCTGCAGTTGAACGGCAAAATACACATAATAATGTGGCACCTGATACTGATGGTTATACTTTGGCTGATTTTGCTAATATTGCTTTAGATAAGAAGGAGATAATTATGCCATTGCTCAAAGAGTATGGAATAACAAATCTATCAAACTTACCTAAATTTACTTCTGTAAAGGGTTTAGCCGAGTATGTAATTGAACATGGCAATGCAGTAGAGGGTTTTAATAAGAAATTAAGTGCTGTTGTTAATAAGATTGAGGAAGAGGGTAGACAAACTGCTCCAACTGAAAGAGGTTTACGTTCAAATGAAAAAGCTCAGATTGAGTTACAATTAGAAATCGCGAAACAATTAAAACCTGATCAAATTGATGTTGCCCCATTAATTGCAAGACTTTTGTTGGCTCATAATGGTAAAGCTCCATTGCCAGGCAGATTAGGTATAGCCCGTCCAGCCGAATTTGCACAAATTGGTAAAGATTATAATTTGGGAGAAAAAGCAATAGAACAGGCTATCCTTGATTCTGAACAGACATTACACCAAATTGATGTCACAAATCTTCCTTCCGGCGAGGTAGAAGATATGTTAAAAGTCTTAATTGATCAATATGGTTCTGATGCTAAGATTTTAAGTGGAGTATATCTAGCTACTTTATCTAGCACCCAAAGTGAAGTTTCTTTGAATGACAGTTCTATACAATCTGCTAGTCTAACTAGGTATCCGACCTTAGAAGACTTGAAAAAGTTTAATCATTATTATATTGCAAGTTTGCTTGAATCATTTCGAACTAGTCCCGGGATAATAATTGCGAAAAAATCAAATAAACTTGGCATACAACAGTAACCTTGAATATGCTTTGTTGGCTGACTAGATAAATGAATGATGGTAATTTTGTCTGAAATAAATTTTTAAAATATTTCCTAAAATTTTTATTCTTATTACTCCTGATTAGAGCCTTTTCATGTTAAAATCTTCTCATGCGACGATTAGCGGTAGATGACAAAAAGATTATTTCTGAGGCTATTACAGCCTTAAATTCCGGGGGATTAATTGTGTTTCCTACTGAGACTTGTTATGGCGTGGGAGTGGCTGCGACCAATTCGGAGGCGGTGAAGAAACTACTGTCATATAAGCATCGTCCGGAAGGGAAAGCGATTTCCATTGCTGTGGCTGATAAAAAAATGGCAGAAGATTACGTAGAACTGAATTCTCAGGCACAGGACCTGTATCAAAAATTTCTGCCAGGACCATTTACAATTATTTCCAGAAGTAAAGGCAAGGTTGCTAAAGCTTTAGAGTCTGAAGTGGGTACGCTGGGAATTCGGATTCCGGATTATCCTTTCATGCTTAAGTTACTCAAGGAGTTTGGCAAGCCAATCACTGCTACCTCAGCCAATTCCGCGGGTAAAAAGACTCCCTATTCATATCAGGATGTTCTGGATACATTGTCGGAAAAACAGAAAGGACTGATTGATCTTTTCCTGGATGCCGGGGAATTGCCTCATCATCCTTCTTCTACGGTGATTGATACGACCCGGTCAGATATGCAAATCTTGAGAGCAGGGAGTTATTTGCCTCTGGAGTTAGTTTTAGAAAAAGAAGTGAATTCGGAAGCGGAGATGAAGGAGGAAGGCTATGCTTTTGCGAAGCGCATCTCGAATTGCGAATCTCGAATCTCAGCTACAAGCTACGAGCTACTGGCTACTAGTTGTACTATTGTACTGTTTGATGCTGAGCTGGGAGCTGGGAAGACCCAGTTTACCAAAGGAATGGCTAAGGGGCTTGGTATTACTGAATTAGTTAAGTCGCCGACGTATTCGTTGATTGAGGAGTATGAGATAAAAAGTCCGGTAAGCGGTGATCGGTTATCGGTGAGCGGAAAAAATGGAGAAATAACAAAACGTATTTCTTCCCGAGCATCGAAAACCGAACACCGGAAACCGGCTTCATTTCTTGTCCACTTCGATGCTTGGCGGTTGGAAAATCTTGCTGAGCTTGGAAAACTGGGTTTAGAAAACTACATTAAACCTGGAAATATTATTGCGGTAGAATGGTCGGGTGGGGCATTACAGTATTTTCTTGAGCTACAGAAAAAATCCGCAATTGAATTTTTTGAGATTAAAATTGACTATTTAAGTGCCGGAAAAAGATTACTTCGGATTAGCAAGGGGTCATAACTTTATTGATGATCTAATTTCAGTTTTCCCATGAAAAAACGCTTGTTCGGGCAGGGTGCCTTTGCTACAATGATTTCGTGAATAATTTGAAAAATGAATCCTAAGTTAATGTGGTTAAAATTTAAAACTGAATTTAAGGTGATCTATTTTCTGATGGGCTTGAATGTCTTGATGTTCTTGATATCCATAGGATTGTCATCTTTCTCTAGAACTAATTTCGATGGTATTCTTTATCTCCTTGGAGCAGATAATCTGATGGCATTATTAAGCGGTTGGGAGCTTTTCCGGCCGGTGACCAGTGCTTTTCTACATGGTAATTTATTGCATTTACTTTTAAATATGTGGGCACTATGGAGTATTGGCAGGATGGTAGAAAATTTTTATGGTAGTAAAAAGTTCTTTTTGGTCTATATTTTTACTGCGATTACAGCTTCGCTGATGAGTAATTTAGCCTCACTGGTGGGAATATTTCTTCATGGCAATGATGCTGCATTGAGTTTGTCTGTAGGAGCTTCTGGAGCAATCTTTGGATTAGTCGGTTTAATTTTAGGCAGCAAATATCGCAAAAATCCTTACGGTGTAAGTATGGATATGTATGTCGATACTTATCAGCTGTGGATTTTTGTCGGGTATAATATTTTAATTGGATTTGGAGTTAATTTTCTGGGTTCAGCAAGTTTTGCAATTAATAATTGGGCTCATATTGGAGGATTTCTTGGTGGTTTACTTTTTGGAGTTTTGTTGGATCCTGTAAATACATTTTATACAGCAAATTGGAGAAAATATTTTGAAAAAATTCTTTTTTGGGTTAGTATTATTACCTTTCTTGCTAGCTTTGCAGGATTGGGATTTTCTATTTTACAATTTATTATCAGCGCATGATTACAGTTATTTTAGGTATCAACGGTGTCGGTAAATCAACAGTTGTTAAAAAAGTTATTAAACAGGTAAATTTCGAACGTGTTCACTGGGGCAGAATTATGGAAAAGCTTGCTGCACCTCGTGGTTTGATCAAACATATTGATGAACTAAGAAAAGTGGATATTCGCATGCAGCGATTTATTCAGGAAGAAACTGTCGATGTCATCAAAAAGCAAATTGATGCAGAGCCAAATAAAAATTATATCATTGAAACTCATGCAGCACTTAAGACTCCACAAGGCTATTTACCTGGTTTTAATTTACATATTTTGGAAAAAATTAAACCGGATATGTTTATCATTGTCGAAGCTGCAGCAGAAAGTATCTGGAAACGTCGGGCCGAAGATCCAACGCGTGATCGTAATGATGACTCTACTTTGTTTGATGTAGAAATGAATCTGGAAGTGACCCGGAATTTTGCCTCCAGTTATGCTATAGCAATTGGGGCTACTTTGGCAATTGTGGAAAATAAACAGGGTGAACTGGATAAAGCAGTGAATAAGATCGTCAGTTATTTGAAGATGTTTGATGAAAACGCGAATAAAATTGATATTACCGCGAGTAATTAACTGAAAAAGTAGCTAGTAGCTGGTAGCTTGTAGCTATGAAAAAAAAAGTGTATCTTACTTTTTCGTTTGGCGCCAAGTTTGGATTTCTTTGTGATTGCCGTTGGTGAGGACTGAAGGAACGGAATGTGCTTCTCCTTGAGAATCAGTAAATACCTCAGGCCTTGTGTATTGAGGATATTCCAGCTTATTTTCTTCGTTATGTGATTCATCATCCAGTGATTCTTCGTTACCTAGTACTCCAGGAATCAGCCTCACTACTGAATCTGCAATTGTCATCGCTGGGATTTCACCGCCAGTGAGAATATAATTTCCCACTGAGATTTCTGTATCACATAAAAGTGCACTGACTCGTTCATCCACGCCTTCATAATGACCACAGAGGATAATGAGATGATCTAATTGTGAATATTCTTGGGCGATTTGTTGGTTATATTGTTTGCCTTTGGCGCTGGTAAGAATTACTTTGATATTCCCAGATAAGTTCGCTTTGATTTCTTTTACTGCTTTGTAAAAAGGCTCGACCTTCATTACCATGCCAGGTCCACCACCATAGGGTTTATCATCGACTGTTTTACGAGCATCATCAGTCCAGTCTCTCAGATTGTAAATTTTAATTGCTATCAAGTCTTTATCCTTGGCACGTTTGACAATGCTTTCAGCAAATACCGAAGTAAACATGTTGGGAAAAATTGTGATGATATGAATGGTCAACATGGTGGAATTATAGAGGAAAAAGTTAAAAGAAAGAAGATAAAAGTTAAAAGATTGCAGATTGTAAACATGTTTGTATTTCGAATTTCGCATATTGCATTTCGAGAGGGAAGAAACGTATATCGTATTTCGCATTTTGGATAAAAGTGAAGCATCCAAAGTTTTGGACATGCAAAACTTTTCCCGAGATTCGTCCTGAAATAAATTCAGGATTCACAATTCGAGATTCGACTTTTGCGGTAGGGTCGTTTAATATATAGAAGGATTCATTTTATGAAATTATGCGGATTAATTACGAAGTGGCTGGAGCGGGCAAGCCTCTTATAATGTTACATGGCTGGGGGGGATCGCTCCAAAGTCTTGCTGAGTTGCAAAATTTACTGAGTAAATCAGGATTTCAGGTTTATAATCTGGATTTGCCGGGATTTGGTCAAAGTGAAATGCTCAAAAATGAGATGCAGCTGGAAGATTACGTTGATTTTGTTATTGATTTTATTAAAAAACTGGAATTAAAAAAGCCGATTTTGCTGGGACACTCATTTGGTGGTCAAATCGCAGCTAGATTGGCTTCCCGGGAGAAGCATTTATTAAGTCAATTAATTTTGGTAAATGCTGCCGGAATTAATCCTGCTAATACAGTGAAAAAATTTATTTTTAAAAAAATTGCCAAAACTGGAAAAAGAATATTTAAACTTCCTGGTTTGAAACAGTTGGAAAGGCCAGTCAAAAGCATCTTTTATAAATATATTGTGCGGGAGCGTGATTATCTCAATGCCAATAAAATGAAAGCGACCATGGCTAATGTTGTGGAAACGCATTTGGAGCATGCTTTAGTCCAGATTACAGTACCGACTTTATTAATTTGGAGTGAAAAAGATACTTACACTCCTTTATGGCAGGGGGAAAAAATGGCCAGTTTGATTTCTGGTTCTAGGCTTCAGGTTGTGGCTGGAGCAAGGCATAATTTACCTTTGAAAGATCCACAAGCAGTCTTATTTATTATTAATTCTTTTGCAAAATAAGATGATTTATTATAATTTTTTACTAATTTTCTTCTCCATACCGGCATTACTGGTAATTATCCGAAATTTACTTGCGACCACATATCTATGGCAGATCAAAGAATATCGCTTAGACCGTTTTTTAAGTCATATACGATTTGAACAGAGAATAGATCGAAAACGCATACCGATCTTGATTATTAAATCATTATCCTTAATTGGAGTTTGGATATATTTATTTCATCCTCAATATAATATTTATTTTGCCTTTATCATCATTATCTTTTCCACCAGCATTTTTGAAGCTGATAGTTTTATCAAGGCAATTATAAAAAAAGATTATCAACGTCCTGCTTATAAAAGTATTCGTAATATAATTATTTTAGTCAGTAACATTCTCATCATTTTTTCAGTATATTTTGTCTTAATGCTTTGGGTCGATTCGTTGCTATATCATACTAGTGGTACATTTACCAAGCTTTTAGAAATCAAACCATTGCAAGATATTTCTAATGTAGGTTTCACAGAAATCTTGCCAAAACAAATTGGTCAAATTTATGTGACTCCTTTGGCAACTTTAATTTTGATATTGGTTTCAGTTTTAAACATCACGATGGAATTTGCGGTGCATTATTCAGTAATGTTTCTTGTGGCTTTGACATATCCACTTTCATTTTTTAGAAAACGTGCCTGGATTATGAGAGCACGTATAATTTTAAAGAAAAATCCGCAATTAAAAATCATTGGAATTACTGGCAGCTATGGTAAGACAACTACCAAAGAATTACTGGCTCAAGTTTTGAGTAAGAATTTCAATGTAGTGAAAACTCCTCATAATAAAAATACTGCAGTTGGTATAGCAATGACAATTGCCAGCCTGATTAAACCTGATACAAATATTTTTATTGCAGAAATGGGTGCTTATCGTAAAGGTGAGATAAAAGAGGCAGTATCACTTGCTCATCCTGATATTGCTATTGTTACAGGTATTGAAGCTCAGCATCTCTCTTTGTTTGGCAGCATTGAAAAATTGGTTGCTGCCAAATTTGAAATTATTGCTGGTTTAAAACTCAAGGGTACAGCAATTTTTAATGGTGATAATGAATATTGTCTTCAAATGGCAACGAAAACTAAGCAGCAAAAAATGTTGTATTTTACTATTAATGATCAGTTGAAAATGGTAAGTGAAGAATCAAGTGCAGAGCAGAGTAAGGCTGATGAACAGCATATGTATGAATTTCCGCATGATGAGAATATTTATGCTAAAGGAGTGAATGATGATCAAAATGGAATTAGTTTCATTTTAATGTATAAAGGTGTTGAGCATCATGTTCGTACAAATATTGTTGGTGTTCACAATGTATTAAATTTATTGGCCGTTATTGCAGCTAGTGTGAAGCTTGGATTATCAGTTAAAGAAGTGGTGAAGATTATTAATGCAACAAAATTTGAATTTCCATATTTACATACATTTCCAGCTATTAATGAAAGTACATTACTGGATGATGGCTATAATATTAGTTTTGCAGGATTTTTGGCAGGACTGGAATACTTGACTTCATTGTCTGGATATAAGAAGAAATGGGTTTTAACCGCCGGGATAATTGAATTGGGAGCTGTTCAAGATAAAGTTTATCAGAAAATTGCTGAACGTCTTGTAGAATCTGCAGATGGTCTGATTACTAGCGATCCATTATTTGCGGGAATTGTGCGGGAAAAGATGCGGGAATTCAAAGTAATATTGATTGAAGATGCTGTAGCACTTGGTCAAACATACAAAGAGTATGTCGGAAAAAATGAGATTGTTTTATTGGAAGGCAATGTAGCCGAGCGAGTGATGAAGGAGATAAGAAGTATCAAGTAGCATGTATCAAGTATCAAGTAGCGGAGAAGCAGCAGGAGGGGTTGCAGATCTGCAATCTATGCTGGGAGGAATTATCAATTAACTTCTAATCATTACCATTCATGAATTATCACGAGATTATTGACAAACAAATCTGGGAAGCTTTTATCAATGAGAGTGGGATTGCTACTTCATTTTTTCAGTCCTGGAATTGGGGTGAATTTCAAAAAGCGCTGGGGAAACCAGTGATGCGTTTTGGCTTTTATAATGATGCTAATGAACTTTTTGCCTTAGCTCAGGGAGTAGAAATCCATGCCCGACGTGGAAAATATTTGTATGTTCGTAATGGTCCTATTGCTCCTTGGCAGAATGAGAATCAGGTAGAATTTATTATTAATTCCATAAGTATATATTGTAAGGAAAAGCAGCTTTGGTTTTGGCGAATGAGCCCTCTAGTTACTGAAGCAGAGGAAACTGAATGGCTGGAATGTTATCAAAATATTAGTCCGATGTCCGACGTCGATGCTCTTGATACTTGGGTTTTGGATCTTTCTCAGAGCGAAGCTGAAATTCAAAAAAATATGCGTAAAACAACCAGATATGAGATTCGTAGGGCAGAAAAAGACGGTGTAACCATTGAATCAACTAAGGACCCGGAACGGATCAAGGATTTCTATCCAATTTATCTGGATACAATTCAAAGACAACGTTGGACTGGATATTCAGAAGAATATATTACTAAGCAATTTACAGCATTTGTCATAGATAATTCCGCTGGTCTTTTTCTGGCAAAATACCAAGGGAAATATATTGCTGCTGCGATTTTTATTTATCATGGTGAAAGTTCATATTATCATTATTCTGGAAGTTTAACTGAGTTTAGAAAAATTCCGGCACCAGCTCTGATCCAATGGTATAATATTCAGGAAGCGAAGAAGCGCGGTTTAAAATTTTATAATTTCTGGGGAATTGCTCCGGAAAATAGGCCAGATCATCCCTGGCAGGGTTTAAGTTTTTTCAAAATGGGATTTGGTGGCGAGGCAGTGCGCTACATACCAGCTCGTGATATCCCAGTCAGTAAACTTTATGGAATTACCAAGCTAATTGAACAGTGGGATAAAAAACGGAAAGGCTATTAAGTAAGAAACGAATTGATTTGATTTAAACGAATAATTTTTTTTAATTTAATTATTTATCAAAGAACGGCAGATGCAGGATAATCAGAAGAAGACAAAGCGAATGTGGCAGCTGTTTTTAGGCAGCATAGTATTTTTATTGCTACTTTGTTTAAGTATTGGCATTATTTTTTCATTACTTTGGCAGCGTTCTAGTCAAAGTTCGAAAGAAGATTCTTCTCAATTGAATAATATTTCAGCAAGCAATTCAACTGCTATTGTTTCACCACAAATTAGCATAAGTACAAATGATTTTTCTGATTATTCTGGAAAGTTTATCAGAACTAAATTACCACAAGGCTGGAAAATAGCTGAATATGTAGATGGTAAAGGTACTGACAAATTAATGGAAGGCTTGAATTACCAGGGAATCACTGGAGTATCGGTATTTGATGAAGCTGATCAGGAAGTATTTAGTTTAAAAGCGGTTTGGGGTATCGGGGATGAGGGCGAGTGCTCAGAAATCTTTAAATTTAAAGATACCGCACAAAGTTATATTGACAGTATTAACAATGCCAACGTGAATTGGGGATTGTCTAAAGCCAAAATAATTGATTTAAGTAAAAATAGTTATCAGGAATATGCTGTTTTAGGGATAGCAACGAGAAGAATTGGTACTACACTATATTGGAATAAATCAGCTACTAAAAAAGAATTTAATCCTGGTTGTGGCTTTAGTATTGATATGGTGACTTTTGATAATTTGTATTGTTTTGCAAACGCAGCGAATGGGAGTGCTCCTCAAAAAGTAAATCTCTTTAATGCTGCAATCAGCGATAACTTAGATGATTCTACTTTGTTGAAATTGGACCAGGTACTGCAAAGTATGCAGGTGAATTAAATTATTTGATCAGCATTTTTGTGAATTTCCTGAGTCATATTATTTTTGTGAATAAATTTATTATAGCAAAATAAGTTTAGCATTATTTTTTTTGGATGATTATAAAATGGCTATTTTTTTGAGGGTAAAGTAAGTTAAAAACAAGATAAGCATGATAGAATTCAGGCGTTTCTCTTAGAACTGAATTGTCTTAGTTTAAAATTTAATACCGGAAAATTTGCCACAAGTTTCTCGTAGGGACTTTTTGAAAGTTTTCATTGCTGCTTTCGGAACCTTAGCTATTGCTTCATTTCTACCAGCTACCAGAGAGATGAATATTTTCCCTGGTCTGGTCGATACCGGACGTATGACTGAGGTACCATTTTTACCTCCATTACGTTGTTTTATGGAACCGTCTGCACCGCTATCTAGCTTAGAGCGCTGGCTATTACCGTACTTGCCCTATGATTTGCAGACGACAATTGTGGCCAAAGGTAGTGCTGCAGTCCGAGCGCAAATGAAATTTTCTGCTGCAAATTGTGTAGAGAAAGGTGTCTTGACTTATTTTGGTAAAATTTATGAACGCAAATTGCCTCAAGAGGGAAGGCAATGGAATTTAGCTTTATCGGAAATTGTAAAAGAAGACCGATTTTTTGATGGCGGGATGCCTGCGCATGTGTCTGTATCGTATTTTCCGGGTGGGCAAGTCGAGCTTTATCCAGCCGGATCACTTGAAAATCCTTATTCAGGTCAAGATGGGATATTACTAGCTGCCTCTTTACGGAGGTTTATGCAGGGAAATGATAACTTGTTGGCAGTGGCATCGCTAGGTGATATGAGTGAGGAGGTAAATGTTCGAGCTGAACAGGTGGTTGGTTGGGCGTCAGGAGTAAGTCTTGGGTCTACTATTTCTCCGGAACTGGCTTCACTGCTTTATGGATACACAAGTGAGTTACAACCTCAGAATCAAATGTCGCCAGAAATTATAGAAGCATTAAAACTTCATCAAATATATGCTAAATCGATGCAATCCAAGGACTTCTCTCACTCTGATGAACTGGCCTGGCTTCATTTGCCAGTAAAGGGAATTGGAAAAATGAAGATTAAGACGCAATATATGATTGACGTCATTCAAGGGAAAGTTTATGGGACAGAGATAATTGCTCAGCCGATTCATAAAACTATCAACTTACTAGCTTACGACAGAAATAATAATCCGGCATTAATATCAGTGCCATTTTGGATTCACGCTGAACCTGAAACGATTTTGGCAATGCTTAAACAGATTAATCAAACTTTAAAATTGGATTTGCAAAGGGCATACTGTCTAGATCTCGGGACTAATTCTACACACGTGGTCAGAAATACTGCTGGCGGATTAAATTTTGCTGGAGGGCCAGGACATGCTTCACCTTTAGCATTGGGAATTCATGTTTGAAAAGCTGAATTTGGTTAATTATATTAATAAATTAGTTTTTATCTTGCATTATACGTATAAAGATTCTATAATCATACGTATATTTTTGATATCAAATTGCAAAATGCTTACTAAGCTTACATTATCGATGGACAATGAAGTGATTATTACTGCTAAGGAATATGCTATTACGCATGAAGTTAGTCTTTCAAGGCTGGTAGAGAGGTATTTTAGTTATTTATCACAAGAGTCAATTGAAATAAAATCCAATACGCCGATTGTCGACGGTTTGCTCGGTATTGCAAAGAATCATAACAAAGAAATAAATTCTAAAACCTTACTGAAAACAGCTTTAAATAAGAAATTCTTGAAATGATGGAGAAAATTTTTGTTGATTCTGATATTATTCTCGATGTTCTCTTAAAAAGATCACCATTTTATCATGATGCTGTCAGATTGTTGGGACTAGTTGAAAAAGGACTGGTAATTGGTTGTACATCAGCGCTAATTATTGCTAATTGTTATTATATTATTTGTACAAATATTGATGAAAAGACAGCTCGAGATGCTATTGGTAGATTATGTTTGTTACTTACAGTTTTACCTTTAACTGACAAAACGATTGGAAATTCTTTAGCTTCTGAATTTCCAGATTTTGAAGATGGTTTGCAATATTACATTGCTCTTAAACATGACTGTAAAGCAATCATTACGCGAAATCAAAAGGATTATGTGAAAGCTAAAATCAACGTTTTTTTACCAGGAGAATTCTTAAAGATTATCGAAATTAAGCAAAAAATATAATTTTCATTCCGATCACCGGACACCGGACACCGTTTTCTACAAATTATGTCAAAGCCATTAAAACTCATTCTCGCCATCGACACTTCCTGTGACGATACTTCAGCTGGAATTGTCTCTGGTACCAAGGTACTCGCCAATGTGATTGCCTCCCAGGTAGAACTTCACCGTAAATGGGGCGGGGTAGTGCCGGATATTGCTAGGCGAGCACATCAGGAAAATATTGATCTAGTAATTAAGGAAGCATTGCAGCGGGCAAGTATCAATGCCAAGAAATTATTAACTTTGAGTAGTCTCGATGCTGTTGCTGTAACTTATGGACCAGGCTTGGCCATTGCTTTAGAGATTGGCATTGCTAAAGCCCAGGAAATTGCGTTGCAATACAAAATTTCTCTGATTCCCGTGAATCACATGGAAGGACATCTCTTGTCTTCATTGGGTGCCAATCTCAAGGGCGTAGCCCCAATCAAGCTTAGCGATAAGGACTTTCCTGTAATGGGCTTACTCATTTCCGGTGGGCATACAGAACTTGTACTAGTACATGAACTTGGTAAATATGAAGTGATTGGTGAGACGTTAGATGATGCGATCGGCGAAGCTTATGATAAAGTTGCCCGAATGTTGAATCTCGGTTATCCAGGCGGAGCTGTGGTTACTGAGTTGGCTAAACTCGGTGACCCGGAAAAGTTTCCTTTCACAGTGCCGATGCTGAAAAATAAAACTCTCAACTTTAGTTATTCCGGTCTCAAGACAGCGGTTTTCTATTTTCTCAAAGAATTTCGGGCAAAAAACAGTGAGTTAACTAAACAAGAGGTATGTGATGTGGCTGCATCTTTTGAAAAAGCTGCTATTAAACATTTATCCGCCCGGCTGAGTATGGCTTTAGAGCAATATCCGGTCAAAATTCTACTCGTGGGTGGCGGAGTCACCGCCAGTGCGAAAGTCAGAGCGGAAATCCGTAAAATCACTACTAAATTTGGAGCTGTAGCCTATTTTGCCTTCGACCGTCGCCTTTTTAACGATAATGGAGCGATGATCGGCATCGCCGCCCATTTTATGGCAGAGAGGAAGGAATTTCGCTTTGAAACTTTGGAAGAGATTGATAGAGAGCCGAGAGCGAGGCTGGAAGCGGTAGACGGTAGACAGTAAACTGTAGACGGTAGACTGGAAAAATGAAATCGGAACTCGTTACTTGCAAAAAGAACGAAAAATATTTAATATCAGCATCACTAGTGTCGCGTTAAGGACAGTATCAGGTGTTGATAACTAGCGAACAATAGA
>JBAXHO010000045.1:0-13767 GCA_037138855.1 bacterium
CATTTATCTAACGGTAACCGTTTCGGTAACACTTATGACTTATCTAATGGTATGTAAAGGAATTATGAACTATAAATGATGAATTATGAATGAGAAAGAAGGAATCTAGGAATCTAGGAATCTAGGAATCTAGGAATCTAAAAGAATTATGAGAATAGAGCATTGCACATTGCAAATTGCAAATTTCTAATTGTTATTCATAATTTATACCCTCCCGCATAATTAACTAACGCAATAACTTCCAATATTAAAGCCGTACTCCAAGCCTGAGAAATACAACCAGCTGATTGCCAGGTTGTTTCAGTAAAAATTTCCGGAAATGTCTGTAATTTTTCCGACTGGATAAATTTATGCAAATCATCCAGTCTTTTGGTTACCATCAATTGCGCTTGTTTGGAAAAATTATGTACTTTGAGATAGGCAATTAGATAAATTCCCAGGAAAAACAACCAAATAGTTCCATTATGATAAGCGAGATTTCTTTGTATTTCATCTCCAGAGTATGATGCTTGATAAAGTGGATCAGCTTTAGCCAAAGTCCGTAGCCCTACTTTTGTTAATAATTTATGTTCAATCGTAAAAAGAATGCGTTTAGCAGCACGGACGCTCACAAGATCTGAAAATGGTAAATAGAGCACAAATAACTGATTCGGCCGGATGGAATTATCCTGAAAATCACTTCTAATTACATCAAAAAGACAATTTTGTTTTTCATTCCAGAACTGTTTGGAGAAATTTCTCTTTAAATTAAGTTGAATTTTTTTAATTTCTTGTAAATGCGTGCGATCATTTATTTTTAATTTAAATTGTTCGAGAATTTTTAAAAAGTTATACCAAAGTGCCTGAATTTCTACCGCCTGTCCACTTCGATCAATCACCGGTAAGCCCTGATGCTTAGCATCCATCCAGGTACGCGCTTCAGTATAAAGATGATCAACTAAAAATCCTTCCCGGGCGACAGTTAAATTAGCTTGTCCCGCAGTAATCGCCAAATAGGCATTTTCCAATTGGGTCACGCAAAATTCTAAATCGACCAAAGAACCAGTGGCCTGATAATATTCCCAAAACGCGATAGCATACCAAAAAATGGCATCAAGTGAATGATAATCCTGATAAAAAGGCCGATTGGGTAATAAGCCATCCTTAATCCATTTACCCCATTTAATCAGTAATTGCTTCGCTTCCAAAAATTTCTGGGGAATTAATAATATGCCTTTGAACCCCAAAAACGTATCACGTCCCCATTCTCCAAACCAATGATAACCGGCAATGATCGCTGGCTGTTCAAATTGAACCAGAAACTCAGCGGCACGAAGCACTGCCAGATTAGTTAATTGTGACTCGGAAATTTGATTACTGCTATAAAAATGTGCCAGTAATCTCTGCTGTGATAAAGAAAATGTCAAAAACGGATCAGCTAATTGCTCAGGAATAGCAACCTTACTAGCAATATTTTCCGCAGTGAAACTTAAAGTAAAACTACTTTTCCCGGCTGGGATCTGAAAAGTAAAATCGCCAATTTTTTGTAAATCCTCAAGTGCATCATAGCCACGAAGTGCCTCCTCAGGATAATAAAAATTATAATAAATATCCGGAGCAGGCTGAAATTCACAAGGCAAATACTCGATTTTTAAAAGTTGCTCTGCTGATAATTTTAGATTTACCTGATTATTTGAAAAATAAAGCGGATATAAATCTTTTTGCTTATCAAAACGCTTTAACTCATGAATACTGCGACATGTAATTAATGGCGTAACGCGAAACTTCGCAACAGACCCAGAAAAATTATGAAATGTATATTTCAAATATACACGATTTGCATTTTTATCAATCACCAGTGATTTTTGAATCTGAATCCCGGAAACCTCATAAAACCAACTTGGATAAATCTCCTGATTACTACTTTTAATTAATTGCTCACCTTGGGGATAAATCACGTTTCCCTGATAAATATTTGAAGACAGCTCAGTCGTCTTACCAGCCACCTCCATACTATCATCAATCCGGTTGACAATATTCCAGCGCTGTTCAGGATCCCAGCCAGCAATCAGCAAACCATGATATTTTCTGGTATTGACCAAATTGAATTGCGAAGAAGCAAACCCACCCAATTTATTGACTAAGAGAAATTCTTTATTCATGGTTTAATAAGAATTTTCGCATGATTTGTCATTTCAGTTTTGAAATGTGTCAGTACATTCATATAATTAATATAAGCATCATATGGTGAATCATATGGACTAAAGTATTTATGAATATCGCCGTCATTCCAGTACTTGGTCGACATGTAATAAAAATGGTCTGATGTCTGTAATTTTCGCCAGGCATCATGGATCTGATCCCGCTGAAGCCTAGGAAGATGCTTGGATAATATTCGCAGTGTTGATTCACATTCATATAAAAGTTTTGCTGCTTGCTGCTGCATTTTATTTCCAAGCCAAGCAGAAATATCGCGTTCCATATCTGCCCAGGAAACATAGTTATGCATATCGATTTCACCGTGTTTATAATTGTTTTTAACAATTGCAGCAGGAGTAGTAAAACCAATCCCTTTTTCTAATAATTCCCCTGGTAATGCTTTAAGAAATTCAAAAATTCCGCTATCTTGCCATTGATGCTCACCAAATGTTTCATAATCCATAAATAAATTGATAATCTCTCCTTCAGCAGCCTGAATCCAGCTGACAAATTTTTTAGCAGTAAGGGGATATTCGACCCATTGTTTATTGGAAAAACGAAAAGCAATATCATCTGACAATTTATAATTTTTCAATAATAATGCCAGATTAGTTTGAATTTTATCCTTAAATTTATATTGATTGACAATTTTTAATTGTGTATTGGAGAGCTTAAATTTTTTAGCCTGATAGAGATAATTTGGTGATTTACCCTGCAAATAAAAATCCCAGCCTTCTGCCAGGATACCGCTAAAGCCCAAATTACGAATGAAATTTCCTAATTCATTGTTATAAATCAGTTCTGTATTACGAAAAATGGACGGTTTCTTTTTAAATAATTTCCAGATCAACTGCCGATGTAGATGAACCTGCTTACAAAATTCTTCCTGAGAATATAACCAACTAATTGAATGATAATATGTCTCATTCAGCAGTTCTACCTGACCGGTTTTCACAAGATTTTGGAAACTTTTTAATAATTCTGGAACAAATTCCTGAATCTGTTCTAATGCTACTCCAGAAATTGAATAAGTGACTTGAAACTCCGGATATTTATTTAATAAATCAGCAATTATCTGATTAGTCGGCAGATAACTTTTTTGAGCAACTTTATGAATAATTGTCTCATTACTAGAACCAGCCAATCCTGTAAAATACTTATCCAGAGAAGGTTTAGCCTGATCAAAAAAATGGAATTTCGCCAGTCTGGCCGGCTGATGCACCTGAAAATAAAAACAAACTTTTTTACGGGAAGAGGATTTTGACATTATTTATATTTACGAGCTACAAGCTACTATTTCTTAATACGTGATACGTAATACATGATACTTGATACTTACCATTACATCATCTGCCGATAAATCTCCACCACTTTCTCTGCCTGATGCTTCCAAGTAATTTGCTCAAGATCATTTCTGCTATTTTCGACAAGACTGCTGGATAATGCCTCATGCTTAAGTACTGCAAGAATTTTATCGGCCATTTCTTCAATATCCCAGAAATCAACTTTTAATGAATTGGGTATAACTTCAGATACTCCTGATTGTTTAGAAATGAGGACTGGTGTACCATTCCTGATCGCTTCCAAAGTTGTCAATCCAAAAGGCTCTGATACAGAAGGCATTACAAACAAATCTGCCTGTAAATATGCCTGGTCAATCTGATCATGCTCGAGAAAACCCACAAATGATACATTCCCGGAAATACCCAAATCAATACTCAAATTGATGAGACTTGGTAACATCTCACCCTTTCCTACAAAAACGAACCGTGTGTCTGGTAAATATCTTAATACAAGTTTAGCAGCTTTTAGTAAATAATCAGCACCTTTTTGAGCTACTAAACGACCAAGGAAAAGTACAATCTTTTCTTTTTTTAATTGAGCCACTGGTGCAGCTGATATTACTTTATTTTGAGGCGAATTTGCAATTGCATTATGAATTACTTTAATTTTTTCTGCTGGCTGATGATACAATTCGATGAGTTGTTGTTTAGTTCTTTCGGATACTGCAATAATCACATCGGCAGCATCTAGTCCTAATTGTTCGTATTTGACAATTTCCTGATAAGGATGATTACCGCTGCGATCGTATTCTGTGGAATGAATGTGAACCACAAGCGGTTTACCGGAAAACCACTTGGCATTGATCGCAGCTGGAAAAGTCATCCAGTCGTGAGCATGTATCACATCAAACTGACTTTTCCGGGAAATTTCCAACGCACTATAAGCATATTTGCGAATTTCATTGAGAAGATTGTTCCCGTATAAAGTTTGTAAATCATTATTTGATTCTACTGTGGTCGAATATTGATTTAATCCTGCATAAGGTATTAATTGCGAGTTAAGTTCAAATTGTTGATAAAGTTCGGAATTAATAAATCCAGAAGAATTTATAAAATTAATATTATTTTGAGGCAAATTAGCCGGTAATTTAGGAAGAATGAAATCAATTGCAATATTTTGTTGAATTAGCTGCTCTGCAAGATCACGACAAACAATACCAAGTCCACCAGTAATAATTGGGGCATATTCCCATCCAAACATCAAGACTTTAAGCTTCTCCATCTGGCAGTGAAGTAATATCAGAATTTAATACAAATAATTGTTGGAATTTAATTTCTTCTATACTATAATACACTTTAATAGAGATGGAAATAGATTTTGTGAAATTTTCCAAAAAGTTAGCTTTAAACTCAAGTAAAGCAATACCAGAAAATTAAATAATTATAAAAAAGTATAATTAAAGGTGGGACCGCCATAAAAAGCCCTTAGTGTTTTAAGTATTATCTTAGAATCCTGAGGGCTTTTTTTGTGAGAACGGTGATCGGAAAGCTACTTGATACATGATACTTGATACTTTTATCTTTTATTTTTCTATCCATGTCCGACAATTATGCAGATTTTAAAAAGGATTTACCAAATTATGTAAATCCGGAAAATTTTGAGCTTTACAAGATGCGCCATAGCACAGAGCATGTTTTACATCAGGCAATGCAGGAGCTATATCCTGGCTTGAAAAGAGCTATGGGACCTGCCACGGCAGAAGGTTTTTACCATGATTTTGATTTTGGGGGTAGTGTTTCTGAAGCAGATTTTGAAAAAATTGAAAAACGCATGCAAGAAATTATTGCTGCCAAATTACCGATTGTCCGTGAAGAGATTTCTAGGGCAGATGCACTGAAACTTTTTAAAGATAACCCGTATAAACTTGAATGGATCGAAGCGATTAATGAACGTGATGAAAAATTTTCTATTTACTGGACTGGTGAACCACGTTCAAAGGGAGCAGATGTCGATCTATGTCGTGGCCCGCACGTTGATAATACAAGCGAAATCAAAGTCTTCAAGCTACTTTCCATTGCCGGTGCTTACTGGCATGGTGATGAAAAGAATAAAATGCTGACTCGAATTTATGGCACTGCTTTCAAAACACAAGCAGAACTTGATAAATTTCTCTGGCAGCAGGAAGAAGCAAAGAAAAGAGATCATCGTAAACTTGGTAAGACTTTGGATTTATTTACTTTTTCTGATTTGGTAGGACCAGGTTTACCACTTTTTACTTACCGGGGAGCATTGATTCGTAGATTGCTTACCAATTATATTGAAGAGTTGCAGGTAAAAAAAGGTTATACTCAGGTTTGGACACCACAAATGGCTAAAGCGGATCTTTTCAAAAAGTCAGGTCACTACGATAAATATAAGGATGATATGTTCCGGGTGGTCTCTAATTATTCCAAGGAAGAATACTTCTTAAAACCAATGAACTGTCCGCAACACACCCAAATTTATGCTTCTAGACCAAGAAGTTACAAAGATTTGCCAGTGCGTTTGTCTGATTTTGCCATGCTTTACCGTGATGAAAAACCCGGTGAACTGCATGGACTTTCCCGGGTACGTTCATTTTCACAAGATGATTGTCATATTTTCTGTCGCGAAAGTCAGGTCGATCAGGAAATTGATACTGCATTAGAAATGACTAAAACCGTCATGTCTACTTTTGGCTTTAAATATCGCTACCGACTTTCTACCAGAGATCCTAACAATCTAGCTAAATATCCCGGTGATCCGAAAATCTGGGAAAAGGTTGAACTTTGGGCAGAGACAATTATGAAACGTAATAAAATTGAATATTATCCCGGTCCTGGGGAAGCAGCTTTTTATGCTCCGAAAATGGATTTGATGGCGACAGACTGCCTGGGAAGAGAATGGCAATTATCGACAGTGCAAATTGATTATGTCCAACCTTCCCGCTTTGAGTTAAAATTCACAAACGAAGCTGGAGAAGATGAAATGCCTATTATGATTCATCGTGCAATTCTCGGTTCACCAGAACGCTTTATGATGATTCTCATTGAACATTTCGCCGGCAAATTCCCAGCTTGGCTAGCACCAGAACAAGTGCGCCTCATCCCAATTAGTGATGAGAATCTCGCATATGCTGAAAAAGTCAAAGCAGCTTTAGAAGCTGATGGTATCCGGGTCAGTATTGATAGCGATGCCGAACGAATGCAAAACAAAGTCCGTAAAGCTCAGGAAATGCTGGTTCCCTATATGCTGATTCTTGGTAAAAAAGAAGCAGAACAAAATTCCGTTTCAATCCGCTACCGTTCTGGTGAGCAGGAAAACAATGTGGCACTGGAAACGTTTGTGGAAAAACTTGTTGCCAATGTGGCGAGGAAAGATTTGGAGATTTTGCTAAAATAGTATCTAGTAGCTGGTATCTAGTATCTGGTAGGAAATTTTTCGAGAATATTGGTGATCGGTTTCATTAGTAAATGTTACTGATCACGGATTACCGGTCACTGGACAGCGATTTTCTTTTCTTTCCCTTTATGCTAAAATGCTTTTATTGCGAAAGTAGCTCAATTGGTGGAGCACCTGTTTTCCAAATAGGGGGTTGCGGGTTCGAGTCCCGTCTTTCGCTTTCTTTTCGAATTGTATGAGAAATTAGAAAGCTAGAAAAATATCGCAGTTATTTCACAAAAGAGTGCAACGCCTTTTGTACTTAAAACAAAAATTGAATCATTTTTATTTAATTTTTTATACCCTTTGCCCATGAGTATACCAACACCAAATCCAACTGCTACACCTACTGCAGTAACAACGCCCAAAAAATCCGGATGTAAATTTTCTACGATTGCCATTGGTTGTATTATTGGACTAATTTTATTATTGATCTGCTGTTGTGTCAGCGTAATTGGGCTTTCAGTTGCTGGTCCTAGTGCTTTACTTTCTACACTAATGAGTGATACTGCTACCAATGCTCCAATGACTAAATGGCCTACCAGCCAAATGGATTTGGTAACAACCAGAATCAATAATAACATCCAGGCAGGTACAGAATTTACTCTAACCGGCGAAGAATTATCACAGATCTTTATGTCAGGTACAACCAATTCTGAAAATGTGATAAAAGTCTCCATTGATTCACAAAATCGGACTGTAATAGACATTACAGCTGTGACTCAATCCGCTCCTAAAAAGTTTTTAAACGCTCATGCTGTAGTAGATCTGGAAATTACCAATGGCTCATTCACTACTTTTAAAATTAGCGAATTGAAAGCCGGTACTATCAATGTCGGACCAATATTTAGCACTCAAGATTATGCCACAAATTTAAATTTACAAATGTCCCAACCAGGTAATCAGGATTTTACAAATTTCATTAAATCATTTGATAGCTTAAGAGTAGAAAATGGCGTTTTTACAGTAAAAATCAATAATACTCAAAACCAGTTTTTTAATACTACAAATTAACAAAAATTTTCGGTAGGGGTGTATTGCAATACACCCCTAAAATTTCATCCGTTTTCCGATCACCGGATACCGGACACCGTTCCCCATTTCTCTTTCTCAAACTCTTGTGCTAAACTAATATTGAAACTTTTTACTATTTTCATGTTAAAGCATTTCTTTTTTCCTACAAAGCAAAACAACTATACCTCATGGCTTACCAACAAAAAGGCGTTGAGCCTGTATGCCCTGGTACTCTTTATTTTCAACTTATTTTTTTCCAATTCCACTACTTTAATTGCTGCTGCTGAAATTGATTATTCGCAACTTTATGAAATGCATAATCAAGAACGTGCTAAAGAAAATCTCCAACCTCTTACAGTGAATACTGACCTGATCAAATCAGCTACTGCTAAAGCCAAGGCTATGCTTGATAGTAATTGCTGGGCACATTATTGTCCGCCTGGCACTTCTCCTTGGACATTTTTTGATGATGCTGGCTATAGTTATGTATATGCTGGAGAAAATCTGGCTGAAGGCTTTTCTAATTCAGAATCAATAATGACGGCATGGATGAACAGCATCACCCATCGAAATAATATTATGAATAATAAATTTGATGAAATTGGAATTGGCATTGTCCACGGTGATTATCAGAATATTAAAAATAACACAATTATTGTGACACATTTTGGCTCAAGAAAAGTGAATTCTTTACCGGAAACTGGGGATAATATTGCTGTCAAGTCAACAAATACAAAAGAAATAATCAAAATCGTCACACCCAAAAATCAGGAGATCATCAACAATAATCAACCGGAAATAATTGGAGTGGCACCTGATCAAAGTCAGATAGAAATTTTTGATCAACAACAAATAATCTCACCTAAAATTAATACTGCCGGAATAAATTTTGTATATCGCCCACCGATGGCCTTATCAGAAGGCAAGCATCAATTTATTGCCAAAGCTTATCAAGCTCAAACCTTTCTGGGATCATCTGATCAGATAGATATTACAATTGATACAATAGCCCCTCAAATTGCTTTGGAATCTATTCAAGTACAATCATTAAATTATTCCTCTACCCGCGAAACAGTAATTATAAATGCCGATACTACGTCACCTGCCAAATTTATCATTTTTAATATTAATCCACTGGCTTCCAAACAGCTAACTGAACTTTCCTGGGAATTTGAAATTAAAACCAGTGATTTAGAATCAGATCAACCATTAGTCATGACTGCATATGACGATGCCGGGAATCACACTACCAATCAAATTGACAATAATGCACTCAATAGTATGATTACTCAAATTCAACAAAGTACTCCAGTGCCCAGATCATATATTGCCCTAAGTTTTCTCCAAAATTTCCTAACTAATCTAAGTTATCGAAATTTAAAATCACAAATAAATCTTATTTTTATTGGATTTATTATTATTGTCTTTGCCTTGGATTATTTTTTTCTCAAAAAAACCGGTATGACTGGACTTACCAAAGCAAAACCGCATCTTCATCTTTCCATGTTCATTATTATTTTTGTTATTTTGATTATTTACAACTTTTCTGGAAACATTTTAACTGGTATTAGTGCTTTATGAGAATTCTACATTGGAAAAAAAGACCGTTTATGTATGCAGCTGTCATTTCTGTAGGTTTTTTATTTTTGATTAATACACTGCAAAACTTTCCTATTAAATATTTTTTTATTTCAGCTTTAATTTTATATTTAATTTTACTTTTTGAATTATTTAGTACAAAATTTTTCAGTGAACAATTACTACAACAATTCTCACTTCTATCTTCCAATGATCAGCAAAAGCAAAAAATTTATTCCCTGCATCAATTAATTTTACCCACTACACTATATTTATCTTTACTCGGATTTATTTTTTTTCATCATCAAAGTAATATCGAATTTTTTACTTTAAGTTTAGTTCTAATTCTTTTTTTTATTTTATTTAATAATATTCGTGCTCATTTTGAAAATAAGTACCTTTTGGAACAACATACCAGTGGAATCTATGACATGATCAGCCTGATCAGCATTTATTTATATTGTGATACAGTAATAAATATTTTTATTCGAAATAATTGGAATACAGGATTTTTACCAATTGCTTTAATAATTATTGTAATCTTCTATTTAGGTTTGTGTTTGATCAGAATGGAAATCATTTCTCTCAAAATTCTTCAAATTGCCGGTATTATTTATTTTTCAATTTTTATTATTTTAGAAATTCTCGTACTCTTTTTAACAAATCTTTTTACATTTAGTATTATTACCACACTGCTTTTTTATTATTCTTTAGCTTTTTTCCACCACTGGAAAGACAATTCTTTTACAAAATCAATTATAGCTGAATATATTGTAGTATTTTTTATCTTGCTCGTTCTATTAAATGAAGTATTTTAATTTTTTCTAATAAATTAATGAGGAAAATAATTTTTAGTGGTCGTAATTATAAAATCAGCTCTAAGGATAAAATATATATTACTGAAAAAATTAATAAACATAGTGAGTTTATGCAAAAGTCTACCAATCGCTCAGTAATTATCACAGAGAATTTAAATGACCATGGTACGATCCGAAATTTTAAAGTAGAAATTGCTGTTGATATGCCCAACGCTTTTATCAAAGTTGAAAGCAGAGGAAAAGAAATTTATGCTATTGTTGATAAACTAGAGGTAATTTTAAAGCGTAGATTAAAACGTTATCATGATCAATCACGAAAGTGGCTCAAAAGTGAACCATGGAAAACAATTGAGTTCGCAGAAATTACTAAAACTGAAATAAATGAAATAGATTTACCATATAATAATTATGAACCGCTGATCAAACGTAAAATTTATGAAAATGATCCACCTCTCAATCCTGCAGAAGCAATTGAGCATATGGAACTTTTGGGACATCGTTCATTTCTTTTCAAAAATATCGAGAATGGGAAATATGCCATGATTTACAAACGTGATGCACTAGGATATGGTATGATACAACCGAAATGATTATATATAAGCTTCCATTAGTCATGTTCTTTCATTGCGATAATTTATCAATACAACCATGCAATTTAATAACGATAATACCAACAACCGTATTCTCATTGGAACTTTTGTAAGTGCAGATGTCAAAAATGCCAGTCGTGATTTTACGCGAAATTTCAAAAAAGAAGCGCGAAATTTCAAATTTGTAAATTTGGAACAATTACATGTCAGCCATCAATTCTTAGGCGATAGCGTATCACCTGAATCCATTGAAATAATAATTGCTAGTTTAAATGCTGGAAAAGGAGTACTTCAGCAACTAGACATTACTATTGATTCAATTGCTTTTGGATTTCCCAGTCAAAAAAATCCCACACAAATCTTCTGGACGATAGATAATACGCCTGAATTAAATGAATTTACCAGAAAAGTACACTTAATAATTCAAAAAAATGAATTTTGGGATGTAAAAAAATTTAAAGATCGTGGTAAATTGACCCAACATATTACAATAGCTAGAACAAAAAGAGATATCAGTAGTAGTTATGCCAAAAAAATCCGACCTACATTGTCAGCCAAACTACCCATGAAAATGACGATTGATCATATCGCAGTTATTAAAAGCGTACTTTCAGCAGAAGGACCCAAATATTGGGAATTGGCACGATTTGAATTTTAAACGATTATAAATCAGTAGCTGGCAAACTTTTCTTGATCGCCACACAATCAGTAGCCTCATCATAAAGTCCATTATCAGACCAGATAAAAATCTTGTTGCATGTTTGATAGGCAGAATCAATTCCCTTGAAATCTAATTGTAAAATAATTTGTCCGCCTTTTTCCAAATAATCTCCCAGCCCATAAATTAGTGTCAGGTCAGGGTGGTAAATCACTCCAGTTGTAGTATTAATTTTACCTCCAGTATTAAAGAATTCTGTAGTAATATCCACATTACGCTCAGCATCAATAATTTTATTAATAAAAGAGAGTTTTTGAGGATTGAATTCATCACGAAATTCAATTTTATTTAAATCCAATTGACCTGTATTGGTTATTTTAATTCTAAAAGAAATCGCTTCACCTAATTCATAACTTTTATCACTACGATTGATAACTTCTTTAACAACATCAATACCTGGACTAGGAGGTGGAGTGACACTGCGACTACAATTTTTAAAATGAAAATCAAATTTATTATAAGTTCGATTTTGTACTATTCCACAATTTGCATATGAAGTAGAACTCCCTTGAGAAGCTAAACCACAGCCTGTACGTCCATTTAATACACACTGAGTTACATTTTCTTTACTGCAATTAGTAGCAAAATCAGTAGCAGCTGGAGGAGGAAACATAGCTCCGTATGATTGTCCGGTAGCTTCAATTATTTGATTATTGCTGCCATCAAAACCTAGCAGGAAAACACCAATATCTTTATAATACTGATTATTGAGCCAACTTAATTGTATTTCCTGTGTAAACTCACCATTAATATCAGTTTTCACATTATAAAAACGACCACTATTATCATAAATATATATTAAAGCTCCATCGATATTATAGCTTGATCCAGTATCATCCTGACAATATGCTCTTCCTTTGATCTGCTGCATAACAACTGGAGGAGTAGTAACGACTGGTGTGGTCACAATTGGAGTGGTTACAACTGGAGTGGTCACAACTGGAGTAGTTACAACCGGAGTGGTTACAACCGGAGTGGTTACGACTGGAGTAGTTACAACTGGAGTAGTTACAACTGGAGTAGTTACAACTGGAGTAGTCACAACTGGAGTAGTTACAACCGGAGTGGTCACCACTGGCAAAGTCACTGGTGGCGTAGTAGGTACAGTGATTTTACAATCACAAGTAAATTCCTGCTTACAATTAGCACAAATGTCAGTATAAGTATGATAACCTGGCTGATTTTTAAAATGATTTTTACAAGTTTGTTCACATTTATTGATATCGCATCCACAATGATCCCAAGTTTTATCAGAACACTTTAAATAACAACTACTACTCCCGGGAAAAGAACCATTGCCATTAACAGGCTCTTCAATACATTTATAACCGCCACTCAATTCATAACAACCCCACATATTACCTACAGCAGGATTATAAGGAACTACGTTATTACATTCCTTGCCGCTCTCACAATTACCGCTACATGAATAATTAGTAGCCTTAGAAAGTGATGATTGGATGAGACCAGTTTGAATAGATGAATCGACATTATTGCTGGTTTGCTTAGCAAGAGGTTTTTGACAGGATAATGTAGAAATCAAAGTGAGATAATCAGTTTCCTTTAGTTGGCAATTAATATCAATCTTGATACTTTTATTATATTGATTGGCAAGAGCAAGACAATTGATATCTTGTCCGTTCCAGCTAAGTTCCTTGGTACTATTACCATTACAATTACCGCTATCATCGATCAAGCCATCACAGTAAGTAATTTCACCTTTGATACTATCATTGGTACAGGAATTAAAATTAAGGGCATTATCATCATTGGTCGGGACATGGCAGCTACCTTTACCCAAATCAGGGTATCCTGGAACTATATCTTCTGCTGCACCACGACACCATAATCCGGTAGAATTAATAATCCCGGAGGCATCGGAAGGCTTGGAAGCAAACAAAGCAACCTGAATAATTAAAAGAGAGATTATCAAAATAAAAGTATAAAAGATAAGTGAATATCTAATATAATTTTTTGATAATTTATTTTTAAGAATAGTTTTATATTTGGAAAATTCTTTTTTCACAATTTAATTATAAAGAATTTTTCCAATGATGCAAGGAGAAAAGTATCATTGCGTTAGATAAATGAAACTGTTACCGAAATGACCTCCGTTAGATAAGTCAAT
>JBAXHO010000046.1:0-13608 GCA_037138855.1 bacterium
TCTCTTTTATTTCCTATTTGGATTTTTATAAAACTTTTAGCGGACAGCAGTGATCAATAATACGGAAAAAGGCGATAAACCCTTATCCAGCTTGAAGCTCACTAGCAATCCCATTAAGAAACCCTAGTCAGCATCGCTATATATAATAAAGTTCATAATATATCGGATTATATAACTTATTTTGAATAATGTAAAGATTTGTCCGTTGATTTTGACAACAGTCTGACGAAGACGCTGGACGATGACATTTAATGAATCAATTAAAATATCTTAATAACAAAGCTTTACATAATTTTAAAAATTAATTTTTCAAAAGACAGTTATACAAAAATGACAATTTATGCAATAATTAAAAAAATATTTTTAAGGAATATTAATTTATGAATTTTGATATACCAACATTTCTAAAACAATTTGGACTTTCTGAAATTGAAAGTAAATTATATTTAGGGTTACTTGAATTACAAGAAACAACTATTTTAGAGCTTTCTAAGTACACAAAATTAAAAAGAACGACTGTGCATACAAATATCGAGAATTTAATAGATAAAGGTTTAATAATTCAATCAAAAAATAAATTGAGAAGATCAATACTTCCAGAGACGCCAGAAAAAATAGTAATGTTGTTAGAGCAGAAGAAAAGAGAATTAAATTACCTTGAAACTAAATTACCTCATTTTATTAAAGAAATTGAAAAAATAAAAATTCTTGAAAAACCAACACAACAAACAAATATCAAATACTATCAAGGAATAAATGGGGTAAGATCAATTTATAAAGATGTAGTTAAAACTCAGGAATTACGTTCATATGTTAATATTTCAAAGATTTTTGAGATGTTTCCTGAAAATCCTCAATTATTTCCAAGTTCAGCGAAAAAAGGAAATCTGAAAATATGGAAAGAGATTGTTGATGAATCTTCAAAAGCAATGGAATATATAAAAACTTTTAAGCATCATCTGTATCAATACAAGTTTTTTCCTAAAAAATGGAATGTATCTTTGTTTGATTATATGATTTATGATGGTAATATTGCCATTATTTCAGGTTATGATAAGGTTTCGGGGGTAGTTATTTGTAATAAGAGTAGCGCTGAAAATGCAAAGGTTATTTTTGATATGATGTGGGACTTACTTCCTACACCATAAATTATGGTTTATATAACCATAACATTTTTTTGGATTCAACTGGACGAAATTTATCTTTAAAATCATTTAATGATTTATGTTCTGACCCTCCTAAATTCAAGTACTTCACACCTTTATCTTGAAGTCTCGCAAAAAGATCAAACATAATATAATCTGTTAAATTATTATATACTTTTCTATTTGTAATTGTGGCATATAAGGAAGCATATTTAGAATTTTGTATCTCTGCTAAATAGAAACCAATAGGTTCATTATCTAATAAAATTAATTTCTCAATAATGGTATCCTTTTTTACAATACCGTAAATTAAATTATGATAATCATATGGGGTTGATACATTTGCTAATCCTTTTGATTTAATATATTCAAAAAATTTTGATAAAACGTTCCAAGTTTTCATGTTTTCATCAAAAATTGAAGCCTCACTTAGCTGTTTATTTCTTTTATAATATTTAAAGTTCATCAATGTCCTGTTTAATTGTCGTGTTTTGCCAAGTTTATTAGCAATGATAATTGTTTTTTTAACGTCTAATATTTTTTCTGGAAAAGTATCATCTTCGGCTGGTATTGTTGAATACCATGGATAATCTTTGACATCAATAAATCCAAATTTTTTTAAGTAGGTATATTGCTCTATATGTAATTTTTTAATATATTTTGAAAATTTAATATCGTTTGAAACATTTTTAATAACATCAAGAATAGTATCTCCCATGGGGCGTACCCAATAGAACATGTTTACTTCTGGGGTCTCAATTTTAGGATAAACACATACAGCACAAAGATTCTTTCCATCGAAATATTTGAATCCTAAACCGTCTTTACCTATACCATACATGCCTTGAACTATATAAGTCCAAGAATTTCCATAGGTATATTTTTGGTGTTTAAAGAAGTCCTGAAATAACAGATAATCCTTTTTCGTAATTGAAGAAAAATACTTGTTTTGCTTTGCCAATTATTGCAAATATAAATTGGCAATTTTTAAATCTATCATTATTACTTAGCATTTATATTTCTTGAACTTAATAAACATATTATATATTTTTTTTATTATACAATAATGTCAAATATGTGTTGTATATCTAATTTTTTAATATTTTTTTCAAATTCTTCTTATATTTACTTTTAAATGCTTCTTCTAAATCTATTTCTAGGTAAGAAGCTAATTTTAAAGTTTGCCAAAAAATATCAGCAATTTCATCTTCAAGATTACCTGGTTTAGTTGTATAACTAAGACTACCCCTTTTCGTCTCTTTATGAAGTAAAGTTCTGGCAACTTCTCCTGTTTCCTCAATTAAATGAACAAAAGCTTGCAGAGAAGTTGTTTCAATTTCCAAATACCCAATTTTTTTAAGATGGTTATAAACTTTTTGTTGTGCTTTCTTTATTTCCACAGATAATATGTCAATTTAATAAAATTTTCAAGTTTCTTTTTGGTAATTATGTAAAAAGGTAATTTTGGTAAAATCAATTGAAATTTAATCGATAATAAAATCATCAATTATTCTATTGAATAGCTATCAGCAATTATACCATTTGCTTTAATAAAAGTGATAATTACTTTTGAATTTGATACTTCAACTTTTAAAAATCCTGATCCACCTATAATATCTCCATTTACATACCCGTACTCTGTAGCAGTATTTACAGCATCACCTAAATGACTGGGTTGGGGAAGGGTTTGGTAGATAATCCCATCCAATTCCTGCTTAGCGTAAAAATGATCATGGCCTTTGAAGACAATTTCTACAACATTATCAATCAGTAATTGGTGTATGGGCTTTCCCCAACCAATCCTGTTTGTATCGAAACCAGATGAGCCATCTTGTCCGTCAAATACACAATCTACAACATATTTGTAACGCTCTAATGCCTTTTTGAGTGGCAATGCAATTTTCTTTTCATCCTTGCTATTAAGAAGCCTCATTTCCAAAACAAAAATAAGGTAATACAAAAGATTTTACCTTGATTTTATTTTTTAGTAAATGAAATGAATGTGAAGTTGTGTTTATTTAATTAATATTAACAATATACTTACCATGGTACACATATTCATTCAAATTTCCCAGCATGTATCATCCTTGGTTTTTGAATAATAAAGTGATAGTGTATCTTTCGAGTCATTATGAGAAAACGTGTTAACAAATTTGTAAGATTGGCAAATTATAAATACGAAATATCTCAGACTTTTGGGTTTTGGTGTAAAATTAAATGTTGCCTAAATTGTGAATTAAATTATGTTTTGTTTTTAATAAAATTATGAAGTTACGTGTTTTATATTTCCTGAATTTTTTATCTGGTGGAATCTCTGCAAGTCTTCTTTTTATGCTTCCTTTTATCGCTCAAGATCTGAATTTTTCAATCGGTCAAAGTGGATTAATTAAATCGTTATTTAGTTTAAGTAAAATTGTATTTATATTTCCCGTGATTGATTTTGCAAAAAAATATAAGAACAAAAATTTGATTTTTCTTGGTGCCTTTTTATACATTAGTGCATTGATTTTGACTGCAGCAACGAATCAGTATTGGCAATTGCTATTGATAATCGGAATAGTTGGTGGAATCGGTTTTACTTTACAAAGTCCCTTGGCAAAGAGCGAATTGATTCAACAAACAACCAATACAACCAGACATAAGGTCATCAGTAACTTCGGAACTTTCAGTGAGTTAGGAAAATTTATTATTACTTCTTTTGTAGGTTATACTGTTATATTTATTGGCTGGAGGTTTACAGCGTTGAGTTTTGGCATAATTCCATTTGTTTTGATCGGAATTATATTTGTTAAAAGCCTCAAAATAGATTATATCGATCCGGTGGTTAGTACTCCGCCATTAAACTTTAGAATAATTCTAACTAATAGAAAACTATTTTTAGCACTTTGCTGTTCGCTTTTAGATAGTATTGCCAGTTCTTCTGTGATTATGTATTTACCATTTTTATTATTAGGATTTAAATATGATCCAGTAATTGTTGTAACGATAAATACTGTGATTCTTTTAGGTTCAATTTGCGGTAAATTTGTTTTAGGTAGGCTAACTGTAAAATTTAAAACAGGCTATGTGTTTGCATTTAGTGAATTTGCTATGGTATTGGTAGCATTAGGCATCGGCTTTATCAATCATGTCTGGGTATCAATTATTTTAAGTTCCATTTTTGGAATATTCACAAAAGGTACAGGACCGGTTAATCAAATCATGGAATTCAATTCGACAAAAATAAAATCAGAAGTTACTGTAATAGGCACATTAGACACATTTATCTATAATATTGGGGCAATGATTGCAGCTATTAGTTTTGGATTTCTCGGTGATGCATTTGGTATGAGCTCAGTATTTGCAGGATTTGCAGTAGTTGCTCTCTTCGCAATGATCCCAGGATTATTATATGAACGCAATTCTTGATATTATTAATCGCCCGGCCGAAATCAAAAACTATTAAATCGCCATTTCTATTAATTGCAAAGTTTTTTTGATCACCATCAGTCCAAGTTAGACAGCTAGTTTTCTTAGCTAAGAAATCGTTTTGGATTTGATTAAAGATATCCATTTTATTGTCATAAAGCAGACATTTTAGTTCCAGAAATCTTTCATCAAACTGATTGGAAGCGGCTTCAATCGGAACAAATTCTTTACTTATTTCTTTCATGGCAACACGAATTTTGGCTAAAAGTATTCCATAACTGTCAGATGATTAGTAGAATTTTTCAATAAATTTTTGTCATGACGTATCTAGATTTTTCCACCAGAAAAAAACAACAGCAGTTATCCCAGATATCAAAATCATAAAACAAATGGCAATGATAATTATGACTTTTTTGATTTGCATAATAACTTATAAAATATATATTATCTTCTACTTGTAAATTCTTGTGCTGGAATGGAAATTTTTGTATCTGTGCCATATTGATAAACATCTAAAGAATCGCTGTTCCAGACGATCTTTAAATCTTTCAAATTGTCATCGTAATCTACATATTGATCTAAATACCATATACCATATCCATATCCGGTAGGATCTTTTTTAAGAGCAACCCACAAATAATATTCATTATCAAGAAAACCTGATGTTTTGTATAGCCAGACACAATAAGGTTCATAAGGATCAGAATCATCGTATTTGATAGTTTCAGGCTGACAGTTTTGCAAGATTTCTTTTTTGCTAAACTCTATTCCTAGTAGTTGTGTAAAAACCATAAAAGATAGCCAGATAATGATGACAGCTTCCACGATAGTTACACTTAATAATTTTTTCATAGTTTTACAAATACAGTCAAAATAATATTTATATCGTTTTATTTGTTTAATTAAATATCATTAATACAGTTTTCCCCCAATTATAACATCAGTCTTATCAGGAGTAATTAAAACACAATTTTGCTCAAGATCTGGAACTCCTAATGTGAGTACTTCTGATTGAAATGGTCCAATTTGTCTTGGAGGGAAATTGACTACACCTAAAATCAGTTTTCCAGTTAACTCTGCTTTTTTATATCTTGTAACGATTTGCACTGATGAATGTTTAATTCCAATTTCAGTTTCGAAATCAATTGTAAGCTTGTAAGCTGGTTTCTTAGCTTCTGGAAAATCATCTACTTGAAGAATTTTGCCCACTCTAATATCTAAATTAAGAAAATCATCATAAGTCGCCATTTTAAAAAATTAACAAATAAAATTAAAATCTCTTAGTAGAAACCATATTTAATAAGCTCTAGCAAATAAAGTAACTTCAGATTGCTCTTTCCCACTGTAAAAACATTTACCTAAGTCATTCTCATCATCAAAAGGACGACATCTAGTAGTGGCTTTGGTCAAATTTTTTATTTCCTTTTCCTGTTTACTATCACCAGAAAAGTAAGTTTTGATAAAACCTTTTTGCTTGGCTAATTGTGATTTAAAATCTTCCAAATTAGTAATTGGAAAAGTATGGGCCATAGTAAAATTCTGATGATTGTTAAACATTAATTCTTCGATTTCAGAAATAGTCTTGGTAAATTCAACTTTTAAATCAGTTACTTTGATTTGTTTTTTAAAGCGATTCACGCGCATTACCAATGTAGCTAAATTATTCTTTACTTCATTTTTTCCAATTTCAATTCTTACTGGAACACCTTTCATCTCCCACTCAGCAAACTTCCAGCCAGGCGAATTGTCAGACCAGTCCACAGTTATCCGATAACTTGTTAATAATTTCTGCACTTTTTCAACATAACTTTTTACAGCAGTTTTCTCATCATTGGTTTTGTAAATTGGTACAATTACCCCTTGATAAGGAGCAACTTTTGGCGGTAACATTAATCCCTGATCATCACCATGGGCTAGAATAATAGCTCCAATCATACGAGTCGAGCTTCCCCAACTTGTCATCCAAGGTAATTGCTTTTGATTATTTTGATCAACAAAAGAAATATTAAAGGATTTGGCAAATGATTGATTCAACAAGTGAGAAGTCCCGCATTGTAAAGCCTTACCATCTTTCATCATAGCTTCCAGAGTGGTGGTATATACTGCTCCAGCAAATTTTTCAGTCTCAGTTTTCCTGCCACAAACTACAAACAAATTTAAATATTTATTCATAAAATATTTATACATCTCTAATGCTCGGGTAACTTCTTTTTCAGCATCTTCTCTGGTAGCGTGAATAGTGTGTCCTTCCTGCCAAAGAAATTCTGAAGTACGTAAAAAAGGCAAGGTACGTTTTTCCCATCTTATTACGTTCGCCCATTGGTTCAATCGGAGAGGAAGATCACGGTAAGAGTGTACCCATTTGGCAAACATCGAGTAAATAATTGTTTCTGAAGTTGGCCTGATTACTAATTTTTCTTCCAATTCCTTACCTCCAGCATGAGTTACTATCGCTACTTCAGGTGCAAATCCTTCCACATGACTGGCTTCTTTTTCTAAAAAACTATATGGAATCAATAAAGGAAAATATGCGTTCTCGATACCGGCAGCTTTAATCAGCCGATCCATTTCCTGTTGCATCAATTCCCAAATACGATAGCCATAAGGTCGAAAAATGATACAACCACTTACTGGTGAATAATCAGCTAATTCAGCTTTTAGAACTAATTCCTGATACCATTTAGCCTGATCAACAGTTCGTGGAGTAAGTTTTGTCAATTTTTTAGTGTCCATTTTTTTTATTTAAATTTATTTATATTCTCAATTATTATCTATTTTTAGTAAAGAAATTTACTTAACTAAAAAGAATAAATCTTTAGGATCAGCCAACACTGGAGTGAGATTCAACTCCAATCCGATGCCATATTTATTGGCAAGATCATAAGTTAATTTCAAAACAGAATAATCCTCCAAAGCGATCCCGACTGAATCAAATAAAGTAATTTCTTGATCATTAGTTCTGCCTGATTCAGTTCCTTGTAATAATTGACAAAGTTCGCGTTTGGCAATTTCTTTTGCTTTAGTCTTACTCAATCTCTGGATTTCTCCTTCGATAAAAGCTTGCTCAAAATATTCTACAACAATCCGGGAACGATCTAAAATGCTTAATTCTAATTCAGTTTTGCCAATCGTATCTCCGCCTAAAGCATTGATATGTGCCCCTTCACGCACCCACGAGTTTTTTATCACATCTACATTCGCTTTGCACGCTGTACATGTGGTGATAATATCCGCGCCTTTTACAGCTTCCTCTGCATCGTGGCATCTCACAAGTTTGATTCCCAACGTTGTAATATTTTCTTGATACTTATCCATGGCTTTTGCATCAATATCAAAGAAACGAATTTCTTTAATATCACGGATAAGTAACATCGCTTTGGTCTGAAACTCACTTTGCGCCCCTGTTCCTATTAATGCCCAGACATGTGCATTTTTACGTGCCATGATATCAGTTGCCAATGCAGCATTAGCAGCAGTCCGAATTGCAGTTAAAACCGTCATTTCACTAAACATCAGTGGATAACCTGTCTTAATTTCTGATAATTGACCTGTCGCTACAACAGTCTGCAAATTTTTCTGAATGTTCTTAGGATGACAATTGACATATTTAAATGTATAAAATTCTTGATTGTCGCAGATTGGCATCAGCTCCAGCACACCACCAGGCACATGCATGGCTGGACGTGGCATTTTGGTAAATTTTTCCCAATTACAATAATCAGTCTTTAAGATCTCGATTAGATCTCGCAAAAAATTGTCAAAGCCATGACGCTTGACTATCTCGGCAATTGCCTCCTCAGTAATGATTTTCATCATTAATATTAATAAAAAATAATCTTGTCCCGGGGATTAAATGGCAGGTAATGAAGCTAATAAAAAAACCTCATCACAGCCTGACAGAATAAATCCATCCGGCAAGGACGAGGTCTCTCGTGGTACCACCTTGCTTTAATTAACATCTTCTTGTAATAAAAAACACATCTTACGATGTGCTAATAAACAGATGATGCTAATCCTTAATAATTAGTGCTCCGTTATTACGACACACTTTGCAGAATTTTTACGGTTAGCTTCCGTCGTAGTAATTCCTAATTTAGGATTTCTCCTACGCTACTCATCTACTGGGGTAGATTCAAACGTATTTATTTAATTAATTTGATAATAACTCAAAATGTAGAAATAATCAAATTCAATTTTTTAACCAAAACTGAGAATTAATTTTTAAACAACCAATTCTCTCCTCAATTCTTCCGCAAAAGCCCTCAAACAGCTCTGGTCTGATTCAAAAATAAATGAAAGCTTGCCTGATTGATTATCAAGATCAGTAATTGTTCCTTCAATATTGGCAGAGCCAGTATTCGTCAAAGAAATTGTCAGATTTAAATATGGTTCCATTCCGGAGTAATCCACCTCACCTTGATTCTGCGCTAAAATTTTCTCCAAATCTGCAATTAACTTTTTGAGTTGAGACAAATAAAATTGCGGTTGATTATTGATTGCAGCAGAGAAACTGGCATTCTCAAATAGAAGATTACCACGGATCCATTCTTTGTCATCAGCAGCTTTCGATTCTGAAAATTGAAAGGGATCAAATTCAATACTTAATTTATTATCCCTAGTTTTTGAAAAAAGTGTAGCCATTTTTTGTTAGATCCATATAATTAAAATTCCGCTTTCTCTATCAAATTTTTAAAAAGTAATACATTGTCACTATCTTTAACATTCATTAGAAATGGTTGGACATCCATGGCTAATTGTTCGAAATTTAATGACTCAATCTGACTCAAAATGTAATCTTTAACTGCTGCTGCTGCATTAATGTTAAGTTTGAACTTTAAAAAGCCATAATCAGGTTTGGTAAAAGCCATCAGATATATTATGTCAAAAAAGTCTCGCCCCTTTGTGGTTTTGCGATTGAACGCAGTATAAATCTTTTGTGATAATAAAATACTTACCGGAGTAATGGCGATGTTCTTGGCAATACCAAATTTACTTAAGGTAAAAATGTCAGGTGTATACTGATAACCTTGGGATACAGTATCGATTTGAATCAAAATTTTTTCGTCGCGAATCTCAGACAACTGGTTTTCATATAATATATTAGGAAATTTGATATAGGCATGATAGGCACCTTTTTGAACTTCTTTTATTTCTACCACAAAACCTTCCAATTCTAATTGAGATTTGACATAACGAGAGGCTTCTATAAACTGATTGAAATCCAAACCAAAATTATCAAAATCCAAATCTTCAGAAAATCTATGACTATTATGGATAATTCTAATCGCAGTTCCACCTAAAAATGCAATTTTATTTGCAATATTACTCTGATAAAGTGCTCTTAATATCAGAAATTGCAGGTATTCCCGATATTGATTTTTAGGACTGATTATTTGACTGTTATGATAATATTTTTGAATTTCCTCAAGATTGAGCATTGTGATAAAATTTTAAAAAATTAGCTACTCGTATTGATAAACTATTATTATTAAAGAATTCTAAATATTTATCTAATTTTTCTTTTGTAGCAATACTGAGAAATTCAGGGAAATTAAATCGTAATTCAAAAAAATCTTGAGTTTGAGAAAGATGAGAATTCAAATATAAAAAATCAAGTAATGACTTCTCAGGATCTGCTATTAAAAAATTTCCAGATTTATTTCTAATTAATTTATAACCCCAAAATAACTCAGGTTTGATGGTTCGAAAAGTAAACCGTCCATATGGATTATTAAACTCATTGGTTTTTCTGGTACTGATTGAAGTTGTAGTATATACAGACTCTGGAATTAAATGATAATAAGCAAACGCACTTTCAAGAGAGATATAGGAAGGATAATAGATGCAGTTTGCGATCATAAAATGAAGATTATGTACTGAAATCTGATCAGAAAAAATGTAATAATTTTTTCTTAATGGGACAATATAGCCCTTATCCATCCAATTGATCAGATTATTTAAGTTAAAATTATGATCAATTACTTGAATATCTTTCGTGGCAAATATTGGCAAATTATTCAATTTTGAACGAATTTCTAGGTATTTCATTTACAAAACTATATATTTTTTAGTAGTTATGGAAACAGAATACTAGCTTTTAGGTAATATGTCAATTTGTATACTAGATTTATTCTCTCTGGTTTTTGAAAAAAGTGTGGCCATGATCATATTCAATTAAATAGAATTTATTTTGAGTAAATCAAGCAGCGCTCTTGGTTGAATCAAGAATAATACTTAATTCATTTATTAAATCTCCAAGATATGTTTGATCAGCATCTAGACTAAAATTTAGTGCACAGTCGCCGATTTTAATCTTCCAAATCCATTCCAGATGACCGAAATTATTTAATATTGATTCACATTTGAATACTGGTAAAATTGATTGTAATGAACTCTTTTGAATTTCGCCTGCTTGCATTTGTTTAAGCTGTCCCAGAAATTTACTCAAATCCTCCCGGGAAAAACCAGCTTCAAATGATGCATTGCACAATGCTCCAGCACCAAGGTTATTCAATTTTACTGCAACCTTAGTAAAGATAATTCCAGCAAAAGACTTATTTATCTGTTCAAGTTCTTGCAAATTATTTGAATCTTGGATTGCGAATTGAATTTTTCCTTGTATCCCTTTGATCTGAAAGTACATGTTATATTGCTAAAAAAAAATTATTGTAAAAATCGGGGATCATGATATGCTGAAATGCCATCATCTCGGGAAAAATGTCGATAGAGTCGATATGAGACAGTTACTAATCCAATAATAATTCCTGAACAACAGTACATTAGCACTTCTGGTGTTAAAGTACCATTATTGTAAAGATCAGGCAAAGTTGCACAAAATGTCTCGATGTTGTTTTACTAAAGAAAAAAAATTATAGTATATTTCCTAAGTTCTAATTTCGATTGCAATTATAGGTATTATTTAAAATATAAAGAACAAAAACCTAATTGCTACAAATCGGGTAACAATTAAAATACTGTTACGAGAATATTCTACATTTCCTTTATTCTTTAGTAATCTTTAATTTCTTCCGTTCCTGATTCCTGTTGAATGCTAAATATCCTACCAGCAGAACGGCTCCGATGAAAAATCCCTGGCGGATTCTGCGATTTGTTATGATAGAGTGAATATGACCATTTGCAACTATGCCCAAGACTTTATTTTGCTGAACCGTAAGCTCTACAGTTGGATATGGTTTTTTTGTATATAAAATATTCTGATCATATGAGCGAAAATATACGGTATGCTTCCCGCTTGCTAACCCCGACAAATCACATTGATAATCTTCAGCAGTACTATCAAATGACCCATCCTTCGCATCACAAGGAAACCACTCACCATAAAAATCAACACTATCAATGCTGTAATCAATCCCATGAATATTCGCAATCGAGTCAGGTGCTAAAATATTCCCGGACAGTGTCACTGAATTACCGTCGATAGTAACTTTGGGAGATTGAGGAATTATGATATGTGGGTAGTTGTAGATGATCCACCACGAGCCAATCATTTGGCCATCAGAACTATATTCACCAAATATAAAATCATCTCTACCATCATTGTTAATATCACCAAAACTTTCGCTATATGGAGCCTGAGAATTGCTTAATGTCATAATTTTAAAATTATATTTTGTATTATTAATATCAATAACATTTCCTAATTTTGAAGACTTTAAAGTATCTTTATTTGATAAAAAAAATAACCCTTCTGAATTTTGTAATATAATATCTGGATAGCCATCATAATCAAAATCATTGCTAATTTCTGAGTCAGAGTATCCATAAACACCATCAATTCGATAATAATAAATTTCTTTATCTTTAATATTGATTCTTTCTCCAGATCCTACCAACTCTTGATTTAAAATAATATAGACAGAACCAGAATTCCTTCCATTATTCCTGTCAGCTGGAGCAGATAAGATAATATCTATTTTACCATTCTGATCAATATCGATAGGTGAGATAATGTCATTATATTGTACTGGCGTAACAAATTTATTTGAATAACTGGATGCAATGTCTAAAGGTAAATTATTATTTTGTCCTAGTTGTTTAGCAATTAAATTATCAAGAATAGTAAAATGTGAATCATAACTATAAAGTAATAAATCATTGATACCGTTATTATTTAAATCATAAGTTTTTACATACCGCATTCCAAGATTTTTATTTATTCCTTGTCCGTCAAAACGAATGCTATAGGTATTAGATGAATTTGTATTTAAAACCTTTCCAATATTTTGAGATGAAAAAATATTATCATTAAAGATATAAACTGCGCCTGCACTAGAATAAGTAAAAGATTCATTTGAGGATACTAATAAATCATTTTTCTTATTATTGTTAATATCTTCCATAGCTATCTCTAGGGAAAATTTTGAAAATCCATCTATTCTAATATTAAAATTATTTTTATCGATAATATTTATTTCCTTTTCAGAATAGTTTCCTAAGAGCCAATCATAAATAATATAGACAGAGCCAGAATTCCCTCCATTATAATCAGTATTAAAGGCATTAACTATAAGATCATTTTTTCCATTATTATCAATATCCTTTATTATAATTGTTTCACCAAACGAATCACCATTTGATGCCAAAGGATTACTCTCATTTGCTCCGCAGATTAATCGAGTATAGTTGTCATTATCTGATAAATTTATTACTTTGGTCTTTGAGTTATTACTCAAAATTTTGTCATTCACAATAATTACAGCACCGGCATTATAATGTCCCATGCAAGTATAACCATTTGAAAGTAATAAATCATTTAAACCATTATTATCAATATCTGCTACAACTGAGCTTACCCACACAGAACCTGATGCATATAGTCCATTTATTTTTAAATTCCAAGCGCTAGTATTTGTAAGAGAATAATTATTTGACTCTAATTCATGCCTAGTTTGGGCGAAAGATATTGAAGGCAATGCTATAAAAACTGAAAAAATTACAAAAGGGAGTGATATTTTTAATAAATAAGAGGTTTTACGGTTACATAACTTTAGAAAAATATTTCTCACAAAATTCAGTTTAGGATAAAAAATAAAAA
>JBAXHO010000047.1:0-13284 GCA_037138855.1 bacterium
GAAATCGGTGAATGGAAAAATTAAATAGGTATCAAGTATCATGTATCACGTATCATGTATCAAGTAGAAAATAGAAAAAATATCTAGTAGCTGGTATCTAGTATCTAGTAGCTAGTATCTAATAATTTTAATTCATAACTCTTATCTTTTATTTTCAACTAAATGAACAAAATTAAAGCAATAATTATCGTAATAACTTTTAGTGTAGTTACTTTGACTTGTTTAACCAGAAGCAAAGCTCTTACATTGAACCCGCAGATTGGTGAAAAAATTAATTCAATTACAGTTGAAATTAACTCAGGCTATAGTGGAACAGCTACGGGTGTGAGGCTAAGACTTACAGCTAAAAATGCTATTTTTACTAGCTTTAAAAGTACTAATACTGCTAATCTATTAATTGGTACTTGTGAAGGACAAAAAACATTTGAAGCTGATAAAATTTGTGTAGATTTGGTCAATCCAGCAGGCATTAAATCCGGTGAAAAAATTGGAGAAATCACCATGGATATTACTGGAGAATCATTGGTGACTGCTACTGTAGAAAATGCATATATTGGTGAAGATGCACAAACAATGATTAAAGCTTCAGGTGTGATAGGACAATATTCAACTACCAGTATTGTGAGAAAAGCAGATATTGGAGTTAGTTATCAGGAAGAAGAAACTGTAAAATTATTTCAAAACCCACAAACCGGAACAACGGTCAAGGAACCAGTGAGTAAAATATATATTGGATTTATTGTGATATCAATAATAATTATGGGTAGTAGTGCTGCTGCCTTGGTATATATATTGAAGAAGAAGAGATAGGTAGGGGATGCAGATCTGCATTCATTGCAAGGATGTAGTGGACAAAAAAATCTTGTTCTGTTTGATGGAAAAAATGTAGCAAGTATCATGTATCAAGTATCACGTAGAAAAATATCTGGTATCTAGTATCTAGTAAAAAATTATGAATAACAATTAGAAATTTGCAATTTGCAATGCTCTATTCTCATAATTTTTTTGATTCCTAGATTCTAGATTTCTATTATCTTTTTAAGCCAAAGGCTTACCAGCCTATGGCTGGAATTTCTATCTTCTAACTTTTTATTTATTTTTAATCTAACTATGCTTTCTAAGATTTTTGATATTTTCCTGCATCTTGATAAAAATTTGGCAATTGTGATCAATGATTTTGGTGCGTGGACGTATGTATTTTTATTTTTGATTATCTTTATGGAAACTGGTTTGGTTGTGACACCATTTTTACCAGGTGATTCATTATTATTTGCTGCTGGAGCATTGGCTGCTTTAGGCTCATTAAATATTTTTGGATTATTTTTTCTTTTTATTGCTGCAGCTATTATTGGTGATAGTGTCAACTATTCAATTGGAAAATATTTGGGACCGAAAGCATACCAGATTAATAACCGTTTTATCAAAAAAAGACATATTGAAAAAACACAACAATTTTTTGAGAAACATGGTGGTAAAGCTATCATTCTGGCACGATTTATTCCGATAATTCGAACATTTGCTCCATTTGTAGCAGGGGTAGGTAGTATGAATTATTATAGATTTATTTTATTTAATGTAATAGGAGGTTTGTTGTGGGTTTGTTTATTTCTCTTTAGTGGTTTTTTCTTTGGCAATTTACCATTTGTAAAAAATAATTTTCATTACGTTGTTATTTTAATAATTTTGATTTCATTGTTACCCATCGTTTATGAAGTAATAAAATCAAAATTAAATAGAAAGCAGTAGGAGTGTGCGCAGATCTGCGCACAGTGCGTCGTTGCATATACATTTGCAGTTTATGCTCTGAATGGCCTGGTTTATAATATTTATTAATTTTTGCGATGAAAAAAATTAAAGTTCGTGTTGATCAATCCACTTGTATCCAATGTGGCACGTGTTATTCAGCTTTAACTGATATATTTATGGGGCAGGATGATGGCACTGCACAAGTTCAGGAAAATTTTCGTGATGTTATAATTGAAGACCCTGATTTGATTGAAAAAATTCTCCAAGTGCGTGATATGTGTCCTTCCCAGTCAATTATTGTCGAGGAAGTGGAATGAAACCCGCCAATTGTCCACAGGCAGCATTGACATCGGCACCCATGGTGACTCTGATGGTGTTATTAATATGATATCTGGTAAGGTATTCAGAAAAAGCAAAAATGCGATTGCGGGTGGATTTCTGATAGGCTACGCCCTTCACTTCATTATAAGGGATCAGATTGACATGAGCCAGTCTGCCTTGCAGTATTTTCACCAATTTTTCTGCAGCCTCAGCAGCATCATTAAAATCTTTTATTAAAATGTATTCATAGGTAATTCTTTTATTGGTAATATTTTCGAAGCTTGCGATTGCTTTAAATAGTTTTGGTAATGGATTACTTTTGGCGACAATTGGCATTATTTGTTCACGTTTTTTTTGCTCTGCTGTATGTAAACTAATTGCTAACTTTCCCCGATAACCAAGTTTTGTGAGTTCTTCCAATTGCTTTGCATATCCCGAGGTAGAGATAGTAATTCTGGAAGTACTGAGTGCCATATATTCAGGGCTTGTGAATATTTGATTTGCTTGCCAGACTTCCTTTAGATTGAGTAACGGCTCGCCCATTCCCATGAAAACGATATTACTAATTATTTTATCTTCTGCTTTTAATTCCCGGGCAATGATTAACACCTGATCAACAATTTCTTTGGCTAGTAGATTACCTTGGAAGCCCATCTGACCTGTGGCACAAAAGGTACAGCCTACAGGACAGCCGATCATGCAACTGACACAAATAGTATTTCTACCATCCTGATGGAGCATCAAAACAGTTTCAATGAGTTTTTGATCTGTGGTACGAGCAAATAAATATTTTCGGGTATCCTGTTTTTCTGATATTAACTTTTTAATTAATTTTAGGCTGGAGAATTCTACTTCCTGACTCAGTTTTGTTCGAAGATCTAAGGGCAGTGTAGTAATTTCATTAAAATTCTGGCAAAGTTTTTGGTAGAAATGTTGGTCTAACTGCTTGAGCCGGAAATTGGGAAGATGATGGTTTTGAATAAATGTGTCAAACATGAGGAGAAGTATAAAGTATCAAGTAGCAAGTATCAAGTAGCTATACTAGTAAATTTCTTCCGGTCATTTCTACTGGTTTGGAAATACCTAAAATTTGAAGTACAGTAGGGGCAGCATCAGCTAGGACACCAAAGCTGAGCTCTCTAGGAGCAAGACCATTTTGGACAATGATAAATGGTACCGGGTTGGTAGAATGCTTGGTATCGATGGAACCATCCTGAAGATTTAAGACTTCTTCGGCATTACCATGATCAGAAGTAATCAGCATTGCCCCTTTATTTTGTAATACAAACTTGGCAATTCGACCGATACATTGATCTACTGTTTCCATACCTTTGATCGAAGCATCTATCACACCGGTATGAGCTACCATATCAGCATTCGCGAAATTTACCAGAATAAAGTCATATACATTACTTTGGAGTTTGGTGAGTAAGACATCTGTCAGTAGATTGGCACTCATTTCAGGTTTTTGATCATATGTCGCTACATCTTTGGGAGAGGGAATTTCAATCCTGTCTTCACCTGGATATTGATTTTGGTCTCGACCATTGAAAAAATATGTCACATGGGGAAATTTTTCTGATTCTGAGATCCGTAGTTGTCTTAATTTATTTTCTGAAAGAATTTTACCTAAAGGGCGAGAAATATTTTCTGGAGGTAGTGCCTGTTTTCTAGGAAAACCTTTTTCATAATTGGACATTCCTACAAAATACAAATCTTTAATCATCGGTCTGACCCAGCCATCAAATTTATCATCTTCAAATGCTCTGGTGATTTGCACTGCCCGGTCACCACGAAAATTAAAAAAAATCACAGCATCGCCTTCTGTCACTGTAGTCATAGGTGTGCCGGAATCAGTAATACAATAAGCTTCCAGATATTCATCAAATTTTTGTTTTTTATAAGAAATATCCAGTGCTTCTTTCCAATGTTTTACTTTGATCCCTTTACCTTCAGTAATTAGTTCATAGGCAGTTTTAGTCCGTTCCCAGCGATTATCTCGATCCATGGCATAGTAGCGCCCGATGATGGTAGCAATTTTACCGACACTCCGCTGTGTCATCTCGACATCTAGTCTTTCGAGAAGTTTGGCTGCGCTTTGCGGGGGTGAATCCCGGCCATCGGTAAACACATGGATAAAAATATTATCACGGTTGGCTTTTACTTTAACTGCCATGTCCAAAAGAGCAATTAAATGTCCAAAAGAAGAATGTACTTGACCTGTGCTAAATACACCCATAATGTGGACTTTATGATTGCTAGATCGTTTAAATGCTTCCAGGAAATAGGGATTATCATAAAAACCGCCACTATTGATGGCATTATCGATTCGTGGTAATTCCTGAAAGACAATTTTACCGGCGCCTAGATTCATATGTCCTACTTCACTATTACCATCGACACCATGAGGAAGACCGACGTTTAAACCTGCTGCATGTAAATATGTATGAGGAAAATTTGGCCAGAGATTATCCAGATTGGGAGTATTGGCAAGACTAATGGCATTGCCAGGTCCAGGAGGGGCGACTCCCACACCGTCCATGACTACAAAGACAAATGGTTTTGGTCTGACAAATAAATTCGCCATATTGGGCAGAATGGAAATAAATTGAATTATTATATATACTAGCAGATTTTAAAAAAGTAGGGAAGAAAAAAGTAGGAGGGGTTGAAGATCTGCAACCCGTGCTGTAGCGAAAAAGTATCAAGTATCAAGTATCAAGTATCAAGTATCATGTATCAAGTAGAAAAACATTTGTAGTGTCCAAAAATCTTTGGACAGTTAGTAGCAAGAAAAAATATCTGGTAGCTGGTATCTAGTATCTGGTACGAATTATTTCAAATCACATAATTCTACCAGATTCCTTCGTCTACAGTCTGCCATCTTTCCACCGGTATCCGGCGAACAAGCCTCCTCCAGCTAATAGTAGCATTATTCCTACATATAAAGTAGATTGTTTGGAAAGAGCAGTATGCGGTAAGGCTGCTGAAGGAAATATGGTAGTTCCATTTTGTGAGGTGGGGCTAGGACTGAGATTGGATGTAGCTGTGGGATACTGGGAAGTTCTTATGGTGACTGAAGGTCTGCTAGTGCTACCGCCAGCTGTCACAGTAGGTAAACTACCGCCAGAGAAATTTTTCAGATTATTATCATAAAATTTTACCGGAAAAACTGAATCAAAAGTAATTTGACCAATATCATCTGTGATGGTCACGATTTTACCGCCATAAACTGTATTATTACATTTGGCAAATACCAGCATTTTATTAAATGTGCTGAAACTCACTTTTTCAGCTGAATACTTATCCAGGAACATATCACGTAAGATCGTGAAAGTACCATTGCTCGAAGTATAGGTAGTGACGGTTTGCGAGGTCGAGCTCGTACCATTGACAGCATGAGCATAAATAATACAATTGCCTGTGACTGGCGCAACAGATCCAGTAGCAATATCATCAGTCAGGCCTGGAGTAGGTGTGGCCGCGATATTTAAAGTCTTGAAAGTAAATGGTGTACCATTATTGTCAAATTCATTATTATTATTTACTACGATTTTATAATAATAGGTAGTATTACTGGTAAGATTTTCCAGATTGATATAATGCATTTCTGAATTGATAGCAGGATCACGCAGATCTTTGGCGATAAAATTCAGATTGTCAGCAGCTGTACCATATTTGATAATAGAAACAGCTTCTTTGCCTGGAGTTTCAAAAATAATTGTAATGGAAGTATTCCAGTTGAGTGCCTGAATAATATTTTGCGGTTGTAGCGCGGGATCAGCTTTGGTAAATGGATTGAAGCCTATTCTCACGAGTGTGACTGTGACTGGGATGATGAATAAGATGACAAAAAGTGCACCTGCTAAAATCACATTATTGACTTTTAACTTTTCTTTTTTCTCCATATGCTTGTATTAATTTCCGAAATTACTTATATTATTATTGAAAATCAATAATTTTCCAAGTACTAAATTTTTAAAACACTTTTAATGTTAAAAAAATTCAGAATTCAGCTTAAGGTTTTATTACTAAAAATTAAACTTCGGCTTTTTCAAATTGAAGCAAAGTTCCCGGGAATTTTTAAAAAATCACTCTTAGCTGCCTTTTCTGTTTTTTTATTTTTTATTGTTTTGGTAGGTATCATTATACTCAAACCAAATAAAACAGTTGATCTAAAAATTGCTAATATTTCCAGTAGTAGTGCTACAATCACTTGGACTACTGTAGATCCCACTTCAGGCCAGGCAATCGTCACTGCTGGCAAGGCTCCTTCATTACTAGACTATATTTTTGGCAAAAAAATTTTGGATGATCGTGATGCTACCGGATTAGCTATCAAACGCAACACTCATTTCATTACTATTCAGGATCTTGCTCCAGAAACAGCTTACTATATTACCACTGGTAGTTCCAGCTGGAAGACAAATCAAACTGGTAATATCAAATTCACTACTCAGGCTGTCGCTGAAAATTTTACAGCACCAGCGCCACTTTATGGCAAAGTTGATCTTCACGAAGCACTTGATACCACCAATGATGTGACTGATGCTATTGTTTATCTGACTTCTACTAACGATGCTGGTGATCCAGTCCTGACAGCGACTTTAGTCAACACCGATCAGAATTTTGTCGTCAACAATCCAGTTACCAGCGATGAGCAAAATACAGTTGTCGATGTAGTTTACCAGGGACAGGTGGCTAGTAAGGAAATCGTTTTGACCCCAGATTTTCAGGAACTGATCACCGTCGACCGCGTAGCTGATAGTTCATCAATAGGATTGCAGCAGCTGGCGGAGACTGGGGGATCAGGTGGAACAGGGTCAGCTTTTGATCATCGTCTCTATGATACTGTAAATAAAACTTGGTATAAATGTGATGCTTTTTTCTTATCTTGTCCTTCAGGAAGAACGCAATGTGGTATTAGTACTTCAAATATCTCAAATTGCTATAATAATGGATCTCATACATGCTATAAAGAAAGTGATTGTAGTGATCCAACTACTTCAGCATGTACTCCGAAGTCTGGTACTTCTACAAAAAATTTATTTCAATGGTGTAGTAATGCTTCTTCACCGACAAATACTCCGAAGCCACAACCATCAAACACACTTGTTCCTTCTTCAGTTACCAAAAAATTTCCTTTTAATTTTAAAACAATTTCTGGAGGTACTATTTGGTGTGCCAGTACTTTAATGAAGTGTCCTGATGATTTGAGTGTTGACTGTGGAATATCGGCGCCAAAAAGTAATCCAGGATCTTGTACAGCGAAGTCGACTGCCGAATGTACTCCTAATTCAAGATGTTCTGGGTCTACTGCCAATGGTTGTAATGCTGATCCTCAATATGCATCAACATACACACGTTGGTGTAAAAAAACTCCTAGTCCAACCTATCCACCTACTCCGACAGTTTATTATCCATCTCCCACCCCAAGCAAAATAGTTAACGGTGACTGTAGTGGTAATGCCAGAAGTGGTTCTGAGTGTAATCAATTTGGCAATCCTGATTTGGGGAATATGTGGTCATGTAAGAAGAATGTTTCTGGTTTATATAAATGTATTGAAACGCCTTTTCCCAGAACAGATTCTGATAATCCAAGTTGTTTCTTAGATATTGACAAAATATGGAAGCCTTGTGGTTGTAGTGAGAGTAAGTGTCAAAGCCAATGTGTCAATGGTGAATCACAGCATACTTCGATTTGCGATGGTTGTGGTCAGAAATTTACCTGTAGCTGTACTGGGGTGACTCCGCAACCTACTACACCAACTAATACACCTCTACCTACTATATGTGATATTGCTGGATGTGGGACACCAACACCAACTTTAACTTCGGTTCCAGATAATAAACTTTACAATGTAGATATTGTTTATTCATATGATCCACGTACTAAAAAAGATTTTGATACAGCAACATATAATTTGAGAGTAACATACAATACAAAAGATACTCAAAATAATACAATTCAAGCTGTGCATGTTTCAAATATGAAAGAAACTGGAACTGCTCAACCTTGTTATAGTTCTTCATCAGTATGTACTAAATTAGCAAGTTTAACTAATGCATACATTAATCCGCAAATGAAAATTAGTTTGTACAAAAATGATACATTATTAGGTTGTTTTTCTAATGTTCCAATTAATATTGTTTCTGATCCAAATTCTCCCTCTAATAAAATTGTGAAAATGGTAGATTTACTGAATGATGTTAATTTTGTAAATTGTGATAATAAGGTTCAGGTCACTACCACTATAACACCAACTCCAGATATGTCAGATACAGTTCAATTAAATTTAAATATGATTTATGATGCTTCACAAAAAAAATATTTTAATACAACTAATTATAATTTTAAAGTCAATTATATTAAAAAGAATAGTGATGGAACTACTGTTACAACTGCAATAACGACTCCTTTAAAAAATGGTAATTGTACCTCAAATTCTACAAGTTGTTCTCAAAGAATTGTATTACCAAGTTTATTAAAATCAAATAATCCAACAATGACACTCATGGTGAATAATGGAGATTTAGCTTGTTACCAAAATAAAACCATTGAAGTGGCTTTTAATCTTTTTCCAGACGGTACAAAAGAAATAAATATGGACGTAAATCTAACTCAGGAAAAAAGCTTCAATGATTGTAATGATCAGGGACAGTTTATTGATCCTGGACCTTGTAAACAGATAGCTAATGATTTTCAGGGGAATCAAGCAATCAAATCAATAGGTAATAAGTTTGGATTATCTGTTTTACCTACTTTCTCTTTTGAAGCAACATGTGCTGGTAGAACAGATATTTGTGATTCAAGTCAATCAGGAAAAATTTGTTGTGCGAATGCTTTAAAAAACATAGTTACTGAAAAACTTCTTTTTCATGAGTTGATGCATAAAAATATGAAAACTTTGGAACCAGTAGCTAGGAGAGAACTGAGAGCAACGATTGGAGAAGATTATTTTTATCCAGCAAATTGTATGGGTAGTGGAAATAAGTTTGTAGGTAAAGATGGTACTACGAGAGATGCTGCAGCAATTATCAATCCGATTCGTAACGAAATAAAAAGTACTGATTTGTTAGCTTTTGCTAAGGGTAATTCTGAATTAGCGTCTAATCTTGTTACTAAAATAGTAACTGGTGGGAAAATCTCAGATGATATTACTTGTAAAGGAATGGAATGGTATAGAGGTCCTGGTACATATCCTAGTTGCTCTATAGGTCAAGCATCATATAATAAATTTTCCAGTAGTTTGGGTGCAGTCGTTTTTAACCCCCAAAATATTAAAAATTTCTCTAGTTATGATGTAAAAATAGCTTTGGAGTTTCCCTCTAGCTTAAATTCCGGGTTGATGTCATATATTCCAATTCAAATCATTGATTTGATACCATCGGATTGTAATGAAAGTGATGCCTATTGTAGAATACCTGTTAATTTCAATCTTTCTTCATTTGGGTTGGAAAACTCAATAAATGCTTATGCCTATTTGATAATTAATGGTATTCCTCAGGAACCAAAAAATGTTTTCAAGATTGATCTGAATTCATTGACTTTTGATGTGGATTTACGGGGTATTTTAACATCAAATAGTATTTTTAATGATGATAATTTCCCTAGCGAATGTAAGCTCTCGGATCAGCTAGTGCTACCTGTTGAAGGAGCTAAAGTTAAGTATAATTGGCAAGATAATAAATATCCTACAATCCAGATTGAAGTACCAGAGAGTACTAACGTAAAATCTGTTTCTAGCGGAACTGTGATTTATCAAAGAAATATCAAAAATACTACAACCTGGGAACAATGGCAAAAATTAGCATTAAGTTCTCATGATCAGCTTTTTCCAAAAGAGTATGGCAATATACTGATTATTAATAATGGTTCATTTAATATTATTTATACTAACTTAAAAGAAATTTATGTGGCTGAAGGTGATTGTATAAATGCTGGTTCAGTAATTGGGCTTTCCGGTAGTACAGGTAAAATTAGTGGTACTGGATTTAACCTGGAAATGCGAAAGCTTACTCCGGAATGTGATTTAACAACATGTAATTTAGAAGTTAATCAGGATAATAAAACTCAATGTTTGAGAGAAAAATATTCTAAATCAGGTTGTACTCTAAATCCACAAGAAAAAATCATTGGTTTTAATTCTACTACTGCTACCAATATTAATTCTGATTGGGACATGAAATCAAATAATCCGGATGTATTTTCATTAAATACTGGGGTATATAATCTCCAACAGAATCAGGTTATTATTACCGAGGAGGGTATCAAATCGTTAGATTTATTTAATGATACAAATAGTAATAAAATTTTTGATGAAGGTGAATCAACATTTAAACTCTTTCCCGGTTTTCAGGGAACTAAACTTGAAGTAGTCACAATAAATCCTGGTTGGAATTTAATACCTTTAAATTATTCCAGTTCCTTCTTTAAATCCAGTGAGGATATCTTATCTTTATTTCAAGCAAATACTAAAGATACCTCACTTGCTTATTATGACAATGGTGAATGGAAGATTCAGGCTTTGAAAAATGATAATAATACTCTAAGTTTGTTTGGAGCAAGTTTACCAGTAGAAAAAGATTCCGGGATTTTCGTTCGTAGTGAGTCTAACCAAACAGTTAATTTTATAAATCAAACAAAAGTGTTTGATGATTATGCATTGTCTCTTGCAACAGGTTGGAATATTTTTACAATACCTGAATCTAGTATATCAGCAAAACAATACACAGCATATTCTTTTCTTAATGAATGTTCGACTTTACATAGTAATTGTAGCTTCATTAGTACATACAATAATAAACTTGATAATCCGGTAATTAGAAAAGGTAGTAATTTATTTGGATTGGATTTTCCTCTATCTAGTGAAAAATTATACATTGTCAAAGTAGAGTAAAATTTTGAAAATTTAAAGGATAATATCAAAAAAAAACTCCAGCATCTTGCTGGAGTTTTTTAATTCATTTCAATCAAAACAAAATTTTTTGTTCACTACATGATATCTGAGCGTATTGCAATACGCCCCTACGATTTTATCTCCCCAACTGTTCTTCAATCACCTTCTGAAAATCGGCAAATGTTATTGCACCTGGTACAAGGACACCATCGACAGAGCCATCTGATTTGTAGGTACCGATAATGAAGCCAGGCGTAACCTGGACACCAGCTGCTGTACCTTCAGTCGTATCTAGTTCGATATCTGATTGGAAGCGTGCTTCTGTATAACATTTTGTATATTCAGTTAGATCAGTAATACCGGCATCTTTGGCAAGATCTTCAATGGTCGTACCTGATGGTAGACCTTGGCCATTTGCTTGAGTTTTATTGTAATAATTTTGGGCAAATGTGAAGAAAGCAGCATTACCTTTTTGACTAGCGACACATTCTGCAGCATTGGCTGCGAGAGATGCTACAGGCTCATGAAAGCTCAAAGGATAATTCCGGTAGGCAAAAATGGCTTTATCAGTATCTACATAATCGCTGATGATCTGTTCAAAGGTTGCTGAATGAAAGTTTTTACAGAAAGGACATTCGAAATCGCTGAATTCGACAATAGCGATTTTGGCTTTGGATTTGTCACCAAGATAGGGATCATCTTTAGTAACTACTTGAGCTGCGTTGAATGTTGCAGCAGATGGGGTAGTAGTGGTGGTAGTATTATTGGAATTGCCACTGCCAATCGTGATGTGACTAAAGGCAAAGATCACTGAGATGGAAATCAGAATTCCAGAGAAGAGAATAGCTGCTGGAATTAAATATGGCTCCAGATTAATTATGTCAAGATTATCTTCTGGAGGAGTTTTAGTTGGGAGATTAGCCATGATAAAAAAATAAAAATTATAAATTATTAATGATAAATTAAAATATTTAACAATTCATATTATGAAGCATGACCTGTAAAAAAGGCAAGCATGAAAATATTGCAGAGGTGTATTGCCATACACTCCCGTAACATACAAAAGGTCGTATGGAAATACGCCCCATGTGACATACAAAAGGGCGTATTGCAATACGCCCATACACATTATTTCTGTTTGCCTTCAATGGCAGCGAGTAAGATTGCTGCAGCTAGACCTAAACGACGATCGAGAAGACCTTGTGTGTCTTTGGAAAAGTCGATGTTCAATTTATAAACAAAAGGATTGAAATTTTGTTTGAAATCAGCGACATATTGATCACCGATAAAGCCATCATAATTTTGTGGCACGAGGTTGGTAAGCATTCTTCTCACTAATGCTAATGCCAAACTATCTTCTTTGACAATGCCTATTTGTTCTTCTTTATTATTAAGAATCATCCATTCATCCTGCAGCATGGATTTCAAACCTTTTCTACGGAGTGAACCTACCACTTCTCCGGTTTTGGCATCAGTCACGTCATAAGTGGCTCCAAAATCGAGAATATTACGAGCTTGAATTGTGAATAAAGCATCAGTTTTAGCCTGGTCAGAGTAGCAAGTCAAAGCCTCTTTCAGCTTAAAACCCTGCTGGTGACAGAAAGCTGCTAAAGTGCCATCTTCATTGTAAATGTCGAAGTCAGCACCAACTAGCTTGAAAAACTTCTTACGCAGTTGATATTTGGGCGCGGTAAACATGAAAGGAAAGAATAAAAAATAAAATTAAAGTAAAGTATCAAGTATCAAGTATCATGTATCAAGTAAAAATGAATGTCCGTAGTGTCCAAAAATATTTGGACAACTATTATTAATAATTATTTATTTGATATTATCATGAAATAGGCATGGTAATGCAAGGAAAATGGTGGGGAAATGGGAAACGTAGTTCGCATTTTGTATATCGCATTTCGGGAGTGCTGTATTGAAAATGGAATTTGGAGTGAAATGAAAAAAGTTAGAAGTTAAGAGATAATAGTTAGAAGATAAGAATATAGAAATAAGGGAATCTAGGTAAAACAATTATTGGTGCGGTATTTCAAAATTTTGAATATGTGATGATTGGTTACGTTGCAGGGGTATCTTGACAAATAGTTGAAAGAAAATTTGTTAAAGCAGAAATAAATGTGCTTTTCGAATGACCTTCAAAGTGTCCAAGTTGTTCTACACCATTACTACCTGCTGCAGTATGAATACAGGCAGTTTCACCTAGACGACTTCTTAAGAGAAACAGAAAAGTGGTAAAAGACTGAACAATATCAAATGCATGGGTTAATGGTAAAAACGCGTTGTTTTTTTTCTAATTTTGCCTTTGATTTTT
>JBAXHO010000048.1:0-12806 GCA_037138855.1 bacterium
ACTCATAACTCATAGCTCATAACTCTTAACTCTTAACTAATATCTCTTATCTCTTATCTTTTAAAATTAAACTATGCAACGTACCATTTCCAATACATTACCAGGCCATATCGGCGAAACTGTTTTTATGGCTGGCTGGCTGCACAATGTTAGAATTTTAGGTAAGATCGCCTTTTTGTTATTGCGAGATCGGGGTGGCATCGCTCAATTAGTTTTGGAAACGAAAGAACAGATTAATCTGGTGAAAGATTTACAGCCGGGTTCTGTGATCGAAGCGAGCGGTATCGTCAAAGAGGCGAAACAGGCTGAGTTGGGTGTAGAGATTACTAATGTCCAATTGAAAATCACCAACCCTGTGCACGAACTTTGGCCGATTGAAGTGAATAAAAATGAAATTCATGCTAATTTGGAAACAATTCTGGATTATCGTCCGTTGAGTTTACGAAACAGAAGAATTCAGGCAGTGTTCAAAATACAGGCAACCTTGGTAAAAGCTTACCGGGAAATCTTGACCAAAGAAGATTTTGTCGAATTTTTTGGACCCAATATTATTGGTGCCTCGTCAGAGGGTGGTTCTGAATTATTTAAAGTGAAATATTTTGATAATGAAGCCATGCTTTCGCAAAGTGCTCAATTATATAAACAAATTATGGTCGGAGCATATGAAAGAGTTTTTGCTTTGATGAAATGTTTTCGCGCTGAAAAATCCAATACCCGAAGACACATTACCGAAGCCACGCAATTTGAATTTGAAATGGCTTTTATTAACAGTTTTGAAGAAGTGATGGATATGCTGGAGAAAGTTGTCAAATATATGGTTAAGACTGTCAAAACTGAATGTGCCAAAGAAGTAGCACTGTTGGATGGTAAAATTCTCAATGCCCCAGAAGATGTAGCTTTTCCAAGAATACCTTTTCACGATGCCCAGCAAATTTATTTTGAACGAACTGGTTTGGATGAACGAAAGGAAATCGATTTATCTCCAGCAGCCGAAAAAGAGCTTTGTCAATATGCCCGGGAAAAATTTGGTACAGACTTTATATTCATTCCACATTTTCCGACCCAAAAAGTTGCTTTCTATGCCAAGCCAAATGAAAAAAATCCGGAAGTTGCTGATTATTTCGATCTTTTAGCTGGTGAAGCAGAAATTACATCCGGCGGTCAAAGAATCAATGATCATGATGAGCTAGTAGAGTCTTTGAAACGTAAAGGTTTGAATCCGGCAAATTTCACTGATTATCTGATGATTTTTAAATACGGTATGCCGAAGCATGGTGGCTTTGGTATGGGAATGGAACGCTTTACCATGCAGCTTTTACAGCTTGAAAACGTGCGTGAGGCGACTACATTTCCGTCAGATACTAAACGAGTTGCGTCAGTTCCTTTGGCAGCCAAGGTATTTTTGGGTAACAGCATTGGTGAAGAAATCGTGAAGCGACTTCAGGCGAGTGGGATGGAATTTCAGGAATTGCATCACGAGGCGACTCCGACTAGCGAAGATTCAGCACGAGTAAGAAATTCAAAACTTTCCGAAGGAGTGAAAGCGATGATTCTCAAAGGAAAAACTACCGGTAAAAATATCATGGTCAATGTCCCAGCGAATCAAAGAGTAGATCTGAAAAAGATTGCTGAACTGGAAGGTGAAAAATTTGAATTTGAAAAACCGGAAGTAATTAAAGCAAAGTTTGGTTTGGTAGTAGGCAGTGTACCACCATTTGGCAATCTTTTAGGTTTAAAGACCTATTTTTCCAAAGATATCGAAAAAGAACCACGGGTGGCTTTCAATCGTGGTAGTCTTACAGATTCGATTGTTATGCAGAGTAAGGATTTGGTAAAATTAATTGAGCCAGTGATGTTTTAAAAAGGTAAAGTTAATATCAAATAGGGAGGCAGGAATGGCTCCCTATTTTGTAAAATTATATATTTTTCGTAAATAGGTATACCTTTATTCGTTAAGGTAATTTTGATCAATAAAACAATGGCACTAGCACCAGAGACAGATAATATGGATGTTGAATCTATATCTTTAAAAAATGGGGGAATTTTAAGCACAGTAATAGCTTTAGCTACAGGACTAACGTTAGCTGCAGTTTTTATCATACCTCAAACCCAACAGGTATTATTGTTGTATACACCGCAATGTTTACAATCGGATCCATGTAAAAATTTAGTAGGTAATGAAGTAATGACGTTGTTGGGTACAACTGCAGCATCTTTCGTTGTTAAAGCGTTCGTTTTAAAAATTGAACAGCTGACAAATCAGATTTTTCATAAAAATTAGAAACTCATACAAATGTTTTGAATTTTGCTAAATGCTTAAGCATTGAGATTCAGAGGCATTACGACAAATTTTGAAAATATTCTTCAATAAAACACATTTTATGATCTTTAAATAAAACAAAATAAAATAAAATAATAATTTTATCCACATCTACAATTCTCCTTAAGCCAAATTAATAAAGCGTTCTCGCTCTATCTCTTTTTGTTGATTTTCCTCTCCAGAGGCTTGCATTGTTGCGTCTTTTTCTTTATAGTGGTGTTAGGTGGTGAAAGATGGTGAATCTAAAATAAAATTGTACTATTAACTACTTTTACTCAAAAAATCACCCCGTCCTGGAGCCAAAGTGCTGAGGACTGCCCCAAAAACTACATAATTTCACCAGATGACACCACCTATGTTAAAAGGAGAATTTAATGTCAAATTAACAGATAAAAACCGTTTGGCATTACCAGCAGAAATTAGAAAAGAGTTGAAAGGCAAGTATGTAATTTCTCGAGGTTATGAAGGCTGTTTGATTTTATTGGATGAAATGAGATGGGAAAAATTAATTAAGCTCATTACAATTGAACCAATTTTGAATCTTTCGGTCCGAGATACTTATCGCTTTATTATCGGAGGGGCAGAGGATATTGATTTGGATAAACAGGGACGATTTGTTTTGCCGGAAAGTTTGCGTATTTATGCTCAAATAAAAACTGAAGCGACATTTCTCGGAATAAGTGAATGGGTAGAAATCTGGAGTCAGGAATCCTGGAAGAAAAAATTGGCTTATTTACAACAAAATGCTGCAGATATTGCAGAAAAATTGCTAAAAACAAATGAAAAGTAAACACAAACCAGTTCTTTTACAAGAAATTATTACACTTCTGGAAATTCAGCCAGGAGATCTTGTAGTAGATGCAACTTTGGGCGGTGGTGGTCATGCTCTGAAATTACTCAATGAAATGCATAATCAGGGTACCTTGATAGCAATTGATTTTGATCAGATAGCAATCAATCGTTTTCGAACTGAAATGGAAGCAAAGCTAAAAGTAAAATTCACTCAAATTACAGAACAACATTGGCAACTTAAAATAAAGAAATTACGAATTGATTTAGTGCAGTCGAATTTCAAGTTTATTCAGAAGATTTTAAAAGAACTGGAAATTTCTAATGTGAATGCAATTTATGCTGATTTAGGATTTTCCAGTGATCAATTAGAAGCTGAAGATTTTGGATTGAGTTTTTTGAATGATCAGGTTTTGGATATGCGGTTGGATAAAAACTTACAGATTACAGCTGCAGATTTACTAAATGCTCTTTATGAAAAAGAATTAACAACTTTATTTTCAAGTTTGGGAGATTTTTCTTTTAGTAAACAATTAGCTAGAAAAATTATTGCAGTTAGAAAAACAAAGCCCTTTAAAACCACCAATGATTTAAGCGAAATTATCAAGCAAGTTGTTCCTTTTTATTTTCGAAAAGGAGCAAACAAGCACCCAGAAGCCAAGGCTTTCCAAGCGCTACGTATCGCAGTGAATGATGAATTAGGTTCGCTACGCACGTTTCTGCCCCTTGCGTTTCGAAACCTTGGCTCTGGCGGAAAACTAGCTGTAATCAGTTTTCATTCCGGTGAAGATCGGATTGTAAAACAATTTTTTACAAAAAAATTACGTACCAATCAAGGGGCGAAACTTGCTAGTTTAATTAAACCAAGTAACGCTGAGATTAGTGAAAATAATCGCTCTCGCAGCGCCAAACTTAGAGCTATAAAAAAAATATGATAAATCTAATAAAATCAAAATTACAAATCTTTAATATTTTTCAGGGAAATATTCTTTTAAAAGTTTTATTTACAATATTGATAATTTTTATTGTTTTTCAGCTATATGTACTGACAACAGTTGGTACACAAGGAGAAAAAGTAAGTGCCTTAAGGCTACAACAGTCTGAATTAAAAATTGAAAATGAAATTAAAAGAGCACAAATAATGCAATTACAATCTTCGAATCTAATTCAGGAAACAGTAAGTAGCTTGAAAATGTCCCAGGTAAGTGTAGAATATATTGATCCGGAACTGATGCAAGTCAATGCCATGAAATAAGGGTTAATGGTAAAAACGCGTTGTTTTTTTTCTAATTTTGCCTTTGATTTTTGAAGTAAAAATACTATATTCATTCGAGTAAATTTGGAATAGTCATATGGTTTCATATAAAAAATTTCATCAAAAAAAGATCACGTTTATTTCAATTACTTTTGCATTCTTTTTTATTCTGGCCTTTTTAACTCAGATCAATTGGCAGGTTTTTAATAAAGAACAGTTTATTGCTATTGCCAATGAGCGTTATCGCGAAATTAAAATTCCTTCGGTAAGAGGCAGTATCAAAGCTAAAGATGGCTCTACTTTGGCATATAGTGAGCCTAGATTTGATGTTTTTGTTTGGTTACAAGAACTTCAATCAGCAGAAGATAATGGTACTCAAACAAGAGAAGAATTTTTGACTAAAGTTTCTACTGCAATTGGTGTGGATTCTGCCAAACTTTCTGAGCAATTATCCGGAATCAGCCAATGGATCAAAATCGGTGATAAAATTTCTGTAGAGCAACGTAATACTTTATTAAATTTAAAAAAAGATAAAAATTCTGAAAATTATTTACAAGGTTTTCAATTGCAATATGTAAATAAACGTAATTATCCTGAAAACAATCTTGCTAGTCATGTAGTAGGATTTTTGGGGTTGAACCAGAAGTCAGAACCAAAGGGAATAGGTGGACTTGAGCAATACTGGGATGGAAGTCTCAAACCTTTTGAAGGGTTTGAAACTGGTGAATATGATAGCTTTGGAAACCCAATTACATTAAATAGTCAAACTCAATTACAAGCAAAAGAAGGTGTCACTTTATATACTACAATTGATAAGATTTTACAGGAAAAAATTGCTGCCAAACTCCAGGAAGGTGTGGAAAGATTTCAAGCTAAATCAGGTTCTGCCATATTAATGAATCCGAAAACTGGAGAAATTATGGCTATTGCCAATGTACCTGATTATGATCCCAATAATTATGCTGCGGAAAAAAATGGCGATGTTTTTAGTAATTTAGCAATTACAGTACCTTATGAGATCGGTTCAGTAGCGAAGGTTTTTACGCTTTCGGCTGCACTTGATCTTGGTAAAGTCCAGCCCCAAACAGTCATTCTTCCTTCAGGTCATCAGGGTTGTGAAGTCATCAATCCCAATCCTGATCCCGGTGATAATTGTAAAAATTTTGAAAGTAATCCCAAAGTGGATTGTATTTGTACCTGGGATAAAAAGCCGTATTTAAAGTCCATTAATATCATTGATGGTTTGGTCAATTCAGATAATATTGCTTTCCGGCATATTGCAATGACTATGACTTATCAGGAATTTTATACATATCTTGATCGTTTTGGAGCTGGTAAGCTTACTGGAATTGATATTGCTGGTGAGTCTACCGGTACTTTGATCCCTTCTGATCAATGGAATTATGCTGACCAGGCAGTTTATTCTTATGGTCATGGTTATCAGATTACACCACTGCAAGCAATTGTAGGTGTAGCTGCAGTTGCTAATGATGGACAAAGAATGCAGCCATATGTAGTTTCTCAAATCACCAGTAAAGGAGAAGAAACCACGAAATTTAATCCTAGAAAGGTAGCGGAAGTGATTACTCCTGAGACATCACAAAAAATGATTGATATTATGCACGAAGTTTATCGAAAAAGTCTGGTAGAACCACGTTATAAAAGTATGAGTAAATATTATATTGCCATGAAGTCTGGAACTGCTTTGGTGCCATATAAAGACCGTCCCGGATATTCAAGTGAAATAAATGCTACTTATGTTGGATTTGATGCTTCTCCGGAACGAAAATTTATTTTATTAATCAAACTGGAAGAGCCACAGGTAGGCTTTCTTTCGACAATGAATGCCAGATTTGTCTGGCTGGATACATTTAATGAAATCAAGGATTATCTGGGAGTACCTGTCTATGAAAAATAGTAATAAAATTTATATTTATTCGTTATTTAGTAATTAATTCTATTCATTAATAATATTTTATGTCTGCATTTAAAATCATTGGTGGAATACCATTAAAAGGAATAGTAGCACCTGTGCCCAATAAAAATTCAATTTTAAAATTAATACCAGCTGCATTATTAACCGATGAACCGGTGATCATCCATAATGTGCCAATGAGTACAGATGTCAGATTGATGTTAAAAATTGTTAAACAATTGGGTGGAGAAGTAATTTATCATGAAAATGGAACTTCTATAGAAATTATTGCACAAAATCTCAATACTTTTGAAATCGACCCGGAACTTTCTCAAAAAGCCAAAGCAAGTGTCATGTTCATGGCACCTCTCTTACATCGTTTTGGTAAAGCCTATATGCCTATTCCTGGCGGTTGTAAGCTTGGTACTAGACCCTTGGATGCATTTATCGAAAATATGGTCCAACTCGGTGCCACTTATAAAAGGGAAAAAGGTTACTATCTGGAAGCAAAGAAACTGCAAGGAAAGAAGATTTGGTCCTGGTTTCCCAGCGTTACTGGTACTGAAAATTTAATTATGCTGGCCTCACTTACTCCTGGTACGACTGAAATTTATAATGCCGCTGCTGAGCCACATACTCAGGATCTTTGTAATATGCTGGTGGCGATGGGTGCACAAATTGAAGGAATTGGTACTAATCGGGTAATTGTTCAAGGAGTGGAAAAATTGCATGGCGTTACCTGGAAAGTTATTCCTGATCATCTGGATATTGCTGCATATATTGCAGCAGCAGCACTTACCAAAGGTGAAATTACGATTAAAAATGCGATTCCTGATCAAATGCAGATGATTTTGCAGGTATTTGAGAAAATTGGTATCAGGACACAAACTATTAATAACACTGATATCTTTGTTCCAGCTAATCAGGAATTGGAATGTCAATTGACAACACGGGGTGATATTTTGGAGATTTTTGCCTTACCTTGGCCGGGATTACCGCAGGATTTGATTCAAATTATTATTGTTACAGCATTAAAGGCCAAGGGTAGTTTAATATTAAATAATTCTTTTCAGGAATATGGGATGTTTTGGATCGAAGAATTGGTGAAGTTGAAGGCCAAAGTTATCATGGCCGATCCTTTTAGACTGATTACTTTTGGTCCGACAAATTATAAAGGTGCCCGGTTATTTGCTCCAAATATAATTCAGGCTAGTATGGCATTATTTTTGGCAGCTTTAGCAGCTGAAGGTGAGACGATTTTGGAAGACCGCAGTGAAGCATTGAGCAGGCGTTATCCGGATTTGGTTGCTAAATATAGTGGGTTAGGTGCAAAAATTGAAGAAATAAAATAGTGCAAAAGTTTAAATTTCGAATATCAAGAGTTAATAGTTGATCATTTTGTAATCAAATTAAGTTATTCCGTTATTACGGAATACATTTTTTATTAAAACAAATGCAAATTTTTCGCAAATTTTTACAGCAAATTTTGAAATTTCTTTCACAATTAGCGCTAAAAAAACATAAAATTGAAATTATTGTGGTATCAGGATGGTTCGGTACCAGATTAGCAAGTGAGCTTACTTATTCTGTATTGAGTGAAAAATTTAAAGTACGGAGAAATATAAAAAATATTAATTGGGATCTTTGTTTACCTTTAGCGATTTTGGGTTATAAAGATAAACAAAGAAGTTTTTTAGAATGGTCAAGGTTATTAATTAAAGCAATTGGTTATCTTATTTTTGGAAAATCCAACCCTCATATTTTAATTTTAACTGCCAATTCTTCTTTGGAGTCGACTGCTAAATACTGGTCTTCATTTATCAAACCTGATTATCTCATTATATTAAATCAGGAAAATCGAAATTCTTCTTTAACTGATGAATTAATTAAAATCACGCAGAATAATTCGGGCTTGATAATTTATAATCCTGAAAAAATTTCACCTCATTTGCACAATCTATTATCTAAAATGAATTCTGTCACTTATGGAATTGAAAAAAATAATTTTTTAACAGTTCATAATTTAGCAGATAAGCTGGAATTAACTTATAAAAAAGAAAAAATTATTTTGCCGATGCAAAAAATGCCTGAATTCACAAGAGATATTATCGGAGCAGTGGCGACTTTAGCATTAAAGAAAAAAATGCTCCTTGAAGAAATTGTCTTTTCTAGCGTAAAATTTGAATTACCAAATGAAGTAATTAAAAGAATTAAGTCGAATTTCTTATTAAAAATGAAGCCATAGAAGAACTAACAACAGATGAACAAAAACTGCTTTTTCAAAAGGAAAAGCTTAATGGTAATGATTTTTCAAAGCTTTTTGCTGTTTATCAGCCTAAGGTTTTTGATTTTGTTTTAAAAAGAGTTACTTCCAAAGAAGTAGCAGAAGATCTGACAAGCGACATATTTGAAAAAATTTTAAAATCGATTCATGATTTTCAATGGCAGGGAATCACTGTATCTGCTTGGATTTTTAAAATTGCCCGTAACCGCATTATTGATTATTATCGAAAAAATAATTCCACAAAAAATAATGTATCTATCGAAGATGTCGCCAATTTCGTCGTCTCATCTGCTCCCAATGTAGAAGTAGAGATGATGGCTGATGATGAAGAAAAGGCATTGTATGATGCGCTTCGGGAATTAGGTAGTAATGATCAGTATTTGATTTATTATAAATTTTTTGAAGGATTATCCAATAAAGACATTGCCGATATTACCGGTATGACAGAAACAAATATTGGGACAAGATTACACAGAATTCGTAAAAAAATAGCAGATATTATTTCGCTCAAAACTAATCAAAAATGACTCAAGATCATCTGTTCCAGAGAATTAAAAACCAGCTTCATCTGGTTCAATCAATTTTAGCTAATCTGAAATATCGTTTTCCAGGCAGGCAACTAAAATTAATTGCAGTCACTGGAACTGATGGTAAAACAACCACGACGTCTTTGATTTATCATATTTTACAAAATTCCGGTCATAAGACTGCTTTTTTATCCACTGTCACTGCCAAAATTGCGGAAAAAGAAATTGATACAGGACTTCATGTCACTACTCCCGATCCTTGGATGGTGCCCAAATATTTAAGACAAATAGTAGACGAGGGAATTGAATATGCTGTGATTGAGGCTACTTCCAATGGCCTACAGCAAAACCGGCTTTGGGGATTGCAGTTTATGGCGGCAGTGATTACCAATATTGGCTATGATCATTTAGATTTTCATGGCAATTGGGAAAATTATGCCCGGGCAAAATTTGCTTTAACCAAAAAAATTGTCAAAGATGGTTTATTGGTACTTAATCTTGATCATGAAAAAAGTGTTAACTGGTTACAAAAACGCTTGAAAAATAAGCAACAACGCTTTCAAATCAAATGGTTTAGTAAGGAACAAGCTCAGAATATTGCAGCAGACTTGAATGGAATAAGTTTTGATTATAATGGTCAAAAATTTTTCGTCTCGTTAATTGGTGCTTACAATTTAGAAAATGTATTAGCTGCCATTGATATCACAAATAAGTTTTTAAAATTATCGGAAATTGCTTTAGCTTTGAAAACTTTTCCTTCCCCGCTTGGTAGGATGCAAGTAATGTCCAAATCACCTACTGTAATAGTCGATTTTGCTCATACTCCGCAAGCATTGACAGCAGCATTACAGGCAATTATTTCGATAAAATCCAAACGAAGTCGTGTGATCACACTTTTTGGCTGTGCCGGCAAACGTGATAAAGGAAGGCGGGCAATGGGTGCTATCTCAGCTGAATTAAGTGATATTACAATTCTCACTGCCGAGGATCCGCGGGATGAAACTCTCCAGTCAATTAATGATGAGATTTTCACTTACGCTAAGACAAAACACGCAGTATTATTGAAACGCTGGAAAAACCATCAGGAATATTTAGCAGCCAATGTGCCTTTACTTCAAGAACAAATTGTAAAGACTTTATATAATCAGGAAAAACCATTTTTTGCTTTTGATGAAGATAGTATTCAAAGCCGTGCTGATGCTATTGATTTCGCTTTGAAAATTGCCCGGCCTGAGGATATTGTGGATTTGACTGGTAAAGGCCACGAACGTAGTCTTTCTTTTGGAACTGAGGAACAAGAGTTCCCCTGGAGCGATCAAGACGCAGTTCGCAAGTTGCTTGGCAAGTAGGATGGGTTGTATAATACAGTCTTCTTAATATTGCTTTTATGTCTGAGCCATTACCCAAATTACTCGTGATTGGTGGACCCACTGCTACGGGTAAAACTGGTCTGGCGAAAAAACTTGCTAAAGATTTTAATGGCGTAATTATTAATGCTGATTCTCGTCAGATATATCGTTTTATGAATATTGGTACTGATAAAGGCCAGATCACTCCGACCAAAGAAACATTATTAGTTGGCAAACAATTACTACAATGTTTTGAATTGGCTGATTCTGCTGTACTGGGTTGGCTTTTTGATCTAGTTGATCCAGATCAGTATTTTTCACTTAATGATTATCAAATATTAGTAAAAGCGCTTCTCAATTATCTTTGGAATCAGGGCAAATTTCCGATAATCGTTGGTGGTACTGGCTTGTATCTTGATGCGATTATCAAAAATTATCAATTACCTCAAGTGCAGCCTGATTTTGTATTTCGAAAACAACTGGAATTATTGACTGTTGAACAATTACAGCAAAAATATCAGCAAGATACTGGTCAACTAGCAGTATTAAATGAGAGTGACCGTTTCAATCCAAGGCGTTTGATTAGACTGATTGAAGCTGGAAAATTTCCAAAATTAGTAAAAACTAAATCTTCAATGAATTTTTCATATTTATTTTTGTATCCCAAATTCGCCCGCGAAAAATTAGCCGAAAAAATTCAAAAAAGAGTAGAGGAAATGCTCAAAGAGGGTTGGGTGGATGAAGTAAAACAATTGATTACCATGGGTTATCAGGATTCTCCCTTACTAAGAGGCATTGGCTATCAGAATGTAGTACAATATTTACATCAGGAATTGACAGAAGCAGAATTAATCAAAGCAATTACTCTTGGACATTTACAATATGCGAAACGGCAAATTACTTGGTTTACTGGGAAAAGTCGTAATTATGCTTTACAACAATTTGATTTTACAGATGATTTTCAACTAATAATTCAAAATATTCAAAAATTTTTAAAGCAATAATGGCAACAGAAGAAAAAAAAACAATTGATTTTTCTAAAGTCGAATCTAATTTAAAATCAAATCAGCAAAAAACAAAAACCAAAAAAGGTGGTTGTAAAAAGTTAATTTTCATCAGTTTGACAGCTTTTATAGCTTTTGTGGCAGTTTTGATTTTATTGGCATTTATTGCTCCAGGTGTATTTGTAGTATTGATCAATATTATTTGGGTAATTATTTTTTGTATTGTCGTTGTTTTTATTGGACTAGGAGTATTGATAATGGTAGGTCTCAAAAAAGAAGCCGAAAGACTGATCAATATTTTACTGGAAGGTTCTTTGACAATTTTAGATCTGATGAATTTTCTCAAAGAAACATTTATCTTATTCAAAAAATATTTAGAAGAATTGGTCTATATAATTACTCCAATTTTCTCTTATTTTTTATGTGCAGTGATTTACATTGCATTAATGTATTTATATAAATTTGTCGGCAAAGATAATGATCTGGCAATTTTTACAGTCATTTTAACAGCAGTACTTACTTTTATTGTTGGAATTTTTAATAAACCTAAGAAACCAGATCATCGAAAGAAAAAATGGTTTCAGTTGGTGAAAATTCGATTTATTAAACATTTCAAAGATGCTCTGGAAGTATTGATTTTTGTTTTCTTTATCACACTTGATAGTACGAAAATTTTCTTTTTACCCAAAGAGCTGAACGTAGAATTACATGCTCATTGGGCCGATTATAATTTGATGATTCGTAGCTTCACGCTAGATAGTCATCTCAAGGTCACTATTACACTTGTCATGTTCGCAATTGGCGTAGAAATTATTCGTAATGTGATTCGGATCATTATGATGGCAATTAGAAATTTTCGTCTGGCAGTTGAATATCTGGAAAAGCGAAATAAAGTTTTTAGTACGGCCGAAGTTGTCAAACTGGTAATTCGTGAAGGTGTGAAGCAATCAATGGATGAATTATTAAAATTTATTACTTTTACGACTGTATTGGTGGCAGTTTTCTTACTTTTTCCAAGGTTAAAGTTACTGTCCATGGTGGTAGCTAGTATCACAGGATTAGTGCTCGACCTAATCATTATTGAACGTTTGAGAATGGAAAATAAAGGTGAAGATCTAATATCGCGCTTGATTGTCAAAGTTTTCCGGCTGTAATTGCTTTAAACTTATCGAGAGATATTTACGACATTTTGTTATTTAGTCTGGTATAATTAAAAAGTTCTTTTTTGAAAATTTAATAAATGCCGAGGTGGTGAAATGGTAGACACGTTAGCCTTAGGAGCTAATGGGAGAAATCCTGTGCAGGTTCAAGTCCTGTCCTCGGCACCATTGAGAAGACGTTTTGAGCAAAGCGCGAGATTGTG
>JBAXHO010000049.1:0-12440 GCA_037138855.1 bacterium
AACCAGATTTCATTACAAAAATTATTAAAATATTTTCATACTATTATATCCTGCTCTACTAGCTTATACCCCGGGGGACACTGCGTGTCCCGCCCCCTAATTTAATTATAGAAAAATTTTCAAAAATAAGCTATGTAATCCAATACAATATTTCTCAAAAAATATCAATCTTTTAATTTTAGTTATTAAACTCTTGCAGTTTACCAGAATCCAAAATCACAAAATTTTATTTTATACTCTTAATACCTTATACTTAATACTTGCTACTTTATACTTGATACTTAATACTTATGGAACCATATGCTATCTTTCAATTCTGTCCACGCTGCAAAGCTGCTCTTGATCAGAAAAATTCTCCAAATCCCCGTAAAATCACTTGTACTAATTGCCATCTGGAATATTATTTAGGGCCATCTGCTGCCAATGCTATTGTGATAAAAAATGCCCAAGGAGAAATTCTGCTGGTGAAACGTAAAGATGATCCTGCCAAAGGTCTTTGGGACTTGCCTGGTGGTTTTGTAGAATTTGATGAAACCCTGGAAGAGTCAATTCAACGTGAAATTAAAGAGGAATTGGGATTAACGCTCACAAATATCAAATATTTAACTTCTGCAGCTGATTATTACTTATTCAAAGCTGTAAGATATCATACGATTGGTGCAATTTATACCGCCACAACTACAGAAACAAATATTCCTGCTCATGATGATATCACTGCTACCCAATTTTTTGCTCCGACTGCTATTCCCTGGGAACAGATTGCGTTTCCAAGCATAACGGCGATTTTGAAACTAGTAATCTAACAATACTTACTAAAATGTAAATGCAATTTGAAATTTGCAAATTGCAATTTGGATCAATGCCCGAGATACGATCCTGAACTTGTTTCAGGACGCCATTCGATTTTCACTCCTTCCGAAATGCCAAATGCATTATGCGAAATGCGTAATCTTCCCTTGACCACCTTCAATTTTTATCGTACTATTATATCTATCATTTATTATAGATAATATGACAATCACATCTACCGAATTTCAGCAAAATGTTGGCTACTATCTAAAGGAAGCTGAAAAAGGTAAAACAATCCAGATCAATAAACAAAAGCCTACCAAAGCTATTTTCGATCTCAAACTTGCATCTAAAAAAGATACTGCAGTAACAAGCCCTTCTCGTAAAGAGTTAGTATTAAAATTAATTAAAGAACTTAATATTAAAGGTAGGAAAGAAAGTGGCTTAGAGTTTCAACATCGGGTCAGGTCTTAATAAAATGACAATAATTGATACAAATATTATCTGTTCGTTATTTGATCCTAATGATAGTAATCATGAAAAGGCTACAAATCATTTCTTTAATATTCCTGAAAATGAAGAAATCCGAATCCCTTTTATAGTTGCCAGCGAACTGGCAATCGATCCTGCTAGCAAAAAATTCTATCTGGGCATAAAAGCTATTACCAAAAAATTCCTGCCAAACAATGAAACCGACATTGAATTCATACTTGATCTACCGATGTCTATTAAAAAACAACTTAAAGCCAATGATTGTTTAATTTTAGCGTTATGTCAGAGGCATCATGCCCGGCTGCTCACCCTTGATAAAAACTTGATTAAAGCACTCAGAACTGTGGACAGTAGTCGGTAGACTGAAGACTGGAGGATAAGAGGAGCAATTTGAAATTTGCAAATTGCAATTTGGAGCAATTCACGTTTTCCTCAGAGATTCGATCCTGAACTTGTTTCAGGACTAGATTCGTTTCTGTTCCCTCCCTCGAAATGCCAAGTGCGTTATGCGAAATACGGTTCTTGCCCATATTTGCTATACTATGATTTACCTTACAAATAAATCAATGTCACACACTGAAATTCCTCTGCACGTTGTCTTCGTCGACGCCTGGATCAAGAAAAATGGCAAGTTTCTCCTGGCCCAAAGGTCAAGTAAAGATGACCAATCAGCTGGTCTCTGGGCAGCACCAGGTGGTAAAGTGGAAATGGAAATTTGCGATGAAATTGTCGAGGAAGCTATCAGACGCGAAATCCGCGAAGAAGTGGGAGTTGAAATTACAAATCTCAGATATTTCGCAAGTAAATCATTTGTCCGCTCCAGTGGTCATCACGTCATCTCACTTTCTTTTCTGGCAGATTACCTTTCCGGCGAAGCCAAACCACTTGAGGATCAGCAAGCTGTCGGCTGGTTCACTATCGAAGAAATGAAACCAATGCTAAGTGGATTTTGGACGAAAACGCTGGAAACTCTTAGGACGGTAGACAGTAGTCGGTAGACAGGAGGTTGAAAAAAGAAATTTGAAAATTGCAAATTGCAATTTAACTATATAACAGAAATAATGTTTTATAATTACATTTAAATCTTCAGCAATGCATTTACCTCCAAAGTGTAAAATAGCGTTATTTGATCTGGGCTCATCTGCGTTAAAGCTTCAAATAATGGAAGTGAATAGAGATAAATACAATTCCGTTTTTTTCCAAAAATATGATACCAACTTAAAACAGGGCATCGGAAGCACCGGCGATATTAATGACACAACCATAAGCATGGTTGTAGATATTTTTAATAAATGTTTAGCAATAACAAGAGAACACAATGTCTTTGCGTCCTATATAGTAGCTACGGATGCTTTACGAAAGGCAGCAAATAAAGCAGTTTTAACAAAAAAAATTGAGGAAATAATCCATACCGATGTTAATATTGTCACCCAAATCCAGGAAGCAAGACTATTTTGGTTAGCGGCAACTCAAAATTTAAAACCCAGTTATGACTCGCCTTTGATCACATTTGATATTGGTGGAGGATCAGTACAAATCTGTTGTGGTACCAGACAAAATCTCAAGAAAATCTACACATTTAATACCGGAGCTGTCATATTATTTGAAAAATTCATTAAACACGATCCTTGTCTGCCAAGCGAATTTAATGATCTAAAAAATTTCATCTCTGATCAATTAGCTGTAATCGATTTTTCAGGTTCAAGAAAATCGATAATTATCCATGGCTCTTCTTCGATAGTTAACTTTTATCGAGAAACTGGCTTCAAATTTAACGAATGCCTCTATACTAAAGATGAAAAAATTCAGGTAAATATAAATGAAACCCAGAGAATGATCAACAAAATCATTGCATTATCTATTGATGAAAGAAGAAAATTATTTCCATCCAGGCCAAATTTCATGGATATGGCATACGTTGGGTTGACTTATGTCACAATGCTTGCCAATAAATTCGATCTGAATGTAGAAATTCCCACAAATAGAAGTATCGTCGACGGAATTATGTATGTTATCCAATCCAGCTCATTGCAAGACTTTTTCAAGGATACCAAGTAAACAAATGGTAGATTACAATTTACAATAATATTTAATTTTATTTTAGAATACAATTTTTGTAATCATTTATAAACACTAGTCTTGCCTTCGTGTCCGCCGATGTTAAAAACAGAAATTAATTTCAAATTTATTCATTTTCAAAGGTGTCTAAAACATTTTCAATTTCCTGGTTAGACTTAGCAGTAATATACTTGCCATTTAATAGATCCTGTTTTCCCTGATTGATTTCCTGATCGTACCTACTAATCACTCCTATCCCAATCTTACCAAGTGAGTATTCTTTCATCAACAAACGTAATACTGTCGAAACATCAAGTCCATCAGCCTTTACTGTTTCCTCAAATTGCATTTTTAATTTAGTTGGTACTCTTAATTGTACAGTAGCTGTGTTCATTATTTTTTATTAATATTTACTGGAATTGTACTATAACTATCACTATATTGTAAATACAATTTATTTATTGCAACTAAGAATTTCTTAATTGATTTTCCATAATTTGAAAGTATTTCTGGATTCCAATCCCTTCTAAAAACCTTTCGTCATGCGAAACTACGATCAGCGCTCCTTTGTAAGCATTTATCGCTGATTTGATGGCAGTAATGGTCTCCAGATCAAGGTTATTAGTAGGCTCATCAAGAATCAGTAGATCAATTGCTTTAAGGGAAATTATGGCGAACGACAAACGAGCAATTTCCCCGCCACTGAGACTTCCAGCAAGCTTCTCCAGATCAAAATCTTCTTTAAATCCCAGATTTCCCAAAGCTTTGCGTAAAGTTTCATATTTTATTTCCGAATTTGTTTTAAATAGATTTTGATAAATTGATATATCAGGAGAGATCAAATCATACTTCTGATCCAGATAAAGCGTTTGATATTCGCTACCGTATTGGACGTCTCCCAGGAGAAATTTTCGCTTCTGATACGCCAGCTCTTTGATGAATGTGGTCTTACCAGAGCCGTTATCACCAAGTATCGCGATACGATCCTGATGATAAAGTGAGAAATTTATATCTAAAAGAAGAGAATTTTTTTTATTGAATGCTAATTTACCTCCCGCAATATTTATGATCAGCCCCCGTTTTGGCTGATAATCTAGCTCCAGGAAATGTCGCTGTGATATTACTGGTTTATTAGCCATAAGAATCTCTTCCAACCCTTCCTCTTTTCTCACCAGCAAAAATTTCTTTTGAGTTGCCTTTTTTTCTGAGCGATTTTTGAAGTAAGCTTCGGCAAAACGGTCAGTTTTCCGGGTTTTTACAATATCCTTACCATACTGTTTGGAGCGCTCTGCTCTTTTGTGCTCAGCTACTTTTACTTTCTGGAGATTTTTGATTTCTTTTTTTGTCTCCAGATACCTCCTGGACCGGGACATTTCTTGATTGTGTCGAAATTGCTGATAAGCATCGTAATTGCCACCAAAAGTGATAATTTTACCTTGTTGCAAATGCCAGATTTGTTCGACCGTATCATTCAGAAATTGTACATTATGGCTCACCACCAGGTATGCAAATCGTGCTGATTTTAATAAAGCTGTCAATTGTTTGATCGCTTTCAAATCCAAATGATTGGTTGGCTCGTCCAAAAAAATCAGCTCCGGCTCAGCAGCCAATACTGAGCATAGTTTCAGCTTAAGCAACTCACCTCCGCTTAGCCTATTCACAGGCTGTTCCGGATCCAGCTTCCACTGAAAGACTTGCTCGAGACTGATCAATATTTGCCACCATTCGGGATTATTCTGAGCCAGATATTGCCATACAGGCAGCTTACTTCGATAATCATCAAACTCAATCTGTGGGAGATATCCAATCCGAACTGATTTTGAAATAGTCCCCTGATCGGCTTTCAAATCTTCCAGTAAAAGCTTGAGAAAGCTACTCTTCCCTGAGCCATTAGCACCGATGAGACCTATCCGGTCACAAGAATTAATACTTCCGGAAACATCATCCAGTATAATTTTTGGTCCAAGCGTTAATTTTAAATTTTGAAACTGTAGTAGGTTCTTTTTTTGTAACATGATGAAACTGACTAAATTAAAGTTTAACTAAAACCAGTCAGTAACAAAATGGAAAATTTGTGAAAATTGCAGTACGCCAAAACAAACTTTTATCAAGTCGCTAACTAGTTGTTTGTTTGTATTCGTACCATGTTGAGGTTAAATGAAAAGAAAAATTAATTATAACTTATAGTAATGGATTAAGCAAATTTGATGCTATAATTCAAAATACCTAAAGTTATAAAAATGCTTGAACAAAAAGCTGAACAACAAACCAATTCTGTGATTTTTACACCAATTGCTGAACAATTTCCCCGTCAGGTCAGACTGAATCCAGGTGAATCAATTCCACTTGATATTTCACTTACAACCTTTGTTAAACCATCCAACATCAGACGTGGTTTAAAGCGTGGTACAATTTCAGTCCGTAGCCGTCTTGCTCAGGCTGGAGTTGAAGTGATTATTGCCAATGAGCAATTAAATCTTCAAAACTGGGGCGGAAGTAAACTCATTTTAAATACTAACGAAATCGGAAGACAAGTGCGTGATCAGCAATTTCCCAGAACTCATGAATTGATCTCTCATCCATACGCCAGAACTCTGCTTCAAAATAATACTTCTATCATTCCGAACTGGGCACAAGAATTTTATGAGAGAAATCCAAATATGTCAGATTATATTGTAAAAAGCTCTCGTCAAAGATTTGATACTTTTTGCACAGAATATTTTGGAATTCTCCCAATGATAATACCTATTGACAGATTATTTATACTCGAGCCTGACCATGAAGTTGATCTTGCGATTGGAACTAATCTCAAATCAGATCAAGTAATTCAAAATTATAAGAAACTCATCAACACTTGGCAGGAACTATCAAACGTAATGCAACACTACAACCAATCCATAATTAAAATCAATGGTATGATGCCTGATTTTTCCATACCATTTTCTAACTGGGGCTATATTCTAGGAAGAGCACCACTTACCCATAATATTTATGAGACTCCAGCCACAAGCTTTGGAGTTGATATTCCAAGTACTGAAACATATTTTCAATTACTGGAAGCCAATGCTGATGCGGAAAAATTTGTCCCCCATGGTGGCTCTGGTGCCTTTGATCCGGGTTTCAATCTGGATCATCGATTTCCAGGAGTAGCGGAATTAGTGCTAAGTTCTGAACAAGTTAAATATTTTCACAAAATCGGAAAAAAGTTAGAATTTGAGGTACCCTTCATAATCATGCCTGTAAAGAAGCAGGATTTAGATTTAGATTTAAATTTATATTAAGTATTAACAGATTAACGGGTTAACAGGTTATATATTTTCACAGAATCAAAAAAGCTGGAATTTGAGGTACCCAATGTAATCATGCCAGTAACAAAACATCATTTGTCCAATTTCCGATCACCGGTCACCGAACACCGCTCACCGATTTTATTCCAACTCAAACTTACTCATCTCATTACCTTTTTCATATTCTGCATAATAGGAAATAGTATTTTTACTGTCACTGAAGACATGATCTAGGACATTGTGAAGTTCTGCAAGGAGGTTGGGTAATTTCAGAATTTCAGATTTTTCCAGCCAGATAAATTCTCCGTCGTGCTCGGTCACATGGACAACTTCTCCACTCTGATAATCAGCAGTAAGGAGATAAATGCACATTGTTTGCTTGATATCACGAATCCTGCCAATACCAATTGCTTTCAACTGAATATTGGAGATCATTAAACCTGTTTCTTCCTGAATCTCTCTTCTGGCTGCCTTGAACACTCCTTCTCCTTCATCCAAATGACCGCCTGGAGCCATCCAAACATCCGGCATCACCTTTTTGTTTAGACTACGATGTAACATTAAATATTTTTCGCCCTTTTTTACATAACACTGTAAGGCTGCGACAACTTGCTGATGCATCATAGTATAAAATTTAAACTTTAATCTCTTTAATTTTTTAATATTAATCCCTAACCCTGTTAACTCGTTAATATTCTAACCCGTTAATTTATTAACCTTTTAACTCGTTAATCTTTTTCCTGAACATATTTCAGGATCAATTTTTAATTGCCGTTTTATTTGCATTAAATTATAACATAGGCTAAAATACATAAGCTCCTTAATTAATTAGTAACTTACTTAAAATGTCTGATCGGAAAATTATATTACAGGAAATTGTCAATCTGCTTGCTCAAACTCGTAAGCATTTTATGCCCTTACATTTAATCAATAAAACTAAATCTACTCTCACTCCTGCCCAGATACCTTTACTGGTGCTAATTGAACAAAATTCTGGAATTAGTATCAAAAAACTATCAGAATTTCTAGGAATTTCCAGCAGTGCAGTCACCCAGTTGGTTGATAATTTAGTTAGAAATAAACTCCTGGTTCGTAAAGAGGACCTGAAAGATCGTAGAATAATCAATCTTTTCATTTCAGAAAAGGCGATTAAGTTAAAAAACAATTTTGAACAAATGATTTGCGACAAGTCGTCTAAAGTATTTGAGATTCTTGATGATCAAGAATTGGCACAATTTCACAAGTTAACCTCCAAAGTTTCTACTAATTTAATTTCTCAATCTCAAAAATCATGAAACCAACCAACCAAGTAATTAAACTGGAAAATATTTCCAAAATCTATAAAACTGCTGGAGAATTAACAGAGGCAATCACAAATATTAATTTAGAAATTAATCAAGGTGAATTTGTCGCCATTATGGGTCCATCCGGCTCCGGCAAGTCAACCTTGATGCATATTCTGGGTCTATTGGATACACCAACATCAGGTAAATATTATCTAGATGGCAAAGATGTCAGCAAACTCAGTGGTAACAAACAGGCTAAAGTACGAAACACAAAGATTGGCTTCGTTTTTCAACAGTTCAATTTATTACCACGTACAACTGTCTTGGATAATGTCATTCTCCCCACACTTTATGGTGATCTTAAAGGTTCCAAGTCACGAGCCAAGGAGCTCATCAAAGAAGTAGGGTTAGAAGATCGAATTTCTCATAAAAGTAATGAGCTTTCCGGAGGACAAATCCAGAGAGTTGCCATAGCTAGAGCGTTGGTAATGAGTCCTTCCGTGATCATGGCAGACGAACCTACAGGAAATCTCGATACCAAAAGATCACAAGAAATCATGGCAATCTTTAAAAAAATTAATCAAAATGGCGCAACAATAGTCTTAATTACACATGAAGAAGATATTGCCAAATACGCTGATCGCATTATTCGCCTGCGTGACGGTCAGATAATTAATTAAATTAATTTTAAAAAACATGAAAAAAATTTATAATATTATTCAACAATCATTCAAAGCAATTTTTGCCAATAAAGTACGCTCGTTTCTGACCACACTCGGAATCGTTATTGGAATCGCTTCAGTAATTGCCCTAGTCTCTTTAACTGAAGGAGTAAAATCCAATATTTCTGATCAGATTTCTTCCCTGGGATCCAAAACAATTACTATCATGCAGGGTTCATTTGGACCACCCACCACACAACAAACACAATCTGGCGGGAAAGTAGTACCACCCGAAGGACGTAATGCTGTCACAGGTGGCTCATCTACTTTGACATTAAGCGATTACAATACACTCCTCGATACCCAGAAAAATCCCAATATCAAATATATAGCCGGTGGTGTTAGTGGTTCTGGAATTTACAATTCTGATTATAAATTTTCAGTGACAGGAAGTAATGTGATGATTTTCACAATTCGCAATCTAGAAATCGGTAATGGCCGGCTTTATGATCTGAATGATCTTGACCAAAAAAATAAAGTGGCTGTAATTGGGATTGATCTTGCTAATCAACTATTTCAAAGTGATCAGGTGCTCAATAAAACTGTAACGATAAATAATTTTGATTATACAATCATCGGTGTTTTAAAAAAGGCCAGTGAAAATAGCTTCAGTAATGCCAATTTGACCGTCTTTATTCCCTATACTTCTGCAATGCAAACATTTGATACTGATAAATTCAATACATTCATCATTGAAGCCAAAGATGAGAACTCAGTGAAACAAGCCAAAGCTGATGTCGAAACCAGTTTACTCGCCAATCATAATCTCAAGGAAATGCGCCTCGCTGATTTCAGCATTAATACCTCCGAAGATCTATTGTCATCAGTCGCCAGCATTACCGGGATCATGTCATCACTTTTATCAGGCATTGCTGGAATTTCTCTACTTGTGGGCGGGATCGGCATCATGAATATCATGCTGGTATCCGTGACTGAAAGAACCAGAGAAATTGGTTTACGCAAGGCTGTCGGAGCTACAACTACATTTATCTTGTTGCAGTTTTTGATCGAAGCTATCATTCTCACATTTCTTGGTGGTGTACTCGGTATCGCTCTTGGTATAACTTTAGGGAGTGTGGTTGGCAATCTGATCGGTTTCTCTGCTGTGATCACTCTGAACTCGATCATACTGGCAGTAGCCATCTCATCTCTCGTCGGACTGGTCTTCGGCGTTTACCCGGCACTCAAAGCAGCAAGATTAAATCCAATCGATGCATTACGATACGAGTAAACCATTTCGTGTGGGCATATTGCAATATACCCATGCCGTTTTTATGTTAGAATCAATACATTAATTATTTCTTTTCTCACTATGAAGAGCAAAACTCTGATTCTCATCATTTCAGGAGCTGTCTTGGCATTTTGTTGTATCATTATCCTTATCATAGGAGCTATTTTTGGCTTTTCCGGAAACAAAAATTCCTCTGATAATACAAATAAATCAGGTACAATCACCACAGGAAAATCCACAAAAGCAGCTACACTAGTCGATTGCACATATCAATCAAATGATCCTGTAACTAAAAATCCTACATATAAAACCACAATTTATTCAGGTGTCTTGGTAAACAATTCCTATAAAGATCTAATCGATACTGGAGTCAGAAGCTTCTCCCAGGCAGATTATTTGGACAAAACAAAGCTTACTTCTGATTTGATTATGCGTATTGAAATGGCTTCTGGTGGATCCATGACACCTACTACTGTCGGGATCGATTTTCAAATCTGCAATGCCGATAATAAAACTACATATGTTGGCTTTATAAACCCATCTAGTTCAAACACTGCAGCGATTATCCATTATTTAAATCAGAAAAAAATGCCCGAAACGACCGGAACATACCGCGTCGATGCAGTTTTGGAGTTAAATGGTAAAAAACAACTAATTGATCGCTTAGAAAATATTATAATTACAAAATAATATATAGTAAGTTATGTCTCTAATATCTGAAAGCTATCTTACTGCTGCACAAAAAAATCTCCTACTTTGCCGTCCTGGTGATTGGAATCACGCTAAAAGAGTGGCTAAATGGGTAGAAGAACTGGCAGTGCCCGAACTATCGGAAAAAGAATTGCTACTTAAAGCTGCCTACATTCACGATATTGGCTGGAGAGAAATTTTTCCTGGTAATAAAAGCACAATAACAAAAGCTGAATTATTAAAATTTGAACCCCAGGCTAATGCAAATTCTGTTCCTTTTGTTACTGAATTTTTGACAAAATTAAAACATTCTACCCAGGAAATTAACACAATCTTGAGCTATATCAAAGCAGCAGATTTACATCAGTCCCAGAATGCCATCGAAGCAATAATTGTCGATGCTGATAGTCTCAGCAAATTGAATATCGATCATTTGCAAGAAAAATTCGCTAAGAAAAGTTGGCAGGAAGTCTATCAACTTTTTGATACAGAATTACCCAAACGAATTCAAACTGTATATGCCAAGAAGGTATTTCCTGGTTTGCTTCAGAAATTAAAATCAGAAATCCAAGCTGCTGAATAAATAGCAGCTAATTACCTAAGAAGAGAATGGCAAACTACTTGATACCAGCTACTTTTGCTTTAGTAAATTCCATCAGCTTTTCTTGAATTGCTTCATCGAGAGAGTATTCTGTTGTCGCCTTGACCTTGGACTTGGCCCAGTATTTACCAGTTTCTTTCAATTCCGATAAGGTTGCTAAATATATTGATGTTTTAGCGCCTTCTACAGGTGAAGCCAGAACCTTACTCATAATCCAGGCAAATGGCTGAGGAAGTTTTCTCCATAAACCTGTCGCGATCACACCAGGATGAATCATATTTACTGTAATTCCAGAATCTTTCAATCTTTTAGCTAATTGAAAACCATACATCAAGTCAGCGAGCTTGGTATCAGAATACGTCTTCTGAAAACCAAATTTGAAGATATTTTCAAAATCAAATTTACCCTGACGATGCGCTTCGGAACTTAGAATGATAATACGGACATCTTTCGTAGCTACTACCCGCTTTTTTAAGTTTGGGAACAAAGTTTCTGTAAACAAATACATGGCAAAATAATTCACTACCCAGGTAAGCTCCAAGCCATCGCTAGTCAAATTTAGTTTACTTTCCCAAGTACCAGCATTGTTCAGAAGTATATCTAAATCAGGATTCTCTAGAGCAATTTTTTTAGCAACAGTAAGAGTTTGACGCAAATCAGCAAAATCACATAAATATGATTTGATTTTAATCGAATTATTTAATTGATTTAATTCAGCTTCTAAATTAGTAAGTTTCTTCTGACTCCGTGCCACAAGAATTAGATTTTGGCCGGCTTCCGCAAGTCCTTTGGCTGTTTCATACCCAATACCGGTAGTACAGCCGGTAATCAAAGTAGTTCTAATTTGCATAGTTTTAACTTTAATAAATATTGCTCCGGGGCACTAGCGTGCCCGCCCCCTAATTACAGTATAATCAATTTTAAGATTTTGTGCATTGTATTTGCTTACAATTTTAGTAACAATTTCACCAAAAAGTTAGTTATTATTAATATGCTATAAAGTTAAATACAGACTAAAGAAATAAAGATCATTCTTATCTTCAATAAATTCTAGATTCATATTTTCTTTTATTCATAAAAGAGATGGATTTGATATTTCGCTTGGATCATTCAGAATTGCATTTGTGTTTGGATTTACCCAAAGATCGCCAATTCTCGGTGCTGGCATCGGCACGTTATTCCTCGCCATAATAATTTTCTCTTTCAGATGAACGATTGTCGGATACTGCGAGCATGTCTGTCCACACGTTGCTGAGAGCATCGTGGAACACGTGTCCACGTGAC
>JBAXHO010000050.1:0-12377 GCA_037138855.1 bacterium
CCTTACAGTATATCACTTTTCAGCGTTTTTAGACCCCCGTTTTTGATATTAAGCCTGAAATTATCGATAGATAATTGAAAGGTGATTTCGAAAATATAATATTTTGACATAAAAATGAATACAAATTAATATAAATAATATTATTTATTAAGATTTAAAAATTATGTTAGCAGAGCGACTTCAAACAATTGGAATTTTTTTATCTTGTTTTAGCGGGTTAATAGGATTAGTTTTTACAATAGCTGCAATAGTTAAATTGATTGCCCAAAGAACGAAAAAAGAATTATTGGTAAAAAATGTAATATTAGTATTTATTGCCCTTGCATCAATTCCAATATGTTATGTCTTATCATTATTAATTATTTGGGTTTTGGGATCATTTTAAACGATAACAGTTGAGGCTTTGCCGTTGAGGTAGTTAATTAATGTGCTCCAGTTAAATTTCCGCTTTCATAGCGTTTTAGTCCCTGATCAAAAATAAATTTTGCCAGCAATAACCAAAAGATACTGAGACAAATCATTAGGATTATTTGCCACGGGTTCATTTTTAGTAAAATATTTACTGGCATACCACCAACCACTATTGCCGGAATTATGAATGTAAAGATGATACGGATGGCACCAGTAAAAGCAGAATTGGGATAGAGGGAAGGACCAAGCATAAATTCAAATAATGCATCTGTGAGTTCATTGCTATTGGGAATCCAGAAAGCAATAGCTTCACCGACAATATTGAATCCCGTAAAGGTACAACAGGCAAGGATAAACAAAATAGGTAAAAGAATAATAGTTCCAAGTGATAAATGAGCAATGAAGCAGTAAATTACTAATGAGATAATTCCAAAAAGCAGATCTCCGAGAGCAGAGACATATGATTCAGCAAAAAGAATTTGAATTAGTGGTGATTTGGGAAGTACTAAATAAGCATCTAATTGTCCGAAAGTGATATATTTGGAGATCCGGCGCATGCCATAGGCAACGAAGAAACACAATCCAAAAACTGCAGAAACAAAGCCATTCAGTCCGATCATATCTTGATACTTCCAACCATTGACTGAATGAAAAATCTGAAAAAAGAGATACCAGACGACTAAAAAAGCACAGTTATTGATGGCCATTCCGACTACCTGCATCCAGAAAGAAGTACGGTATTCCAGATTGGATTTAATATTTAATTTTATCAATTCCAGTAGCCAGCGTATTTGATTTTTAAATTCTTTCATTTTAGCCTCCGTTAATCGATACTTTTTTAATACCAAGACGATATAAATACTTGATGATAAATGCAAATACTACAATCCAGATCAGTTGGATGATGATCAATTGACTGATTCCGGTTAGTGTAGAAATCTCAAAAATCCTTCCTAAGAAAAATGGTGCACTGAAAGGAAAATAGGTGGCAATTGTTCTAAAAGATGCTGGTAGGATTGCCAAGGGAATAAAAGTACCATTCACAAACCAGGATAGTTTTCCGATAATCCAGTATACCGGATCGGGATTTTCCATCCAAAATGCACAAATAGCAAGTAAAATCATATTAAGAGTAAAAAGTATTACTCCCAGAATAAATAGAATGATCAGCCCGATAATTTGAACAAAAGTGAAATGCGGAATACCAAATACTGTCCCAAGTAATAACACAATGGTGACAGCATAAATTATTGCTTGAATAGGCATTTTGCCCATGGCATCTACAAATACAAAGTTTAAAAATGAGTAGGGCTTGTTTAATTTGGTTTCAATCTGCCCGGACATAATTTCATCCCTGATATCTTGATAAGTCTTTCTAGAAAATTGATAAATAATTTGCACTAACGCCAGTGACCAGACAATTTGAATTACTGAAATACCATTGATGCTGGTCAAATTTGAGCTTTTGAAAACATAGGGATAAATAATTCCAAAAAGAGAAATTCGCAGACAAAAAATTACGATGCGACCAATAAAATTTCCCGGGCTGGCAAACATTTCATTGTTACTGATGCGGATTATTTCCTGATATTTTTTTAATTTTTTGTACCAGTTATTCATTGGCCTTCTGGTAAATATTACTGATAATCTCTTCCAGAGAAGGGTCTTCAATATTGATATCAACGATGGAATATTTTCGGATGATTTCTTCCAGAACGCTACGGATATTGCGCTTGCTGGTGTCCACTTCCAGAGAAACGCCGTAGCGACCAATATTCAAAATAGTGACATCTTGCATTTGAAAACCTTCTAGCTTATCTTCAAAACGGACATAAATTCGTTTGATAGTAATGTATTTGCGTTGTAAATTTTGGGTCAAATCATCGTAAATCATTTTGCCATAATTAATAATAATTGTGCGTTTACAAAGTGCTTCAATATCGCCGGTATCATGAGAAGTTAGAAAAATTGTCGTATTCCATTGTTTATTCAAGCTGCGTAAGACATCACGTAGTTCACGTTTGGCCACTACATCGAGCCCGATTGTTGGTTCATCGAGGAAGATAATTTCCGGGTTATGGAGCAGAGAGGCAATGATCTCACAACGCATTCGTTGTCCGAGAGAGAGTTTGCGTAAAGGCTGGCCGAGAAATTCTTGGACATTGAAGATCGTGACAAGTTCCTGCAGGCGTTTCTCATATACTGCGTCATCAAGTTCGTAAATCCTGCCAAAAAGACGAAAAGAATCGATGGCCGGTAAATGAAAAGATAATTGCGATTTTTGACCGAAAACGGTACCAATTTTGAAGGCCATTTTTTGGCGTTCCTGCCAGGGACTGAAGCCTGCAACACTTGCAGTTCCAGAAGTCGGAAATAATATACCAGTAAGCATTTTGATGATAGTGGATTTCCCGGCACCATTAGGTCCGATCAAAGCGACAGTTTCACCTTTATCAACTGTAAAAGAAATCTGATCTACAGCTGAAATAATTTTTTTTTCATTTTGAAACAATGATTTCCAGCCGTGAGCGCCTGGCTTCTTGATTTTAAGGTGAAACTCCTTGGTTAAGTTTTCCAGAATAATTTGTGGCATGATTGGCAAATGATGAGATGATTGATGATAGCAAAAAATATGGATAATATGGGAGAAAATCCCAGAAATGTAACTAAATTAAAAAGAAATAAGCGAAGAGCCGACAGTTAATTTAGTATTTCTAATAATTTCTGATCTGTTTTTTTAAGCCTTATTTTTTTTAATTTTACTTACTATCGCATTTATCTTCACGATTATTTGCGAAATATCCCAATCAGATTTGATTAGATAATCAATGGCACCAAGTTTTTGCGTTTTGATTTTAGCATCATCAGAAGTCCAGTTGGTCAGGACTATTACCGGCATATTTTGATATTCAGGAATTTTTCGTAATTCGTCAAACATCGTCATACCATCCATTTCAGGCATGACAATATCGAGAATTACTAAATCTAGATCTACAGATAGTTTTGCCAGGCCTTCTTTGCCATTTGAAGCAGTGACTACCTGGTATTTATTTTTGACGAGCATTTCTTGCATCGCTTTTAATAAGTTTTTTTCATCTTCGACGACTAGGATTTTTGTCATTTGAATTTACTAATAAATACTAATAATTTTTTTCAAGGTTACGATCACCTTTGCGAGGAGACATACCTTGTTTGGGTAAAGTAAAGTAAAAGGTAGTACCCTGGTTTTCAGTTGATTTAAACCAGACTTTACCATGAAACGATTCGATTAGTAATTTTACAATATATAGACCAAGACCAGAACCTTCTGCTACCATTTTCTTGGCATTCTCTGCTCTGGCAAATTTTACAAATAATTTATTTTGCATTTCCAGGGGAATTCCGATGCCGTTGTCAGTTACTGAAATTTGAAAGTGTGAGTGGTCATATTCTTCAAATAATACTGAGATTTTCCCATTTTTCATTGGTGTATAACGGTAGGCATTGGAGAGAAAGTTTTCGATGATTTGCGAAAAGGCAATAGGATCTACCATAACCTGATCAGGTACTTTAGTTTTAATATTGAGTTCGATTTGACATTTTTTTCCTTTTTCTGCGGCAATCATCTTAGTTTCCTGCATAGCTTTTTTAATAACCTGAATCAAATCAGTGGGTTTGGGTTCGATCTTGATTCTACCGGCCTCCAGACGTGATACATTTAAAAGTGAATTAATTAGTTCTATCATTTTGATGCTACCCTGGTGTACTTCATTTATAAATTCTGTTTGTTTTTTAGTCATTTTTCCGGCATCACCATCATAAAGCATTTGGGTATACCAGCGAATACTGGTAAGCGGGGTGCGTAATTGATGCGAGGCAATTGAAATAAATTCTGTTTTCATTTGGTCGATCTCTTTGAGGTAGGTAATATCGTGAAAAACGATCGCTCCACCAATAATTTTTTCTGCGACATCTTTGACTGGAAAGATTCGCATCTCATAAAAATATTTCAGAATGTTTACATCATTGATAAAAGTTTCTTTACCATTATTCAGGGCATGATCTAATTGTAATTGAATATTTACCTTACTTTTAAAAAGACTTGTGAGTTCTGAGATTAAGAATCCTTCCTGGGGCAGACCGGTGATATGCATCATGGAATCATTGATTAGAATCACCTCCTTTTTATTATCAAAAAGTACGACTCCGTCTTTGAGGCTTTCAATTAATGATTTTGTAAGTCCACTGCTTTCCTGGACAAATTTGTCAATAAGTGGTTTATTCATGAAAAAAAGTTATTAGGTAAAAGTTAAGAATATCAAGATAAAAAATAGTAAGTATCAAATAGAAAGTAGAAAAATTATAAATTATGAATTACAAATACTAATTTCCAAATTTCAATGCTCATAATTCTTCGAGATTCTTACATTCTTGTGCTTACTTCGATGATGCCACTTGCTAAGTTGAAACTGGCGATCCGACCTATTGTACCGCCGGTATCTTGAGACTTAATTGGAATGACAAGTTCTGTGAGAAGCTTATGTGCTGCTTCAATATTATCAGAGCCGACACTATTATTTTTTAAGCCTAAGGCATTAAACATTTTGGCACCGCCAATAATTCGAGCCTGTAATTTTGTACGTTCTGCACCAAGTTTCAGTACTTCTTCTACCATTGTATGAATTGCAGTATCCACATACCTTGCTCTGGATGCATCATGAAAGCCTGATTGGGTTGGTTCTGTGGGTTTTTGAGGAAGCATGGCATGGACCATACCACCAATTTTTTTTTCTTTATCATATATAACTATCACCAAGCATGATCCGATACTATTGGTTTTGATGATCAATTCACCACGTCCAACCAGCATCTCTGACATTTTAATTTCAATTATTTTTTCCATCTTGATAAATTGTTTCAGTAGCAGCAATTATTTTCTCGGTGGCTTGGGGATCAAAAATAAAATAAAGATTTCCTTTGGTATCTGTATCTGGAATTGAAAATTCAACTTTAAAAACCAGGATTGTATCTGAGAGGCTGCCAACTTCGGCTAGAATTGTGTCAGTGACAGCGCCCACCATATCTACTGCCATCGCCGGAACTGATTGTTGCATATTTATTTTTAAAAATTTTGAAAGTGCAGTAAGAGCAGAGCCGGAAATAATATTACCTACTTCATTTAAAGTAGATACGTTGTATGCATCTTTAATATCAGTTTTACTTCTATCACCAGCCAGTGCCTGGGAAATTTTTAGTGCAGCATCAGGAGTGAAAGTTAAAAATATCACACCGGGTACCTCACCATATACCTTGACCATAATGACAGTGAGAACATCATCGATTCCACCAAAGAATTCAATAGAATCTTCGACTTTTCCGATAAAAGAAAGTGGGACAGTAATTTCCACTCTCTTTTTTAAAAGTTTTGCCATCGCTGTCGAGGCATTCCCTGCTCCGATATTGATGATTTCATTTAATTTGTCCTGAGAATATTTAGTTAGCATGAAAATTTTAAATAAAAGATAAAAGATATTAAGAGAAATGTGATAATTTTAAATTAAGTTTTTTCAGATAATAAATAAATTGCATCAATTACCAAGGCTACTTTGCCTTTATCGAGGATAGTCACTCCTGAGAAACTCCCTTCTTTTTTAAGAGTTTCGGGAAATGGTTTAATCACAATCTCTTTTTCCTGGAGAATAGTATCGACTATAATCGCTTTTTTTCCATTGTGTGATTTAAGAACAATTAGTTGCTGTTTGGAATTTTTGTTTTGAGATTGTTCAGTTATAATTTTTCCAAAAAAAGAATTTTGTAAAATTGGAATTTCATTTTTCTCAACTATTACTACATAAGAATCAGCAACCTGTTTAATATCAGCATCTTGTAAGCGAATGGTGCGTTCAATGTCAAAAAAAGGCAGAGCAAATATATTATCTTTAACGGTTGCAATCATAGCTTTGACAATGGAGAGAGAGGTTGGTAATTCCAGTGTAATTTTAGTACCCTTAGCGATCCCATTTTCATTCTCTAAAGGTGACTGGATTGAAACTCTACCACCGACTTTCTTGACAAATTCTTTTACGATGCCAAGACCGACGCCTCGGCCAGAAAGATTGGTTACGACATCTTTGGTAGATAATTTAGAACTAAATAAAAAATTTTGCAGATCAATTTCTTTGAGATTAGCTGCATCTGCTTGTGAGATTAGGCCTTTTTCGATCGCCTTATTTCGTATTTTTTCATAGTCAATTGCCTTATCTGAATTTTCTACTTCAATAAACACAACTTCATTTCTTTTTTCAGCACGTAAAAAAATGTCACCCTTTTCACCAGTACCATGGTCAACAGCATTTCTAAGAAGATGAATGAGTGGCTCAGAAAGCTGGTCAATAATAGTACGGTCGAGTTCAATATCATCATTTAGCACAGTAAAATTAATATCTTTGTTTAGTGAGACTGCCAGGTCTCTAACCATTCTAGGAAACTTAGCGAAAATTTGTCCGACTGGCACTAATCTTGTTTGTAATGTGTAATATTGAATTTCAGTGATCAGTTTATTTAAGTTATCAATTATTTCTTTGGCAGTTGGACTCAAACTTTTCAATTCGTCAAGTCGGATTCTTTCGACAAAAATTTCTTCAACCAAGTTCAGAAGATTATCAAGGCGCGCGACCGGAACCTTGATGTAATTGAGCGTTAGTTGTTCTTTATTTTCGATCTGATTGTTTTCAGGATTATTTGAAACCGGAGATGGAGTAGGACTTGGGGGCTGATTTGGTGTAGCATTTGTTTGATTAATTATTGTTTTTAATTGAGTAAGCTTTTCAGTGGGGTCGATTTCCTGATTTTTTTCAACAATTTCAGTTTTGGAATTTTCAAGAAAATCGATCGTGGAATACATCAGATTAATTATTTCCGGTGTTAGTCTAGCAGGGTCAGTGCGTATTTGATCAAATAAATCTTCGAAAATATGTGCAAGTTCAGATGTACTCTGATATCCCATCGTAGCAGTTAACCCCTTGATAGAATGGAGCGCACGCATAATTTCAGTCAGAAGCTGAGTATTGGTTTGATTTTTTTCGAATTCAACCAAATTTGTATTTAACTGTTCAAGATGCTCTTCAAATTCACTAATAAAGAGATCCCGGTATTTATTTAGATCCATTTGTAATTATTTCCAGAATTCTTTTACCAATTAGATTTCGTTCCAGTAATTGATCGGCAATCCCGGCCTTAATAATGGCTTCGGGCATTGATCTAATCACCGCATCTACTGGATCTTGTACTAGACAGATTCCACCAACTGCTTTTATCGCCTGCATTCCTTCCAAACCATCTTCACCCATACCAGACAAAATAACTCCAATAGAATACTGACGATATGTGGCTGCAATTGATTTCATTGTTATATCAATTGCCGGACAAATCCCAAATTTATATGCTTCGCAAATTAACTGGATTTTTTTTTCGTAATAATTTGTAGTACTTTTCTCAACTTGAAGATGGCAGTCACCAGGTGCAATATAGGCGACTCCTTTTTGAACGGTTTCTCCTGCCTCGCCTGGTTTGATTTCAATGTGGCAAAGCTTATTTAATCTTTCGGCGAGCCTTACAATAAATTGTGGTGGAATATGTTGGACAATAAAAATGTCAGCTGCAAAATCTTTAGGAAATTCTTGCAAAATCAATTCCAAAATTTTTGTACCACCAGTAGATGATCCAATTACTACAGCCCATTTATTAATCATAGTGATTGAATGTTAAAATATGATCTTACTTTTTCAAATAGCGAGAACCCGTTCGACTTCTTGAATGACTTGTGGATTTTCAAATGGTTTGACAATATAACCAAGTGCACCATTTGTTTTGGCTTCATTTATCATTTCATTTTGACCAATTGCTGAAATTACTAAAACTTTGACGTTTTTTTCCATTTGTTTTAAGACGTCCATTCCTGTAATTTCTGGCATAATCATGTCAAGAAGCAGGAGTGCTGGTTTGTCGGATTTCAGCATTTCCAGGCATTCTCTACCATTACTACATTCAGAAAAATTTGAATATCCGGCTGAAATTAGGATATCTTTAAGAATATTTCTCATAAATGCTGAATCGTCAGCAAGCATAATCTTGATATTTTTATCCATAAAATTACATATAAAATAAGTTAAATAGTTGGATTATTATTTGAAATTACTAATTTTTCCAGATGGTCTGTTTCCAAGAGCTTTTTGATATCCAGCATAATGATTAAGCGGCTTTTGGAATTGGGATCTATTGGCTGGGAATTATTATCTTCTTTATTTTCAGCATTTTTTTCGTTTAAAATTACTACGCCTTTCAGAAATTCTTGATTAATTTTTAAATTAGTAAGATTGTGAGCAGGATTTATTTTTTGTTTACTGATCCGAAGTACTTCTGTTACCTTATCGACAATTACCCCAAAAAGGCTATTATTGGATGCGATGACAATGATGTGCTCAGGTTGGTTTGACGACTGGTGTATCAATTGAAATTTCTTTTCCAAATCTACAATTACCACAATTTTTCCACGCAAATTGATGATACCCTTTACATATTCAGGTGCATTGGGTACTGGAGTAATTTCAGTAAGACGGATAATTTCTTTTAATTCAGTTAATTCGCAACAATATTCTTCATTATCAAGTCTGAAAACGACTAACTGAATTTGAATTTCCGCAGGTGCTTCGGTAGGATTAGATGAATTTTGATTATCAGTTTGATTATCCATTATTTAATTAATTTAAACAATTTTTTTATAAGTTGTTGCCGTATCTGTTTTAGCAGGTTCGGAACTATTTGATACAGTTTGCTGCTCATGAATAACTGGAGTTTTAACAGGTTGTGGTACCTTTGTAACATTAGGTTCTGGTAATTTTTCTGACATTGGTGTAGGAATCTGATGTTCTTCAACCAGCTCTTTTAAATGTTTTACTGGTTCTGATTTTTTAGCCTGAATCTCTTTGGTTACTTGTGAGGTAGTTACAGAATTACCAACTAAATTGGCGAGATCTTCAGCTAACCGAAGAATTTGATCAGAAGCAGAAGCGATGTATTGTGTTGCAGAGCTTTGCTGTTGGGCTGCTGCGGATAATTCCTGCGCTCCTGATGAGTTTTCATCAATCACTTGACTAATTTCACTGGTGTTGGTTTGAATTTTTTCTGATGAAGAAAGCTGTTGTTGAGTGCTGGCTGCTACTTCTTGCATCTTGGCTGAAACTTCCTGGATCGCTCCGACAATTTTTTGTAAAGAATCCAGAGTGCTTTTAATTACCTCAGAGCTCTGATCTGTTTGTTTATTGCTGGCATCAATACTTTTAACTGTTTCATCAATCTTTTGAGTCATATTGCTAATTTTTTCTTGTACTTGTGAAGCTGCGACAGAAGACTCTTCTGCTAATTTGCGTACTTCATCAGCCACGACTGTAAAGCCACGGCCGGCATCACCAGCTCTAGCAGCTTCAATCGCAGCATTTAGAGCAAGGAGATTAGTCTGTTCTGAGATATTGGTAATAGTATCGACAAAACCACCAATATCTTTGGAAATTTCAGCCATGGTAGTGATCATGGTATTTGTTTTATTACTTAATTCTTTCATTAATTCCAGATTTTTCCTGGATTCATCCCCGGATTCACCAGCATTTACTGCTACTTGAGAAGCTTGATTGGCAGTTTCGGCAGTATCTTGAGCAAGTTGAGCTACTTGTTTCACAGCCTGTACTAGTTCTGCAATGGAACTAGAAACCTCCTGAATTTTTTTGGTTTGCGCTACAGCACCACTTGATAGTTGTTGGGCAATGGAAGCATTCTGCTGAGAAGCAGCAGCTAATTGCTGTGAAGATGTTGAAAGCTGACTGGATGCTACTGACATTTCCTCAGCAGCAGTACGGAGCGGTTTTTTGATAAAATTACTCAAAGTTCGTGCAGCATAAAAGGCCAGTAGCAGAATAACCGGGATAGCAATAAAAAAGAAGATAAACATCTGTGTCTGAAGGGCGGTTACATCCTTGAAAGCAACTGTTTGATCGATTTCACTGATAATTGACCATTCAAAAGAAGTATTGATTTTTTCATTTAAACCTAAGTGGCTATAATAAGCAAGTACTTGATTACCATCAATTCCTTTTGCAGTATGTACACCTTCTCCATTTCCAGTAAAAGCTTTGAGAGAGCTATCATTTTGCACATTTTTTGCTAATACTGTATACCCCGTCAAGTCACTGATATCTGACCTTAATAAATAATCTTGACCGACTAAATATGTATGTTCATTAGTACCATCTGATGATACCTGAGAAATTAGATTATCAACGTCTTGCATATTTAATTCAGAGACCACATAACCATGAATATTATTTCCATCCATGATCACATCAGCAATAAATGCTACAGGATTTTTTTGGGTGGCACTTAAAAACTGGTAATCTGAGATGAAAGACTTCTTGGAACTACGGGTACCTTCTGTAGCAGTTACTAGTGAAGTTACTGGAAATGAACTATCAAAGATATTTTCTCCAACCGGATAATTATTTGAAGTGGAAATAAGGATCAAGCCATTATGATCAGCAATAAGTAAATTCTGATGATGATGTTTAGTAATAAATCGTTGTAAATAAACATCCAGATCAGCCTGTTTTTTTTGATATTCTTCTGTTGACTGGTAGGTCTTAAAAGAACCAGCTTTGAGAATTTTGGTTTCCATTTCAGTTAGTGAGGTAAGCACTGTTGGCATTTCAGTAAGTAGTTCGACATCACTGGTTTGATTTTGAAAATAGGTTTGAATCGATTGTTTTTTCTCTGTACCCAATGATTGTAATTTAGTATTAATTTCGTTTTGCAGTGCTTTTTTACTATTAGTTTCCACCAGATAAAACAGAACAGCAAAAGGAATGAGTGAAACGATGAGAAACCAGATGATGATTCGGAATGCAAAGCTATTGCGTTTAATATAATTACTAGTTGATATATTATTCATGGCAGTATATTGATATGAGATAAGTTATATCATAATCAAATTTTGTTAATAATTCAAAAAAATGTGATATAAATATTTTGAATATATAATAGAGATGGATGAAAGCTAGTAGAATTTAGTAAATTGTATATAAGCGTTAATTCAGTTATTTTACCCCAATTATTAAAGGTAAACCTTGATTTTCATTGAAATTAAATCCGGGAAAATTCCTACTATACATAGCAGTTGAAGGTCCTCCGTCGAGGTTAATCAAGCTAATTCTCAGATTATGCAATTCAGGGAAAGTGAGAATTTTTGCTGCTAAGTCCGCTAATTTGTAACGTTGCGTAGTAATTAGTATTAGCGTTCTACCATCATCTGTAAAGCCAATCAAAGTTCGTAAATAGCTACCTTCTCCATTGATTGATGCTTCGATAAATTGCGAAGCGATTTCATTGTTAGCGATTACCAGAGGGCCACTTTGAAACAAGATATACTTTTTTTCAGGATAATTTTCAGGTTTAAATTGCTGATATTCCATAAATTCCATTTGTTGTGTTTCCTGATTATAGATGACCACATGTGTTAATTGCTGATCGGGAGCTGGTGTTTGTATATTTTCTCCATTGATTTGTAAAAATCCTGCAGGCTGAGCTTTCTCATAACTACCTTGAAAATAATTAGCATTAATTGCTAATTGAAAATCTTTGCTTTTAGCTTGTAAGTCCAGCGGTTGAGTATTTTCCGCAGTAAAATCCAGCTCAAATGCTTGCGAAAAAATCGCTAAATAAATATTTCCATGTTGATAGTATTGAATATCAGATTGATTATCTGTTTGTTTGATAAGCGTTGATTTTTTATCGATTGTGAATCGCCAGATTCCAAAGATTACACCTAAAATTATGATTGTGATCGTTAGGATTCTAAGGTGTTTCATTGGTTTTGCATTTAAATAATTGTTAAGAATACAGAAATATTAGAATCTGGGAATAAAGGAATATAAGAATCTAAG
>JBAXHO010000051.1:0-12357 GCA_037138855.1 bacterium
AAAATTGCTCACTGAAAATTGACGTTCAGTATCATATTAGGATTGGAAAAGACTTTGGTTAGGGTGCTCTGTAAGGTAAGCGGCTAAATGGGCTTTGACTTTTGCGGGAGTTATTATTGTATTTGGATTTGATGCAAATTGTAGGTATATTTGTTCAAATATTGATTCAAATTGGGTTAAAAAAATATTAAAGCCGGACGGATCAGTTTGAGAGTTTGGCACATTTGGTAAATTATATACTTCATTAGTAAAATTAAGAAAGCCATTTTCATTTAGTGTTGGAGAAGGATCAGCAATAACTGCTGAATTTGTAACTTCAGGAGTAGCTATTTCGGTTGGTGAAAGTTGATTTAGTTCCTGAAGTATTCTATCACGTTCAGGAAAATTTGGATCAATTAGCGCTTCCCTGAGATAAACTAAGAAATCGGTTGGTATAGTAGAATCTTTGGTTGGAGAAATCAAATTGGATTGCCAAGTATTTAAGAGTGTATTAAGTCCCAATTCTTCAGGAGCCTTTAAAGGAGATTTAAGCTCACCTAAAAGCTTGATAACAAGATCGTCTGCTAATAGCATAGTGTCGTAAGTTGGAGTGGGCGTTATAGCTAGAGCTGCTTCACTTTGGGCACCTACATTAGCTAAAGCTGTCGGCTGGACTGTTCTATCAAGTGTTTGGCCAGCTGCTATTTTCTCCAATGTTGCAGCTTGTGATTGAGGAGTATTTTGTACAGTATCAGGCTGATTTGCAGGCTGAACTAAGGTAACGGCTACGCCGGCGCCTGGATCTGTAACTGCAGTATTAGGCTTAGCCAATGTTTGTATAGCTTCTTTTGCTGGTAGAGTAGCTAATTTTTGTGCTTTTGCAACGATAGCGAGATCTTGGCCGATGGCTGCTGCTAATCGGGTCATTTCATCTGGAGTGAAAAAGTCTCCATTTTGACGATTTATTTTATTTACAGTTAGCCAGATTGCGCTGGCTGATCCTGCAAGAATGGTTGTAATTTGTTTTCGATTTGCTTCAGGTATTCCTGTTTCTGCAGCTAGTGATTTTAGTCTTTCAAATGTTGGGATAAGAGCCCGTATTTCTGCAGGACGAATTTGATAGGATGTATACTTTAAATCTGTTAGCTCTATACCATCAGGTGCTTTATAAACTTGTCTTGCATCTAGATCAGTTAGTGCTATTATATTGGATTGTGTATTATTAAGTACACTAAATTTTAAGGTAGAAGAAGATGGGGGGATAAAATTTCCATCTTGGTTAATAGAAGCTAATTGAGTTTGTATTAAATCCACTGCACCACTTTTTTGCCCAATTCCTCCTAAAGTTAGAGACGAAGAGATATTTGGTGAATTGGGATTTGGTTGTATATCTAGTACGGCTACTATACCATCAGGGCAAGCTTTAAAGGCGATTCTGGTTTTTTGATCATCAATATTTGTATATACGTCATTTGCTTCTAACTGTTCTAGTCCTTTATTAGGATCGGGTAAACTGTTAATTAAGTTTTGAGAATTTGCTTCTGCAGAAAATGCTCCTGTAACAGATGAAGGTATGGCCATTAAAATCGTAGTAATATTTATGATTGAAGTTTAGAGTAATTTAAGGGTTTAGTCAACATGAAGAAACAGGTAATCCTTTTTGTAGCTTTATTACAGCCAGTATTTTCGCACTTTGCTTATCCTCAATGACAACTAATTCTCCTTGTGGGTATTTTTCCCTAAACCCCTCTTTCTCCCTATACATCAACCTCATCTGTTCCTCGAAGTCAGTTAGTCTACTTGAGTTTATTTCCTGATCGCGGTTGTGGATTCTCTGAAAGATAAATTCTCTACCAGCCTTAGTATCTGGTGGAAAAATGAACCAGATTCTGGAATTGGGGAACTTTTCCAGAAAACTATCTAAAACCTTGTAATAGGCGATGGCGATAGGGATCTTACCACTAGAGATGATACGGTCTACATCGGCACTACGGTAGCCATAATATTCGTCATGGAGAATGAACGTATTGATCATTTCCCCACGCTTCAAGGTGCCTTCAAACGCGATTTTTGAGATGAAATTGTACTCCTTACCAGGTGTTTCACCAGGGCGTGGTGCTCTGGTGGTGGTAGATAATAAAAATTGATGTGTTTCTTTGACTTGATCGACAATCCAGCTCTTACCTACCCAGCTGGGACCGACCAGGATATCAATGAGCACATCCGATCTGATAGGGTAGTGGGCGAGTGATTTGTTGATTTCGGTTGAAGTAAGCATTATAGAAATTTAAACCATAAAATTTGCTCCGATAGATTTTGCATACTTAATGAGCATTTTGTCGTTAGTGATCAGTGTAAAATCATTATCTAAGGCTTGTGTAGCAAGAAAAATATCAACGATAGAAAGCTTTTTAAAGGTTGATGTTCTAAGGCTTAGGTATTCTTTATATGTGGTTTCAATTTCCATCCGATTATTAATTTTTAAAATCGCTTTATCTTGAATATCTCGAATTAAGTCAAAACCTGCTTCTTGCATAAGATTTATTTCAGCAGTTTTTCCTTTGAGATAATATCTTGATGGTAATATAAATTGGAAGAAATTGGATAATTCAAATAAAATATATTCCGGCAAGATAATTTCTCTAAAATCTAATTTTTCATATGCAGATACTTGAAGCACTTCAAAATCAGTCAAGATATTTATCCTTTTCAATAGGAAATTAATATAAATATTTGAATCGACAATGTATTTCATCTGTTGAATCTAATTCCCCAGCCTTCATTAATATCATCGTTTGTAATTCTGATTTTTTTCTTGGCAGTAATTTTACCATGCTTGGCTTCCCAATTTTTATGCCATTCTCCCATTGTTAAGCTCTTTTTCGGTAGCTCTTTATTTATTTGCTGTCTGATATAGGCACTCTTTGAAAGACCAGATTTTTCGGCTTGAGTAGCGATTAGATCATATGTATCTAAGTCGACAGTGATAGCGGTGTATTTTTTTTCGATCATTTTCTTCTTTTGATGCTTTTTTATCATAGTGGATAATTCTTAAAAATTTCTTAAATTGTAACAGATTGTACAGTGTACTGTATACAGTAAAAATGGTATCCGGTGACCGGTGATCGGAAAGCGGTGTAGGATAATGTTTGTTGTGACTAAAGTCCTACAATCAATGTTATTACAGGATATTAATGAAAAATTATGAAAAATACGCAATTAAAATTTAATTTGGAAACAAGTGATGAGAAAGCGCTGCGCTTTGCAAGAGTGGCGTTAGGAATCGCGTGTTTGGTTTCTTTCGGGGTATTTGGAATAATTGTAAATCAGATTTAGACTATTCCTCCTCCGGGAATCAGCAACATGACGAAGCAACCACCCACAAGTAAGAATGGGGCAATCACAAAAATAATAATCATGGCTGCTAACATACCAATACCGATGTATCTTTTGTCGCTTTTGAGAAAATAGATAATCAGTAAAATATTGGTGATTAAAAGCAAAAAACCTAGAATATAAGGCAGAAATGAAAATAATGAAATGAGTAAAGAATATCCAGGAAATGAATTATTTGTTTGATTACTACTGCTCATTCCAATATATGTAGCAAGAACGGAAATTAAAGTAACTATTAAATTCATAAAAATGTTGGCGATCAGTCCCAGTGAAAAATGCATTAATTTTTGTTTATTGCTTTGAATAGATGGGTTCATTAGTTACGAAAATTAAAAATTAAAAATTGGAAACTAGTTGTTTTTGATTTTCAAAAATTTTTTTAAAAATTTGCCATAGGAATTTAATTACATACTTCATCAATACTAATATAGAGATTAATTGAAATGCTGTAAAGCCCAAATATATTGCAGGCTCAAACTTGATAAATTCGATAAAAAAACGAAAACTGAAATAACTAATCATAAAAAAATCAAAAAGCTGACCAGGTTTAGGATGTTTTTCTTTCCAGATGACAATAATTATAAATAGTAATAAGCAATATAGAGCCTCATATATTTGTGTCGGATGACGGGTAATGTGATCACCAAAATCAATCCCCCAGGGTAATTGTGTGATGCTGCCATAACAACAGCCTCGTAATAAACAGCCGATGCGACCAACTGCAATTCCTAAGGCAGCTGCTGGTGCAAAAATATTACCTTTTCTCACTTGAATTTTCAGAATTTTTTTAACAATAATTACCGCTAAAGTTCCACCGATTAGTCCGCCAGTGATGGTGCGGCCGGATAAGATGGAAACCAGATTGGTATGGCTATTGAATATTTCGTGAAAATGGATCAGCCAGATTGGAATTTTGGATCCAATTGTTCCGCCTGTAATTGCAGCAAGTGCAAGGTAAATGGCTTTTTCTCCCGTTAATTTATCTTTATGCACATAAAAATAATATACTGCTGCTGCGGTGAGAAGAGCGAGGACTACAAAAAATGAGTACGATTCAATCTGGAATTTTCCTAATTGAAAAAGAATGGGATAAAGTCCCCAATTATCATGGTAATAGTGTGTATCAATCATTTATTTTGGTTTGTTGGATTAAGATTGCAACAGGCACCTCTACTTGTGATACAACGTCGTAATTTGGCTGCGGGACAATAACCAAGTGCACTAATTGTTTTGAGGAGGGCAAAGAGACTGATGATAATCCAGCCAAAAATTGCGTTAACAAAAATAATATTAAATGTACCAAAAATAATGATTCCTAAAGTCAATTGATGCATGAATAAAATGTCATATTCATCAACCAGGATTTTATGTGATTTAAAGATGAGATCTATTGTGTATCGATAAAAAAGCACGAAAGGAGAATATTTAACCCGGAAAATTACTGCCCAAATAAAGGCAAAGATTAAAAAATATAGAATGTATTGGTTTTTTAGAAGCAGTGCCAGCCAAAGTAACAAGGCTGAGAAATAGCGACAGAATGCGAAGGAGCCACTTGAGATTTCAACTGGTTTATGCTTTTCCATTTAATTTTTTTATTAAGAATTTAAAATACGCAATGATTTTTTCTGGTTTTATCAAGAACATGGCAGTTTGTTTTTGATAGTTTTGATAACCAGAAAATCGCAATTTAAGTAATTTTTCTTCATGATAAGCTCTCCAATACATCATCGGAATAAAGATTAATAAATTTATAGTGAATGCTAACCAATTCTCTGTAATCAGACTGAGTGCAAAAAATATCCAGATTAATGAGGCATAAAGGGGATGTCTTACAATACTATAAACTCCAGTTGTGATTAAGGTTTGATCCTGGTAAATGCGAATTTGATTGGCCCAGTTTTTACCTAAATTGGCTCTTCCGAGTAGATTGATCGTTGTAGAAAATATAATAGTTAGGAGTAAAAATAAATTAATTATCCAGCTTAATTGCCGGGGAAAAACTTCAATCACACCAATTTTAAAAGAGATGATTAGAAAAAAAATTAGAAAGAATAAAAACATAGATTCGGTTTCGACAAAATGCTTATTCTCTTTGGCTTGGCGTTTGTTTTTACGGTCATCGAGAAAATTTATCAAAATTGCGATCAATATTGCCAACCCGCAAAGTGCGATGATTGACTGAAAAATTACATTTATTAAAATTAGCGGGTCAGATAGGTTAATCAGCTTAAGATGCATAGAATTCTTTTAAATATTTTGAGCGATAAAACATATTAAACGTAGAAAAGGGAATTTTTTTGAGATCAGGAGTGATGATGTGGACACATTCTTTTTTTACTGATTTCATATCAAAATTATATTGATCAATAAATGAGCTGACACTAATTCGAAAAGTATTATTATTAATATGTTCATATTTACTACTTTTAGATTTTAATCGATAATTTGCGGGGATTATTTTACGAAAGTCTTTGAAAAATTGAAAACAGTTACCATCATTACAAATGATGATCCCCTTGGCGAGATTCTTAATAACATCTTCGGGATAAAAGGTGAAGGTATTTTCGATCATTGGTACATATTTTTGCGCAGCCATATTTCTTGTCACCGGAATAAATTGATCACCTTCTCTGTAAAGGTAAGTGAAAGCAACTCTTTCAACATGACAGGGCAGGGGAATAAAATCATTCTTTTTAATCATGCCAGAAGTTTGTGATTCAATTCTTTTGAGAATACCGGTCAGGGTAATTCGTTTCGCCTCTTCTTGTTTACCTGGTAGTCTGCCAAAATATGCAATTGGTTGAAAATTTACACCGCGGATAAATTTTGTCTTTAATCCAAAGTTGAGAATTGATCCCAGTTCATTTTCATTAACACCTGCAGCTACTGTAGTTACTAAAGTGATTGGGATTTGATATTTGGTAAGTAGGGCTATTGCTTTTTGTTTTTCTTTGGCAATATCTCGGCCCCGGAGTGCTTGATAAGTTTTAGCAGCTTGTCCATCATATTGTAAATATATTTCAAAACCGCCTTTAAATTTGCTCAACTCAGCAACAAATGCTTCATCAGCTGCAATTTTCAAGCCATTCGTATTGAGCATGATATATTTAAATTTCTTCGCTTTGGCCAGGGCGATAATTTTCAGAATATCAGGATGCATTGTCGGCTCTCCGCCACTGATCTGGAGAATTTCAGCTTTGCCAAACTCTGAATCTTGATAAAAATCCAGCATTTTTTCGATAGTTGTGAGTTCAAGAAATTTTCCTTTGCCAGAGCTGGCGTAGCATACCGGGCAACCCAAATCACAACTATTTGTAACTTCTATCAGTCCAATACAAGTATGTTGTTCATGGTCTTCGCAGAGTCCGCAGTCATAAGGGCAGCCAAGTTTAACTTTGTTTTGAGTTTTCGAAAGGGTACCGGGTTTATCAAATTGAGAAGATTTTAAATAAAAATCCTGATCTTCTTCCAAAAGATGTTCAAGCATACCATGCTTCGGACAGCGTTTTTGTAATAAGACACGTTTATCTCGAAAAATAATTTTAGCAGGAACTTTTAAGTTACAATCAGGACAGAAACTGTAAGTAAATTCGTGAAAAGTATAATTTTTTTTTCGATTCAGATCTTTAGTTGGTGACAATACCTATATGCATTAAAGTAAACTTTAGTATAAAGTTCAATTCAGCAAAAATCAATCTAGTTATTTTAATGAAATTAAACCAGAGTTAGATTACTTTTCTCATTCTGATTATTAGTTTAATATTACCAGTTTTATCAACTTGATATGTAAGAAATTTAACTTTAGCTGGCGATTCAAACAGTTCATTTGATGAATAACAACTATAATCAATAGCAAGTCCTTTTTTATCAGCCAGAACCATGTATTTACCAGGTTCCAGTTTGAAACTGAAGCGACCTTCCTGGTCTGACATTTGGACATCTATTTGTTGATTTTCTTTGATGGAGAAAATCCGAACAAAAACACCAGCTAGCCTACGGTTGGTATTGCTTTCCTGGACATGTCCCCAAGAATTACCTCGCTCAATAAGTAATTTATAACTATTGAATGCTATGAATATAAAATATATTAAGAGAATTAAGAAGCTTAATATATTTTGATTGTATATAAAGGCTAAAAATGCTAAAAGAAAACCGATTCCAAATAAAATAGTATTTAGTTTATATCCATTTTCTGTAAGAAATTGTTGAAATTCGAATTCGCTTTTATTTGCCGAAGCTGTTAATGCAAAGTCCAAAGCGACAATAGATTCATTTATTAAACTTATTGTTTTAGTGTTGAGTAGATATTTTGAATGTGCTACTTGTAATAAATAATTTCCTTTTGTAAAAGGGAACCCATATTTACCCTGAAGATCTGAAATAGCTGTTTGAAGAATTTCTCCAGTATTTTTATCAATCAAGCTAATTCGAGCAAAAGGAATTGGTTCATTGGTATTATTATCATAAATAATTCCCCATTTTTTCTTGGATCGTGTTTTTAAAAACCAGGGGAATGATAAAAGGGAGAATGTACTATATGTCATACTGGAAAGAACTGAGGAAGCAAGGAAGATACTTACTGATCCGATAATACCAATTGTATTTAGATTTCCAAAAGAAGAAAGAATACTACTCTTGTTATTATTTTCTTCACCTGTAGTAGGCAAATTTGTCAATATTGGATTTATTGTTGTAATTTTGGGGGTGATAGTTATCAGAGTAGTTGGAATTACGGTTTCTGTAGGGATAACTGTAGTAGAAATCGTAGTCGTTATTGTTGGCACCAATGTATTATGAATTACTGTAATTGGTGTGGAAGTAACAGTAGGATTTATTGGAGCTGCAATAAGCGTAATTGTGTCATTGTATGACGAAGATTCTAAATCAGCTCCATCGAGATATTTTACATAAACGGTTTTTAATCCGAGACCACTAACTAGTGTCCAGCTTTTGGAGATTGCATAATTTTCATATGAACAGCCAGAGAAATCTTCCACATTACAAATCATCATTTTATTAATACCTGAAGAAGAATCTACCGCTGTTAAAGTTAACGTAACATTTGTGGAAGATGTAGTTTCAGCACCATTTGCTATAACAATACTGCCAGTGGGCGGTGTATTATCAATGATAAAATTTGCTTGAGCATTGGAAGAAATATTATCTAAAATATCTCTGGAATTGACTTGAACATACCAGTTACCTTCTGCCAAAGGATCAGAAAAGGTATAACTAGTTGATGAAAGTAATAGTTTATTTGATTCGCAATCACTAAAATCATTTTGCTGACACCATTGGATTTCATATCCAGGATCAGCTAAACCCGAACCCTGATCTATGGATCCATCCCATTCGAGTTGGGGTAAATTGGAAGTCAGGGGTGATATTTGTTGAGGACTTCCTGGAATACTTGGAGCTTCGTTATCAATCTTATCAACAACTAAATTTTGTTCAGCAGAGCAATTATCAGCAGCATCACAGGCAAAGTAATGCATGTCATCGTTTGTATTGAAAGTTAATTGACATTGATCACTGCCAGAATTGGTTTCTGTGCTAGTGACTGCTTCGCATGTGGTATTACCAAAGCCAATGACGTTGTCAATAGCTGAAGCAGTAGCAATTTTACTTTTAGCCCAATCCGGTGATACAGTAGCATCAATTAGTGGAGCAGAAAGATCTAGAACATTTAACATTTCAGTGGATGGTTCATAATTTCCCATCTTATCATATGCTCTAATCCATAATTTCCAAAAGCCTTCACTTAAAGGAGTAGTCATCATGTAGCTATTTGTAGCAGCAGTATCAGATACTATTTCATTATTTTCGCATTGATCGGCTACCCATTTACACCAAGAAAGATAATATGGTGGATCTGCCAATCCTGAATCTAAATCGATTGATTCAGTCCAGGTTAAAGTAGGAGTGGAAGTGGTAAATCTAGTGGTATCAAACATAGGTTGTGAAGGACCATAGTTATCAGCATCGATAACGGCAAAGTATTGAACATCAGAGGTATTACCTGCTTGATCAGAGGCATAATACCAAAAATCTCCGAGGCTAGCATACATTTTTTCACAATAACTACCTGTACCTGTAAAGGTAACGCCATCATTCGAACAAAATGCATTAGGTAGATTAGTATTATCATGAGCAGTGACTGAAATGACTTTTGTGAGAGCCCAGCCAACTGGATTTTCATCAAGAGTAAGTGTAGGAAGTACTGTATCAATGTAAAAAGACCTGGTAGCGTTAGTAGTACTTGTATTGGTATAACTATCAATCGATCTGGTATGGACGGCATGGATACCATCTGCCAAGCTTAAAGAAATATAACAAATGTAGTTTTCTGTAATATTATCAAAGGTGCCGTCTTGGGGTTCGCAAGGATACCAGTTACCATCATGGTCAACTTCATATTCGACTGTACTAATATTGGAAAGATTGTCTGTGGCAGTACCAGTGACTGATGGGGGAGTTTGGTAATAATAGTTACTTAATGCATCGATAGACACAGTAGGTCCATAAATATCGAGAGTGTATTTAGTAATTCTGTTCGTACCAACATCTGTCACTAATATTTCATAATTATCATAATCGATACTGATACCAGAAATGTCATTATATTCACCTACTACAACTGAACCTGTATCAGCAGTGTTTGTGCCTGAAACCCAGTGCCATTGTCCTGTATTGAATCCGAAAGCTTGAATTCTGGAATTACCTTTGTCACCAATAATTATTAAACCTGTATTACCAGCAATTGCTATTGAAGAAGGTTGAGTTAATTCACTCACATTGGAGCCGGATGAGCCAAGTTGTACTTGAAATTCAAAAGTAGTGGCGTCAAAAATTTGAATGCGGTCGTTATTTTGGTCGACTACGAAAAGTAAGCCGTTATAATATGCCACATCTACTGGATTATTGAATTCCATAGAACCATTCCCAAGTGAACCGAAGGCTCCGATAAATACTCCTGCGCTAGTAAATTTTTGAATACGATTATTACCTGAGTCGGCGATGTAAATATTATTGCTAGTATCATGGGTAATTCCTTTTGGGCTTTCAAACTCACTATTTAATGAACCTTGTGAACCAAAAGAACTTAGATATAGACCAAATGGACTATAAATTTGAATATTGTGTTTACCAGCCCCGGAGTCAGCAATTACATATCTACCATTTGCCAGTTTATCAAAACCAGAGGGATCAACTACATCACCTGGATCACTACCAAATGGCGCAAAACTAGAATAACTTGATATAAGGGAATTGTAGAAGGTGACTGAATTTGTATTAGCTGCGCCAGTTTTGTAAAGGACATTTACTCTTCCTGCAAAATCGAGTTTTGCTTTATATGGTGAGGTGTAACCTGGGGTAATTGGATAATCACTAATTTGTGCTGGAGTATCTGTATATTGCCAGGAGGAAATTATTCTGGTGCAGCTAAAGGTGAAAACTGAGAAGATAAACAAGGCAATAGCAAATTTTGCAATCAAGACAGTATTCTTTTTCATTTTTTATTGATAATAGTAAATGCTGTTTATAATATATTTAGTATCTATGATAAAATCAAGTTAAATCAGTAATAAACCAATTCAATGCCAGAGCTTCCTGAAGTACATACCATTATTTATCAAATAAAACCTTTTGTAGAAAAAAGTATAATTCGCAATCTGGTGATATTTCCGAAGGGAGTGAAAATGATTTTGCCTTACTCTGTGGAAGAATTACGACAAAATGTAAAAGGAAAAACAATCAAAAAAATTGAACGTTTAGGTAAGTATATAATTTTCAATTTATCAAATTCAGAAAATATCATTGCTCACCTACGAATGACAGGTTCTTTACAGATCAGTAAGCATGTGTTAAATCATCAGCATAATCGTTTGTATTTAGATTTGGGGGAAGTTTATTTAAATTTTATTGATTTAAGGCGATTTGCTACATTTCATTTCACTAAAAATAAAAGTGAATATTTAAAAAAGGTAGGGATGGATGCTTTGGATAAGAAATTGAATGTGCGTGTACTACAAAATTTAGCTAGGAATTCTTCTGTGAGTATTTATAAATTTCTCTTAGATCAACAAAAAATAGCAGGAATTGGTAATATTTATGCCAATGAAATCATGTTCCTTGCTCAGATAAATCCTGAGTGTAGTGTAAATAAGATTTCTCTAAAAAAATGGCAGATTATTTTTGATAAGATAAAATTAACTTTGGAGCAAGCAATTAGTTTTAATGGCACAACAATTTTGAATTTCAAAGATAGTCATGATGAATCCGGGAAATTTCAAGAAAAATTATTTGTTTATGGGAGAGAAGGTAAATTGTGTAAGGTTTGTGGTAGTAAAATATTGAGAAAAAAAATTAATGGAAGAAGTGTATTTTATTGTTTAAATTGTCAGTGCTAGTATTATTGGTTGCCAGTTTTAATTTGTTTGTGGCAAGTTAAATTTTAAGTCAATAATTAATGTGATTTTACATGTATAACTATTATTCGCAACCACAAACTAACAGGGAATTAATTGAGAGCTTAAAGATCAATTGGGTATTAAATACACCGGCAATAGAAAAAGCGTTACTGAAATATGATCGTAAATTATTTATTCCTACAGAATTTGCAGCACAAAGTTATTTGGATCAGCCTATTGAGATTGGTTCAGGTCAAACCATTTCGCAGCCATTTACATTAGCCTTTATGTTGGAATTGTTGAATGTACAAAGTGGAGATAAAATTCTGGACATCGGTTCTGGATCATGCTGGAGTACAGCTTTGTTAGCTGGTTTGGCAGGTGAGAAAAGTCAGGTGACTGGACTGGAGATTCGCAAAAGTGTCTGGAAATTTGGTAGTAAGAACTTACAGCAATTTACTTTGAATAATGTAAGAAACATTTTAGCTGTGGATGGGCAGGTCGGACTGTCTAAGAAAAAATTTGATCGGATTCTGGTTTCTGCTGCAGCCCAAACTTTATCTGAAGAATT
>JBAXHO010000052.1:0-11895 GCA_037138855.1 bacterium
ATTTTGGGTTTTTATAAATACTATAGTTTTAGTATTTCATTGATAAGTAAATTGGGTATTGATATACCTATCCGAATCATCAAAAATTCTCAGAGTATTATCATTCCTTTAGGCATATCTTTTATTTGTTTCACGATGTTGGCATTTTTAATTGATATGTATCGAAGAAAAATCAATAAATTACCATCAATATCAGATTTCTTTTTATTCAATTTATTTTTCCCAAAGTTAGCTTCGGGCCCAATTACAAGATTTGAGAGTTTTCAAAATGAATTATTAAATCATAAAAGTGATGCTGTTAAAAATATTACATTTGGTCTTAACCGTTTTGCAATTGGCTTAGGTAAGAAAGTATTAATTGCTGATGTATTGGCAGTTTCAGTGAGCAAGGTTTTTAACTCTGATTATGTAAATTTGAGTATACCAATTCTTTGGATTGCCGCGCTTGGGTTCATGATGCAAATATTTTTTGATTTCTCAGGCTATACTGATATGGCGATTGGTTTAGCCAAAATTTTTGGTATAAATTTGCCTGAAAATTTCAATCAGCCTTATCTAGCAACTTCCATACAAGATTTTTGGAGACGCTGGCATATAACTTTATCATCCTGGTTTCGTGATTATCTATATATCCCTTTAGGTGGAAGTCGCGTTAAACCAAACTGAGTTTATTTGAATTTATTAATTGTATTTATTTTATGTGGTTTATGGCATGGTTCAAACTGGAACTTTATACTTTGGGGAATGTGGCATGGCATATTTTTAATTTTTGAAAGACTTCCTTCAATAAGGAACATATTTAGTAAAAAAAGATATCAGATTTTTACTCGAATTTATACATTTTTTGTAATTATTATTGGATGGATTATCTTCAAAATCGAATCTATTCCATTATTATTTTCATATTTATCTAAGATGTTTTTTAGATACAATTTTATTGATTCACGTTCACTATTTTATTTTTTTAATATTAAGACGTTAATTGTTTTAGGAATAGCCATATTAGTGAGTCAAATAAATTTCAAAATTGAAAAAAAACAGAAATTAATCTCTATACTAAAATCATTACTTTGCATGATAGTTTTTTTATTAGCAGTTATTGCCATATCTGAAGGTACTCATAATCCATTTATTTATTTTAAATTTTAGTAATGCGCAGACAGCTAAACTCATTATTTTTTTTGTTTATTTGGGGATTAATTCTTTGTGCTCCAATGTTACAAATGGTTTTTAAATTTTTTCCAGAAAGACCAAGCGGTGAGCAAAGAAAATTAGCTGAATTTCCAGGTATTAATAAACAAATATTTTATCATCCTTCAAGTTTTTTGCAGCAATTTGATTTGTTTTTTACTGATCACTTTGGTTTTCGCTCTACAGCTATATTTTCTTATAATTATTTCCATTCTGTGATATTACGAATTTCACCCCGCGATGATATTGTAATTGGTAAAGATGGATGGTATTTTTATAATTCAAAAAATGACGGTATCAATATAGATGATTATTGTGGCTATCATCCATTTACTGATTCTGAATTGTCCATTATAAAGCAACGTTTATTGCAAGTTAAAAATGACGGTTTAAAAAATGGATATCAATTCTATTTGTTGATCGCACCTAATAAACATACTATTTATCCAGAAGAATTACCTTTAGGATATTCGTGTAAAATAGGTACTTCACGTTTTGATCAATTAGTAGTACTTACTAAAGATTTAGAAATCAACTTGATTGATGTTAGAAATGTTTTAATAGAGAATAAATCAAATTTGCCAGTATATTATCAGTTGGATACACATTGGAATGACTTTGGGGCATATTTAGCTTCCGAGGAATTACTAAAGAAAATATCACAAGATAATTATTCTTTACCCGTTAATACGATACCTGATTTTAAACTTAAAAGGGTAATTAGCTATCATGATACCGCAAAATTCATTTCAATTGAAGGTCATGTATACGAGAATGAAGTATTGATGGAAAGACCTGTAAATAATTCAATGTCGGTATTGGATTTTTTTCCACCATATTCAAGTAGTCCTGGTAGAGTAACCATAGGTAAGACTGTGGCTGATAATAAATTACCCAAAATGCTTATGTATAGAGATTCTTTTGGGATAGCAATGATACCTTTTTTGGAAAATAATTTTTCTAGAAGTGTTTACATTTGGAATAATCAGTTAAATTTACAGGTTGTAGCTGAGGAACATCCAAACATATTAGTTTATGAAATTGTAGAAAGAAATCTTAGTTGGCTACAAGCAGAGGTAGGTGAGTGATTTATTACTGAACTTTTTCCGAATTACGAATCCAGATTATCCAAGAATTATCTATGGTTTCAGAATAATGATACTTTGATTCTATATAATCATATACTTCCTTCATTCTTTGAGGTTGTTGAATGCCATCAATATTGCTGAGTCCTGTATTACTTGAATATAATATGTATAAAGGTTGTTGATTTTTTAAATCATCAATAATCTCTAATTTTTTAGATTTGGGGGAAGCAAACCAGACAATATAATTCTTTCCACAGCTAGGCTTATCAATTAAATAAGGGATTGCTGCATCAGAGGTTAAGGAGAAGATACAATGTTCGTTTGCAAATGTTTTACGTAATATTTGAACACTACTTTGCAACTCCGGGCTAAGCAATTCTGCATCCTCAGTCCGTACATATTTCTTTGCATTTGGTGCGAAAAATATTAAATTTTTAAAATTAATTCTACTAATATTTTGCAGTAATAGCAGTGAATTGATAATGATCAATAATATTATTATTTTAGGGAAATATTTTATTTTTGTTCTACTGTAGCGTAAAAGCCAATTAAAACTTATTGCTAAAGTTAAATAGCCAAAGGTAGATGCATAATAAATATGACTAAGGTCGCTTCTGCCTAATGCTGAACGATAATAAAGGATTGATAGTATATTACAAATCATTGATACAATTATTGATTTTGAAATATTTTTACGATACAAATCTCTTAAACTGGCAAGAGTAAAAATTAATAAGTTAAAAGAAATAATTGAAATGATTAAAAAACGTTTTAAATCCAATTGTCGTAAACTCCATATTGGATTGGGATAAATATATGAATCAAATAAATCTTTAGTTCTAAATAAAAGACTTGTTGAATGTACGAAATTGAAAAATTCTACTTTACTTACAAATAAGTAAAATGAAATCCAACCTGCTATTATTCCTAAAAATATACTTACAACCAATTTTGGATAGGAATCATTTTTAATTTTATTTATCTTATTAATTATAATTAGAAATAATCCTGTACAAATCAGTGTAATGGTTAAATAGGCACCGCGATCGATGGAATAAAGGAAAGTCAGAGCAGAAAAGGTACCACTTAAAAATGCATATACCTTTTTTTCCTTTTTAATAGCGCAAATTAAAAAGGTAACAGCAATCAATACAGGCAAATCACGATTATATAAAACTTGCAAACCTAATTTGTTCGTAATTAGGTAGATGAGTATGAGTAAATTTACTAAAATCAAGTCATTATATTTAGAATGTTTCTTTATTGAGACTAAAAAAGATAAGAAAAAGACCGCTACACTAATGGGTATGAATGATCCGATGATTTGATTTAATAAACGAACAGCTGTAATCGATTGATGTGAAAACAAATTCCAGGCAGTAACGCTGATTAGACTATCCTGTAATGCTCCATGAACAAAATAGCTTCCTTCCCATATTCCATGCCCTTTTATAAAATTAAGTGCAGGTGTTAACATCTCTCCTTCATGAAAGATATCAATGGCATTATTTGAAAGATCGTGACTTAACATATTTAAAAAGCCGAATAATCCCATAAAGAATAGTAAGCCAATAGTTATCTTCTTTAAGTAATCAAATCTATCATTAATTAACAATTCTTTTGGACGTGATATAACAAATTCCCGAATAAATTTTGATATTAAAAAAATAATACTAAAAATAATCGAAGGTATTGTAATAAATAATAAGAATCTTAAGATATTATTAGTTGGATTAAACTTTATTATGGTTAATGGACCAACAACTTCTTCAGGATTATGAAATGGTAAAAAAATTTTATCCCAAATTATGCCAGCAATTACATTTCCAATAATTAAAATTGTAAAGATACAAACAATGAATATTATTTTTGGTACTTTTGATTGTAAGTTTTGAATTTTCAAAGATAATTAACAATAAATAAATTAATTGATTCAATAAATAAATATATAATTAATGCCAATCCTAAATAAATTACCGAATTAAACTTATTTGATTTCTTTGAAGCAGTAGCTAGAGTATATGCGATAGGTATGATAATCGGAAAAAGGTAACGCCCTTGAGGTTGCATATCATATTTTATACTATTTAAAATATGTAATATTAATGTAGAAACACAAAATGTAAAAGTTAAGAAAATTATGATATTTAATTTTTTATTTTTTAATTGAAAAGCCAAGCAAACAAAAATTACTATTCCAAGGATTACAGTAAATTTAGTAATAAGATATGCTGTAGGTAGTTCTAAGTTCATATAGCCAAATAAAGCAAAAAAAGAGTTAAAACTTGAATTCCAAAAATTTAGTTTAGTAAGCAGTACGAATGTATTGAAATTTATTGGTAAGGGTGAACCTAAGTGGTGATATTGAGACATAGTATTAAGCATGAAACTTTGTCCTAATGGATCATGATATAAAATTAGATTCCTTATATACCAGAATCCAGAAATCATTAGTGACATTAAAGAAGTAGTAAATATGAGAAAGAGAGTTTGTTTTTTATGTAATCGTCTGGTGTAGAGCATATATCCTACAAAAAGACATATTACAGGTAGATAGATAAAATAATTATATTTTGTGCTGAACAAAAGCCCAATTGCAGTACTAAAAATCAGAATATTAAAATAATTTATGCGCTTAAATAATTTTATTACTGTATAGCCAAGTAAGGCTGAAATTGCTAATGAGTGGATATCTTGATTGAGGTAAGCTGAAATATAAAGAACTTGCGGTATAAAACTAAAAATAGGAACAATAGCATAAAATGAATTTTTATTTCTAAGTATTTCCTTCAAACCAAGGATTAAGCTATTTAAGTATATTAGTCCCCAAAGTAATGATGCAAATCGTGCCTGTTTTTCAATCGTTATTGGGATGGAATCAGGAATTAATTTTACAATTACTACTGAAACTATATAGTTTAATCCTGGATATACGGTATAGGAAATAATACATGGGATTTCCCCAAATTTATTATCTCGACAATTTTGGTATGCTGTAAGATCATCTTTTCCGCTAACGGGTAAGCGGTTATTTTCTAAGATGAAATTTACATTATATTGGAAATGTGTCTGTTCATCCGGAGCGCTATTGAATGGAAGTATTTTGATGAGAAAACCAACAACCACAATAAAAACTAGGTTTAAAAGCGCTAGATATAAGATGAAAGTATTATTTTTCTTCTTCATGGTATTCTGCTTCTGAATTAACATTCCATTGGTCATATTTTTTATTTTTTGTAATATTATCTACTGCAAGGAAGGCTGTCATCATTGAATGATCTGAGTTATTATAACGGTGTAATCCACCTCTGCCCATGGGCTGCAATTCATTATTTGGAAATGTTTTTTGGAGATATTCTTTAATTAAAGCCACATGTTTTTCATAACCTATATCATAACGTGGATAAACATTTTTTAGTCTGACTACAGTACTTTCAATTGGTCGAGCATTTTTTGCAAATTTTAATTTTGAAAGATCAGCTAGGGCCAGCTTTACAAGCTCTTGATCATTCATTTCCCAAAGTTCTTCATTCTCTGCAGTAACATATTCAAATCCGATACAGGCTTTGGTTTTATCAGGTACCATGTATGGACTCCAGTTTTTGAATAATTGAATTCTGATACAGCGCATCCCTTCATCATGTGTATAAATCCAATTATCGAGTGGAAAATCATCATTATTAAACATTAATGCAACCGTAATAAAGTCTCTAAAAATTAAAGCTTTGGCAGAATTTAGAATTTCTTTCGGAGGAATGGGTTTTAAAACTTGAACCAATTCTTTTAGTGGCATCGTGGATAATAAATAATCTGATTCCAATATTTTTCCTTTTAAAGTTTTAATTATAAATCTTTGGTTCTTATTATAATTTATCTCAATTACTTTTTCATCCATGATAATTTTTCCACCTTGGTCTTTAATCAAATCTGCTACCTTTTCCCACATTTGTCCTGGACCAAATTTTGGGTAGTTAAATGTTGTAATTAAAGACTTCGTAGCAGAACTTTTTTTACTAAAAATTTTAGTAAGAGCATCTTTGGCAGCTGTCGTAAATGAAAGTCCTCTGATGCGCTGTTCTGTAAAATCTTTACTTAGTTGATTTGGGTCAATTCCCCAGAGCTTAATATTGTAATCGATAAAAAAAGGTTTTGCTAAAAAACGCCCAAAGTTGTTGATACACCAATCAGCTAGGCTTATTTCTGGTTTAATAGGCCGTAATTTTATCCAGAGATAACTTATGAGAATTCTAATAGTGAAAAATATTCCTAAAACCCTTACCAATTCTAGTGGTTCTATAGGATAATGGAAAAATTTTCCTCTATAATACCAACGAGATAATCGGGGTCTTTGTAGAAAATCTTCATCCAATCGATCAGACCACCATTGCATCACTTCCTGATTTTTTGAGAAAAAACGGTGGCCACCGATATCAAATCGATAATCTTTATATTTAACCGTTCTGGAAATTCCACCTAAATACTTTGGATCTGCCTCTAAAATAGTAACTTGATGACCAGCCTTGATCAGCTCAAAACCGGATGTAAGTCCTGCTGGACCAGCACCAATGATTAATATAGACTTCATTAATTTAGAAAAGTAATGCTAAGAAATAGTTAAACAAACATTAAGTAGATTTTTGTAATTACTTATTATAAGTTTATTAATTTAATTATTCAATTTAACAATTAGAGTTTAACACTGCAATCGAGAAATTCTTTAGATAAATTTGGATTGTAATAAGGATCGTGTTCAATATATTTAGACCATTTTTTTTGGAAATATAAAATTTCAGAATTCACTCTTTGTTGTTTCTGAGTATCGACTGTATCATCACCACGTGTTAAGGATTCATAATGTATCAATTTAACAAAGGGGGTATAAATATTTCGGTAACCTTTTTCGAGTAGTTTTAGACAAAAATCAACGTCATTATAGGCAACCGCAAGGCTTTTATCAAAACCATTAACTTCATCAAAAAGTGTTTTTTTTATCATTAAGCAAGCAGCAGTAACTGCTGATGAATTATGGATTATTAGCGGTAAATCCATGTTGAAGGTAGCTTCTAATCCAAAACCTTTATATGGATGTTCGGCACAATTCTTTAATCCAACAACAACACCTGCATGTTGAATTTTTTTATCAGGATATTGTAGTAGACAACCTACTGCACCAATATCTTTAAGCTGTGAAAAGGAAAGGAGATTTTGAATCCAATCTGGTGTAATTAATTCAGTATCATTATTTAATAATATCAGATGTTCACCGCTCGCAATTTGAGCACCAGCATTGATTAAATTTGAGAAATTAAATTCTTCGTTGATTTGGATTGATTTACCAGAATGAATCTTAAAAAAGTGATTTATGTACTGAGATACTTCAGGTTGTGTTGTATTATGCTGTACAATAATTATTTCGTAATTTTTGTAGGTTGTTTTTTTTACAATACTTTCAAGACATCTCCTTAAAGTAGGTAATGCATTATGTGTTGGAATTATAATACTTACTAGATAATCCTTTGCCACTTTATATGAATATTGTAGAGAGTATTTAGTAAGACCATCCTCAGTGACAATATTATTAGCATATTTATTGATTGCATTTTTAAAGTTGTTTCTATTAAAGTTCACCTTGCTCCTATGAAGAAGAATTTTCGGGATATGTTCTGCATTAATATTAGGATTATTAATTAAATTTTTTAGATAATTATATTCATCACCATTCCAAGCTGAACAATTTATAAATAATTGTTTTGAAAAGAATGCGCTTTTAATATACCAAGTACTGAATAGCGTTTCAAAAGCCCAATCTGGTTTGAAGAACGGATGAAAACGAATGTTTCGAGAATCAATTTCATCCTCATCAAAATATAATATTTCCGAGTTAATGTTTTTCGTATAGACATTATTTACTTCGATTAGACAATTTGGTGCCAGGATATCTCCTGGGTTAATTATCGATACAAAATCAAATTGAGCATTTGCTATCTGATCAGCATTTTCAACATTTGAAATAAATTTAATCCTACTGTCTGATTTATTTGGAAAATTGGAGCTTGAAGAGATTATATAAAGTAGCCACTTAGAATAAGGTTGGTTTAATATTGAATCAACTGTTTTTTGGATCAATTTATCTGATTGATCTTTGGCGTTTAAAATTATACAAAATAGCTTATTTTCCTGTTTATTTTTATACTTCTGAATATTATGGTGAACTTTGGGCGACTCAATAAATTTTTGCCATACGTAATATTTATCTTTTTTTAATATATTTATGTAAAAGAATATTTTGAAATGGTAGATAGTTCTTCCTATACCTTCATTTTTTAAAATATGCTGAAATTTTTTCCACCTGACATTTATATTCATTTAGTCAATTTTATTTTAATTTCTTTAATTAAGAAATTACCCCCATCAAATACCTCCCATACCCACTCTTCACGAGGGGGGCAGCCAATTTCTCCAGTTGTTCTTTGCCGATGAAGCTCATTCTGTAGGCAATTTCTTCGATACAGCCGATCTTGAGACCTTGGCGCTCTTCGATCACCTGGACGAATTGACTGGCTTGGACTAATGACTGAAAGGTTCCGGTATCGAGCCAGGCAGTGCCGCGGTCTAAGACGTTGACACGAAGTTTGCCTTGTTGCAGGTAGACATTATTGACATCGGTGATTTCCAGTTCACCACGGTCACTAGGCTTGATATTTCGGGCAATTTCTACCACCTGATTGTCATAGTAATAAAGTCCGGTTACTGCAAAGCTGGATTTGGGATTTTGCGGTTTTTCTTCTATCGAGATTGCTTTACTATCAGCATCGAATTCAACGACACCATAGCGCTCTGGATCATTGACGTGATAAGCAAAGACAATACCACCATCAGGATTAGTTGCTGCTTTCAAATCTTCATCCATATCAGAACCGTAGAAAATATTATCACCGAGGATCAGAGCCACTTTTTCATTGCCGATAAAATCTGCTCCAAGAATAAAAGCTTGGGCTAATCCTTCTGGCTTCGGTTGTTCTTTGTACTTAATTACCATTCCGAGTTGGGAACCATCACCGAGAAGTTGTTTAAATCTAGGTAAGTCAGTTGGTGTCGAAATGATTAATACTTCCCGAATACCTGATAACATTAGGGTAGAAAGCGGGTAGTAGATCATGGGCTTGTCGTAAATTGGCATCAGCTGTTTACTTACAGCCATAGTCAAAGGATACAGCCTTGTACCGGAGCCACCTGCCAAAATGATTCCTTTCATAGTGAAAATGTTAAAAATTGTATTAAATTACATGGAACAATTGAGATTATTTATTATAAACTGTAATCCACAATCAGGCAAATGGAGATCTTGTTTAATGGATCGTGTGCTTGAATCTGATTGATATTTAATAGTATAATTTACACTAATCTTTACACTAATTTTTACACTAATTTTACACTAACTATGAATAAGCAAAAAGTAGTGAATCTCTTACAAACTGAGTTCTTGCAAGACTTCACATTTTCTTCTGAATCTCTAAAAATTGACAGTAAACTTATAAAAAAATATGATGAATATCTCAATTTATATCAACGGTTAGTTATCAATCCTGATATTGAAAAAAACTTGATTAGTAGAAATGAGCTTCTAGTATCCTATGCAATTTCTAAGGCAGAAAATTCCGCGTTGACACTTCTAGAGGCAGAGCGAGTTTATCATGACGTAATTAATGATTCGAATATTGATTTTGTAGGTGAAAAAATTCGATCTGGTAAAAAAATTTCTAAAAAGGATTACGAAAAATTAGAGTTCTATAATATTGCCAAGGTTTTTCATGAGTTAAGTCAAAATAAATTTGTTCTGACAGATATTACACCTGAATTTATTCAAAATCTTCATAAATCGTTGACAAAGGGATTAGATATTTTTAGCGATCAAATTCTGGGATTTACTGTGTATCGTAGTGGAAAATGGCGTAATAATAACCAAATCAAAGTAGCTACTTATGCACCAGCATCATATAAAGTCATACCTGTAGGTATTTCACGGCTTTTAAAATGGTTGAAAAAAGATTTTACAATTACAAATATCGCGGTTTTTCATACTGGACTATATGCTTTACATCCTTTCAATAATGGGAATAAACGTGTTTGTAGGATTATCGAGCATTTATTATTTCAAATATCTGGATTAAACCAAAAAAACTTATATAGTACTTCCTATTATTATCATAAACAAAAGGAGCGATATTATAAATATTTGCTGGCATCACTTGATAAAAAAAATCTTAATTATTTTACGTCATTTGTGTTGGAAGCACTCATATTATCGATTACTGATGTGCTTAGAACAAGTATTGAAGTACAACGAAAACAATTTTTGATAAAATTACAACTTGAGAAGAAGTACTTAATAATATTTAAGCCATTAATTAAATATAAAGAATTGCAGTATAAAAAAATCTGGAAAAAAGTTAGAACAAAATTAACTAATAAAACCTTTGTAACATATTTACAATATGGCTTGGATTTGCAGTATTTGAAAAAAAGAGTAGCAGGCAAAAAAACGTTTTATGCATTGAATGTAGATTTCCAGGAAGAAATTCAATTACAGAAATGGCTTGATGAATTAAATAAAAGATTGGATTTTATCCCTGATGATTATCGACAACTTTAAACCAGTGCAATCAATACAATTCCGGTAATAATAATGCCAATGCCGACGTATTGTCTGCGGACTAATTTTTCTTTAAGAACGAAATAAGCAGTAAGCGCTGCTATTAGCGGATAAGCTGATGAAATTGCAGTAATTAACGAAGTAGCATTAGCTGTCGCCAGTCCCCAGTTATAAACGTTATTGGCAATTAGTAATAAAAAGGCACTAATGAAAATCAATATCATGTTTTTGCAGTCTACTTTAAAGTTTGATTTAGTAAAAATTAGAAAAATCGCTGCCAAAGCAAAGCAGATCATACGGCTGTATGTCATGATATGAAAAACTCCTCCTGTAGCAATGAATTTCGACCAAAGTGGCACCCAAATGCCATATAGAATGAAGATAATTAAGCCGCAAATTATTCCGATCAAGTCTTTTTTTGTGGTAGATTTGAGATCCTTGAAGTCTACCGAAAGGACAATAATGCCAGCAATGACAAGCACGATACAGAAAATTTTGGCTATTGAAATTACTTCTCCATAATAAAAGACAGAAATTAGTGTTGTCAAAATGGAGAAACAGGAAGCGATGGGCGTGACAATGCTTACTTTACTAATGCGAAAACCAATATAGAATAAGGCTAAACCGATAAAATCAAAAATAGTAAAGACGAATATCGTAATAAGAAATTTGGGTGTCAATTCAGGAGAAAATTTTTCAGTTAGCAAAAAAGGGAGATTCAATATTGTAGAAATCAGATTAACATAGAGAAGTGGTTTCAATGTACCAGTCTTGGCAACAAATTTTTTTTCAAAAATAGCATTGATCCCCCAGAGGAACATCGGAACTAGGCCAGCGAAGAGGATGATTAACATGTTAAATGATTGAATAAAGTGATTATATCAAAATTTGGTGCTGGAAATATGATAATTATTGTGTTGCAATACAATGAAAGTCGATTGTAAACGAAGTAAAATAGATGGG
>JBAXHO010000053.1:0-11667 GCA_037138855.1 bacterium
ATGTATCATGTATCATGTATCATGTATCATGTATCATGTATCATGTATCATGTAATAAATTTTAATGGATATAAGATAATAGCTAAAAGATAATAGTAACAAAAAATTTTGTTCACTACATACTACTTGATACTTGATACTTGATACTTGCTACTATCTTTAATCTTTAATTTTCCTTCATCCCAAACTGTCCTCAATAATCTCCTCAGCTTTAATGGCATTAAATTTTTTCAAAAAATAAAATAAAAATGGTACTACCATAAACATAGAAAAATACCAAAAGATAAAAGTTTGTGTATCAGTCAATTTCATAAAATTGATAGTGAATAAATATATTAAATTGATAAATGCATGACAAATTACTGTTATAAAAAGAAAACGTTTGAAAGAAAAAATAGACAAACCATAAGCATAAGAAATAAAATCATACATAAAAAATCCAAATAATCTTAAAGCAATCAAACTTTTTTGTCCTTCAAGATTGCTGAAACGATCTACCCGGGTCATATTTTTTTGACCAACCATTTTTTTTACAATGCCTCGGCCCCATTTTCTAGCAATATAAAAATTGATGACGCTACTGGCAATACTGGCAAAATATCCAATAATAATTGTCAGTGACCAGCCAAAAATTGAGGCACTGGCAATATAAACCGGACTACCAGGAAGTGGTGCAAAAACTTCAGAAGCTGTAAGTCCTAGTAAAACAAAAATAACTCCAAGAGTGGAAAAACGCTTAATCAGACTTTGAAAATTGTCAGACTTGAAAAATGGCTCTACATATATAAAATATAATAATACAATTACGAAAAAAAAAAGTATGAGAAATATTTGTTTCGAGTTTTTTATTAAAAAATTTTTCATCAATTATTCAATATTTGAATGCTCATCATAACAAGTATCCAAAGATATTTCAAAACTTCCTACAAACCAAAATTTAGCCGAATTAAGACCAAATATCATACTGAATCAATTAAATTTATTATTATGAATGCTTGATGTTTTGAATTTGCTTTAAGACTGAAATTTTTTGGCAACTTCTTCCCAATTGATTATGTGCCACCAATCAGCTAAATAATTATCACGTCTATTCTGATGTTTCAAATAGTAAGCATGCTCCCAGACATCTACTGTCAGTATTGGCGTCACGTCTGATTTACTAATAGGGTTATCCTGAAACAATGACTTTTGAATGCTCAACTTGGATGAAATATTATCTTTGACAAGCCAAGCCCAGCCACTTCCAAAAACTGCCATGGCTTCACTGGTAAATAACTCCTGAAATTTTTCAAGCGAACCAAAATCATTGATGATGGCAGTCTTTAAGTCAATATCAGATAATTGCTTACCGCCTGGAGTCATGATAGACCAGTAAAATGAATGATTAAGATAACCGCCACCATGATTGATGACAGCTTGACGTTTTGCTTCAGGAATTTTATCTAAATTTTTCAAAATTTCTACCACACTATTACCAGCTATAGTTTCAATGCCTGTCAAAGCTTCATTGAACTTAGCAGTATATGTAGCATGATGTTTGGAATAATGAATTTCCATAGTTTTGGCATCAATATATGGCTCCAGAGCTGAGAAATCATAAGGTAAATCTGGTTGGGTGTACATGGGATAAAAGATAAAAGATAAAATAATTAAATACTAACAGGTTAAAAAAGAAAAAAAATCAGTATCATGTATCAAGTATCATGTATCAAGTAGTTTTCCGGTCACCGGATACCGGATACCGTTTTCATAAATTTCTCACAAAAAAAGTCAATTTGTTCTTTCAATTTCTCATCCTGAATAGTTCCTTGATCATCAATTTTCATATAAACATCCGCAATCTCCAATTTCTCTTCATGAAAAATCAGCATTTGTAAAAATTCCAAGACTTTCAATAAAGCTTCTTGTGAATACTTGGTACCCCATCCTCCGGGAGATGCTCCAAAAATTGCAATTTGTTTTGCAAATAAAATAGAATTTGGTTGATCATATTTCCTTGAAGCCCAATCAATAGCATTTTTTAAAACACCGGTAAAGGAATGATTGTATTCTGGTGCAGCAATCAGCAAAGCATCAGCATTTGCAAACTTATTTTTAAATTCAATTACAGCTGCTGGTAATTCCGGTTTCTCAAAATCTTCATTAAAAAGCGGTAACTTTTCCAATGTATAAATCTCAATTGCTAACTGATCCTGAAACTTTTGCTTAATATATCTTAAAATACTTGTATTATAAGATTTTTTTCGTAAACTGCCGGAAATTGCTAATATTTTTTTCATATTGAATATTTTATTTTCCTTTTTTATAAATTAATCAGAACAAAATTTTTTGTTCACTACGATTTAGTTTTTCCAAAATCATTGATCATATTCATAACGTTCCAGCAACTATCTCAGCACACTAGAAAAGTTTGGGGTAGCCCAAATCCTGAGAAAGTTTATTGATCGCATCACGCTGCTGTTGCACCCCAGAGCCCCAGCTATTACAATTGGGACCACAATAAATATGCTGCATGGAAACAGGATCAGTCATATAGCTTGGACCATATCCGCTAACCAATCTTTTAGTGATTAAATCAATTGCATCTTCAAATTTGTCAAAAAGAATTCGATTTGGAGGTGAACCACCATAACCCCAACAATTTTTTTCCTTGAGTGATGCAGCTAAGGTACATAATCTTGTTTCTACAAATCCAATTGCAGGTATTGTCGTACAATCGTGAGGAGCTTGATATTTATCACAGGCATCGACAAATACCTGACCATATCCGGATAATGGTGAATTATATTTTTCAAAATAGGCGTCTAAGACCACTGCCCGATAATCTTTGTTATTAACGGTAAGTGAAAGATTAAGCTGGTTTAGGGAATTATTTTCAGCTGTGCTTGGATTTTTAAAATTATTAACAATAAACTCATTATGACTAAATTTTTGCACAGTAATATTAATTTTATTTTCAAAAGAATAAATAATCACAATTATTAAAGGACTGGCTAAAACAAAAATGGATACTGGAACAAGGAAATTATTAAAAATTACTGTGAGAAATTTATGGATGAAAATATTGAAAAAATAATACATAATAAATGAAAAATAATATTCTAAATTAAAAGATAAATTTGAGTTTGCTACATATACTTACTCAAATTTTCAACTTTTCTACTTGTAACTTTCCAGATAAATCTAAATCGCTGGCTCTTTGGATAGCACGATCTGCTTCAATATACTTTTGCTGATTGAGATAAATCACTGCCTGAAAATAGAAATTATCTGCAAATGAATTATCAATACTTTCAGCTTTTTTTAACCACTCAAGTGCTCGTGCTTTTTCATTATTTAAATATAAGGCATAACCATAATAAGTATATAATTTTACCTTTGCTTCTCGCGATAACTGATTGGTATCGACTAATAATGCTTCGGCACTGGCAATGGCCATAGTCTGATTGTTCAAGCTGGTATTTACTTCTACTACTGCCACCTGTAAATCCAAATCAGTAAACTCAGCTGGATTGAGATTTTTATAATAATCCAGAACTTTCGCAGCTTGGTCAAATTTGCGATAATCAATTAAAATATTTATCAATGCTTTGAGTTCATTTACTCGCTCTAATGAAAAATAATCTAAAGAATCATCCAGCAAAGTTTGTGCCTTTTCCTGATTGCCATTAGCCAAGTATGCTTCCAGTAAATAGATTCTGGTTTCCAATAAATCCGGTTTTAAACTCAAAGCCTTTTCCAGTTCGCTCACTGCCTCAGAATTAAATCCGTGATCCATTAAAACAATCGCCTTATAAACATGACCGATTTCATAATATTCATTGATGGTAATTAACTGTTGAATAAATGGAATTGCGGCAGTGGTTTCCTGATATTGTAATAAGAAATTTGCCATTTCAGCAATAGCAGCAAGACGATTCTCCGTCACCTGCATTTTAAACAATTCAGCCCGCATTTTTTCAACAATTTTTTGATAATCAGGATTGGAACGGCTTTCTAATTCAGTCAGGAAAAAATTAGTTTTCTCAGAATTATCAGAATTTAATGCTATCGCCAATAAAAAAAGCCGTGGTGTATTGGTGGTCTTGGTGATACCAATGGTCATTGTTTGAGCATCACTTATCTTTCCAGCCAAAATCAATGCCTCAATTTTACCTAAGATTGCTCTTTCTTCGCCTGGACTAATAATTAAAATGGCTTCATAAACAGCTTGAGCATTGGGATAATCATTTTGTTTAAGATAAATTTCACCCTGAAGTAATAATAATTCTAAATTGTTTGGATTGGTCACAAGTCCCTCAGTGACATTTGTTAAAGCAGCAGAAAAATTTCGTCTCAATTGCAATACTTTACTACTTGCCTGATATGCCGGGATAAATGTCGAATCCAACCCAATGGCTGTTTGATAATTCACGAGTGCAGCACTATACTCCTGTTCATTAAATAATTGATCTCCTGCTGCCACCAGACTGGCTGCAGTTTCTGGTGTCTTTACTCCACAGCCGGTTAAAACAATTACTGATACGAAAATCAAAATCAAACTTAAAAACCAAAGCGATTTATTAATAAACTTTTTCATATTAATATGATAACGGATTAAAGCAGAAAAAAGAAGTCCCACTAGCTAGCGACTAGCAATTTTGTGTATAATCTCATTTATGCAAATCAATAACACAGATAAAATCCGGAATTTCGCAATTATTGCCCATATTGATCATGGTAAGTCTACACTGGCTGACCGGCTGCTGGAAGTAACCCACACTGTTTCTGAACGTGAAAAAAGAACTAGAATCATGGATACTCTAGAACTGGAACAGGAACGTGGGATCACCATTAAATTACAAACAGCCAGAATGAGATACATCTATTCTGGTAAAAATGAAAAATATTTTAGCGAAGAGCCCTATATTCTTAATCTAATTGACACACCAGGTCATGTGGATTTTTCTTTTGAAGTTTCCCGCTCTCTTGCTGCCAGTGACGGTGCTATCCTTTTGGTAGATGCTACGCAGGGGATACAGGCACAGACATTGACTACAGTATATAAAGCTTTTGAATATAATTTGGAAATTATTCCAGTAGTAAATAAAATTGATCTTCCCAATGCGGAAACAAATAAAATTATCACTGATTTAAAAGCTGTATTTGGCTTTTCCGCAGAAGAAATTTTTCAAACTTCCGGGAAAACAGGTGCCGGAGTGACAGATTTACTAAATGCGATTATTGAAAAAGTACCACCAGCCAGAAATGTCCAATCGGAAGTATTACGTGCCCTGGTTTATGATTCATTTTACGATGAACACAAAGGTGTAGTAGCTCTTGTCAGAGTATTTGAAGGTGAAATCACTCAGCATACCAAACTTTATACCATCGGCAGCAAAGTCGATATTCATCCGATAGAAATTGGTTACCTCAATCCCAGCATGGTGAAATCAGATTCCATTGATATCGGTGAAGTAGGCTATGTCGCTACTGGTCTCAAAGAAATTCGTGCTATTCATGTCGGAGATACCATTACCACATTTGATCAAAAAGAAAATAATATTCCGCCTTTACCAGGATATATGGCTCCCAAACCAATGGTTTATGCAAGTTTATATCCAATTGACGCTGATGACTTTAAAGAATTTCAAGATGCTTTGGAAAAATTGGCGCTCAATGATGCTGCTCTCACATATAAAAGAGAAAGTTCTCAAGCTTTGGGTACTGGTTATCTTTGTGGATTTTTAGGGCTTTTGCATCTGGAAATCACTCAAGAAAGACTGGAAAGAGAATTTGATATTGATTTGATCACTACTTCGCCATCTGTTGAATATAAAATCGAACTAACAACAAAAGACTACAGTAAACTTCCCAATTTAAATATTGCCAACATTCGTGATGGATTTCTTTTTATTAAATCTGCTGCAGAATATCCTGATAATACTTTGATCAAAGCAATTTACGAGCCTTGGGTCAAACTGGATATTCTCACTCCGGAAAAGTATATTGGTGGCATCATGGAACTGGCACAGGAAATGCGTGGTATTTATAAAAGTCTGGAATATGTGTCTGATCAATATATTGCAGGGCAGAAGCATGTATTTATTCATTACGAGATTCCTACCGCAGAAATTATCACGACATTTTTCGATCGCTTAAAATCGATTTCGCAAGGCTATGCCTCAATGGATTATAACTTTATCGAATACAGGAAATCTGATATATCCAAAGTGAATATTATCATCAATTATGAAGTAGTAGAAGCCTTATCATTTCTCACACATAAATCAAATGCCGAACATAAAGGTCGTACTGCTGCAACAAAACTCAAGGAATTGATCCCTAGGCAGCAATTTCAGGTCCCGATCCAGGCAGCGATCAACATGAAAGTAATAGCCCGAGAAACCATCACAGCTTACCGTAAAGATGTCACAGCTAAGCTTTATGGTGGCGATGTAACTCGTAAAATCAAACTGCTTGAAAAACAGAAAAAAGGAAAAAAGAAAATGAAAATGATTGGCAGAGTAGAAATCCCCAAAGAAGTATTTCTTAAAGCATTAAGAACTGATTAATCGATTTTAATGGCAGATATTTGAAAGGGATAGGCTGCTCCAGAGAAACTTTCAGCAATAATAAAAAGTTGTAAATCAGTAGCTTTACCTGCAGGAATAGTAATTTCAAGATTTTGAAATGTACTCTCCTGTGAAAAATCCACAAGAAAATATTCTTTTTGATTGATGATCACACCAATTTTCGTGTCTTGTGGCGTAACAGCGTTACTCTGAAAAGTTAATTGTAAATTGTGAGTAATTTTAGTGGGATTGGATACTGTCGCAAGAGAAGTGACAAATTTGCCTGGAAATACACTAGGTGCATTTATCTGCCAAACAGTCTTTTCATCTGTGATTGTGGTTTCAGAAATTTTTAAATAATTTCGATCTTCATTAACTAAATTTATTGCTAATTGATCCTGAAGACTTACTCCCAAAACATTTTTTTGGACTTTCTCGACATAAGAAGTAGGATTGAGACCAAGAGTAAAGATAAAAGTACCGGCAATGATCAATAAAAACAAGCCGGCAAGGAAGAATTCAGAAATGAAATCAAGAATTTTGGTAAGTTTAGGCTTGGGCATATGAATTGAAATCTTATCCATAGCATATCGAAATCAATTTACCTGGTCAATTGCAAAAAGAGAAAAAATGTAATGATAGAAGATAGGAATCTAGGAATCTGAAAAATTAAAATAGCTAATATATAAAAGATAAGAGTTAGAAGAAGAATAAATTGAAAATTGCAAGGTAAAAATTATTATTCATTTTGATACATGATACTTGATACATGATACATGATACATGCTTCCTATTTATTCAAAAATTCATATACCAGGCTTGAAATTTGGGCGATTTTCTCTCGACCGTTTTGCGGAGTGATATCTCCATTGAGAACTACTAAGATATATGTATGCTTGGAGCCATAAACGATCCCTGCATCCTGATAGGTACGGTCTAAAGTACCGATCTTATGAGCTACAACAATACCTTCCGGGACACCTGCTGGAATGCGGTCATTAAAATATGTTGTTTTTAATAAATCCAGTAAATATTGACTGGAAGCTGGAGATAATTGATTTTGCGAATATAATGCTTGAAATACTTGCCCTATTGCATCAGCATTCGTGTGAGCAGGAAGTCTGCTGACATCAGAAAAACCCAGCTCCTCACGCATTCTTTTCTGCAGTAATGTGACACCACCAAAACGATGTTCCAGCGTTGTCATGGCGGTATTGTCACTATCTCTGATTAAATATGTTAATAATTCATTTAAACTAATATTATAATTTCCACTGCGTTGAGATAAGGCATCAAAATCATAAATTTTTTCATTACTAGTGACTAAAACTTGCTGATCTAAACTCAACCTCCCGGCATCAACATCCTTCAAGATAACCATTGCCAAAGGTACTTTATAAATACTGGCAGGATGAAATGATTTTTGAGAATTTAGTTTCAATTCTCTTCCTGTTGATATGTCCTGGATATAAACTCCATATTTATTTGTTTCAGAACCAATCACTTCAATAATTTGCTGCTCTAAACTTGTAAAATCTTCTTCTGTTGATAGGTCGGAATTCACCAGATCATATTCCGCACCAGAACTATTAATTACATTAGTTTCGAATACAGCCAAATCTGCCTGAGTAAATCGGACACGAGGAGTGAAATAAATTATTTTAACGACAATATAACTAAATAATATTAATTCAAAACAAAACAAAACAAATAAATACAAGAGCGATCGCTTGGAAATCAATGCAATCAATCGTTTACAGGCAGAAAGAATTTTCATGAAACAGTTTATGGCTTTAATAAAAGGCTTTTACCAACCATTACTTTAGGAATTTCCAGATTCATTACATCCAAAATAGTTGGGGCAATATCCTGCAATCCTTCTTTTTGATCCAGTTTTACATTTAAATCTGAAATAAAAATAAATGGCACCGGATTGGCAGTATGCTGAGTATGTGGCTGCTCATTTCCATAATCCCACATCATATCGCTATTACCATGATCAGCAGTAATCATTACTACATATTCATCAAGCCGGTCTTTGATTTTTTCGAATATTTTCCCGAGACAAAAATCCACTGATTGAGCGCTGACGACTGCTGCAGAATAATCACCTGTATGACCTACCATATCGGCACTACAGAAATTCGCTACAATAAAATTGTATTTATTTTTTTCAATTTGCATCAAAATGTCTTGAGTTACGACATAATTTTGCATTGTCGGTAAATACTGATAGTATGGTTTGACAAATTTTTCAGAACTATAAAGTTTCCATTCTTCTCCAGGAAATGCTTTTTCCTGACCACAGTTAAAGAAATATGTTAAATGGGTATATTTCTCTGTTTCTGTGACATGATATTGTTTCATTCCTGCCAAAGAAATCGTCTCTGCTAATGAATGAGTGACCACTGGCCTAGGATAAGCCATTTCAGTCTTAATGTCTTCTGAAATTTCAATAAAAGTACCAATGCTAATATTTTTGATCGCTCTATCCTTCAAAGCTTTGACTACCTGATAAAGACGATCGCTGCGGTAATGAGTGAAAAAAACACTATCGCCAGCCTGAATTTTGCCATTTCCAGAAAAAATAAATTGCTGAAAATATTCATCAGTAATATTCTGGTTATAACTCAAATTAATCGCTGCCTGAAAATTGGCTAACTTCATTCCTTTGCCTTCAACTAGCAAGTCTACAGCTTGAGCAGTCTTGTCCCAGTCACGATCGCGATCCAGAAACGATCTGCCTTGTAAAGTAACTAACTGGGCTTCAGGATATCCAGCGAGCATTTTCTCTACTGCTTCTAAATATTTTGTTACTGATTTGGGAGGTGTATCACGACCATCTGAAAAAGCATGAATATTAAGTTTTTTTACTCCTTCATTTTGTGCCAGTTTGATCAAAGCTTCTAAATGCTCTAAACTGGAATGCACCTTGCCGTCTGAAATAATGCCAACAATATGTAAAGCCTTACCATTGTCTCTTACCCTTTGGCACAAATCTACCATTACTTTATTAGTAAAAAATTCTCCGGATTTAATCGCATTATCGATCCGGGGCAAATCCTGCATGATCACCCGACCGGAACCAATTACCTGATGGTTGATTTCACTGGTACCAAACTGATCATCCGGTAAACCGACATAAGCACCATGCGAAAATAACCGGGTATTGTGAAAATCCCGTACCAGTTTGTCATAGTTTGGTTTCTTGGCATTATCAATCGCATTGAATTTATCAGGCTTGCCCAGTCCCCAACCATCCATAATTAGGAGTATTACTTTACGAGATTTATGCATAAGAATAGAAGATAAGAGTTAAAAGATAAAAGTTAGAAGATTAAAATATTGAAATATTAACAGGTTAACGGGTTAACGAATTAAAAAAAATTAAAAATTAAAACTGAAATCCGGAATTATAAAATTACTAGCTGGTCTCTAGAGCTGAGGAAATTTGATCTTTGATTTCCTAGATACTTAAATTATTATCTTCTAACTATTAACTCTTAACTTCTAGCTTTTTTCATTTCAGCCAAATTACACAATTCTTCCAGATTCCAGTCTTCACTTTTCATTCCGATACAACACAATATTCCCTTTCTGGTCTAGCACCTGATATTCAGTTGATTGGGCAAAATCATAATAACCGGAATATTTTTTTTGGTCAATCAAAATATATTCAGGCTGAACTTTTTGCGGTAACCAGGCGGGATCAAATAAATAGAGATTTTGAAAGCGGGCAGTTTGTCCACCAAGGCTATTGGAAACATATAGCACAGCATTTTGCGGGATTTCTTTAAGCAATTTTTGTACAGCCACTCGATCAGCGCCCCGATTTTCCAGATGCTGAATTGTCACAATTAAATTGTGATTGTGCAGTGCAACCAGATTAAAAGCAATCAGTAAAAAAATTAATCCTTTTTTGATATTTATATTTAACTGATACTTCCCGTAAAACTGATTTTTTTCAAACTTGGCCAAACCCATAATAAAAGCATAGAAAATTGCCACACTGGTAATCACATCATATTGTTTGGCAGTACCGACCATGTGTACAGAATTAGACATAAAATTAACCAGAAAAGCTGGCGTTACTAAGATAAATAATTCTGGCAGTACTAAAATAACTAATAGCATTGGAGTAAATAACATACGAATGTAATTCACTTTATCCCAATGAATAATGAGACGGAGCATTTGATAAGGTTTTGTGAAAAAGTTTTTGATAATTTCTTTAGGACCATTACCCAGATAACTATAACGCTGCAAAGTATCTGAGCCTTCACCACTGCGAAAATACGGTAGAAATACAAATAAAGCTGCTAAAGCATATATCACGCCGTAAAAGACAAGGATTAGCGCTTTTTTCTCTTTCCGGAAAATTACAAAATACAAACCCAGCATGGTCACAAAAATTCCGACATCTTCTTTACAAAACATCGCTAACGTTAAAAATATTAACGAAACTCCCAGCTTTTTCTTTTCCAAAAAATAAATTCCCCAAGCCAGTAAAGGAAAAGCCAGGGCAATTTCATGAAATTCAAAAAGTAATAATCCGGCGAGCGGTCGATATAGTACCAAAATCACTAAAAATAAAATTCTTAAGGAAGCAGATTTGATATGAATTTTGGCAATTTTGTAAAGTGCAATAATCCCAGCAGTCACTCCCAACGTCTGGATCACAAACAAGGTAAAAGAAAACGGAAATATTTTATAAATCCCGGCCACCAGTAAAAGTATCGGAGAAAAATGATCACCCAGGAAATTGGTCACCTCCGGACTGGAAGCAAACCAGCGACCATGAATCGTATTCCAGACCACCTGCTCCTGCAATCCAAAATCAAACAGTGCTGTATCCAGATTCCAATGCTTGAGATACGGGACAATGATATAAACCAAAGAAAAAATCGTGAGGATAATTACAACAATAAGGTTTTCTCGATTTTGAAAAAACTTTTTCATAATAAAATTGAGTTAAAAACTAAAAGTAATATACAGGATTGGGAGGATTGCTGCAATCAGTACAAAGCTGGAGGATATAGGTATCATGTAGTTAGAATGAATATCTAGTATCTAGTATCTAGTATCTAGTATCTAGTATCTAGTATCTAGTATC
>JBAXHO010000054.1:0-11545 GCA_037138855.1 bacterium
CTAGCTCTAAGCCTCATACTTCGGCAAGAGCTGTACAGAAGTCCTGTCCTCGGCACCATTGAGAAGACGTTTTGAGCAAAGCGCGAGATTGTGAAGTAGGTTCCCCCTTATCAGGACAGATAAGGGACTTACTAGCTCTAAGCCTCATACTTCGGCAAGAGCTGTACAGAAGTCCTGTCCTCGGCATGTTTGTTGATAAGCGCAGCGAATCTTACAAACATGCACTCCTATACCTTCATGGTATAGGGGGCCTATCGCAGGTAGAGCAAAAAAAACAAAAAGTATTACCTCCACCATTTATCAATTACTTTCCATTACCAGCTTCAGCAATTCCAAATCATCAAGTGTAAAAGGACTAGTTAGTTCTCCTTTGGTTACCCATTCATAGTATTCCATGGCTGTAATATTCTCATTGATTGCTTGATAAGTATACTTAACGTGATAAGTGTTATCTAATGCCGATAATTGGAAAATTTTGTTTTCTTCAAATTCGCTTACTTTATATTCATTCCATTTATTATCTCTGCCCTGGTTACGATAAATCGTCCCTAATTTGGGCGGATATTCGTTTGTTTCTTCAACTACGATACTGCGAACCCATTTATGGGTATTTAAAGGATTAATTGTAAATCGGAAGACATTTTGGAGAGGTTTTGCGATTTCAATAGATATTTTATTTTCTTTCATTTAGTAATAACAATTGAATAAAAAACGAGATATTTAATTATAGCGTTATTTAATTTCGATTTCTATTGTAAGCATTTTTTTGAATACATAAGCGATGTCTTTAAAAGATTATCTGGACTTTCAAACCGCATGAAAGATATAATAAGAATGAAAAATTTGTGAGTAAGTAGTTTTTATGTTTACTAAGTTAAGTAGTATTGAGAAAAAAAGCTAAAAATTAAAAGCTAGAAGAGTTACTAATTTCTTCTAACTTCTAATTATTATCTATTATCTTCTAACCATTTCTAACCATGCAAATTGAAGGCCGTAATCCAGTTCTTGAAACACTCCGCGCTAAAAATAAGATTGATCGTCTGGTAATCAATTCCGGCAGTATTAATGATCCGAAAATTCAGGAGATTATCAAGCTTGGCAAACATGCCCAAATTAAAATTCAATTTAAATCCCGCAAATTTATCGATAAGATTGCTGATACTGCGGTAAATCAGGGAGTGATTGCTTTTCGGGGCACTAAATCAGAAGATTTTCTAAACTTTGCTGGTTTATTAGCGCAAATTGCTGATCGAAAACAAACACCATTTTTGATTTACATTCGTGAAGTTTTGAACGAGTATAATGTTGGCTCGATCATGCGCACAGCTGAGGCGACTGGTGCCAATGGCATCATTCTTCCTCCAAAAATAAGTCTCACTTCGCAAATGGTAAGAGCCAGTATGGGTGGCAGTGAGTATTTACCGGTAATCAATTTTAGTTTGTTCGAAGCGATCAAGGAAGCACATGACAATGCGATTAACGTAGTTGGCATCGAAGTTACCGGTGACAAATATTATTACGAAGCTGATCTCACCGGACCAATGTTACTCATTATCGGTGGTGAAGACCGCTCCTTATCGACACCAATTACTGAAAAGTGTGATGCAGTCGTAAAAATTCCGCTTAAAGGTAAAATTAATTCCCTAAATATGTCGATTGCAGCCAGTATTGTGATGTATGAGAAGGTGAGGCAAGAGGGAGTGTGAGTGGAAGTAAAATGCAATTTGGAATTTGTAAATTGAAATTTGGGAAGTGGATTGAAATTGAAAAAGTTGGATTAAATAGTTTCAGTATAAGAAAATTTTAATATATCACCATAAAAATAAGTACCAAGTCTTGTTTTTAAATATTGTTGTTGATTTTCAGGTATTCTTTCCGACAAATATCTTACCAGGAGACATCGATAAGTATCTTCAAGTTTTTTTTGATTGATTTCCGGTATTTGAGGAATAGTTAAATGTTCGAGTAAAAGTTCACCGACATTAGCAAGTAAAGTATTTTGAAATGCTTTTACGTTAAAAACTGGAATCTCATAATCTAGTAGAGTATCAATAAATATTTCTAATTTTGGATTAGTAATTTTTTTAAAGACTTGTGATAAATAAGGTGTGATAAATCCTAAACGCATCAAAGGATCATTAATTCCAATAAAAGATGTGGCATAACCACCGTTTTTATCTTTACCTGAACCTAGTTTCAAAATATTTTCAGGATCAGTTTTAAACATAAAACCTAGTTGTGGTCCGCCAATTTCAAACCAGGAAGCAAAATCAATTAATTGATCACCCCAAAAATAATTATAAACAGGATCTTTAGACTTAGAAACTTGATGTTCAGCTTGAATAGCCATTAACATCGACTTTTTTGTCTTTGTGCCTGATTTCCTATCCTCCGAAATTGCAACTAAATTATCAGCTAGCAGGGGTGCAACTTTTTGCCTTAATACAGAAGGACGGGATATTCCATCTATATCTGGATTTCCTGTTAACAGCCAAGGTGGTTTAAGACCAAATTGTTTTAATTGTTGTAAGCCTTCTTTTGTTCCAGGAAAAAGGGTAAGATCAGGATCGTAATTATCTGCTCTCAATGCCGAAATTTCGCTATAAGTAGTAGAAGAGTAATGATTAGGATAACCACCACATCTGTAGTCGTGATTCATCTGTACAAGCGGGAATTTCATCAGGATCAAGAGGTACCTGCCAAGGTGAAATGGTGATATTTAAATGATGAATATTAGCATATGCTTGGCAAGCGAGTGATAAGCTTTTAACAGATGCTGAACCAGGGGCCCCTAATGTACCATCTACATCTGAGTGTATTATGGAATTAGCTAAAACTTTTTCCAGGGAAATTGCCATTTTTTCACAACATATATAAGATGATTATATGGTATGAGTCAATAACTGCGTCGGAGTAAATAATTGTGAGGTATGAGAAGGTAAGATAGGAGGGAGTGTGATTGCCTGCGGAATCTGGAATCAGAAATCCGGAAGCTGAAAGAAGAAGCAATTTGAAACTTGCAAATTGATACTTAATTGAATTTCATATTAATATAGTTTATCAATTATTATAATTTGGAATGTATTGTGTGATGTATTTCTAAAGCTTCCACTAGTGTTAATGGTAACTGTAATTGCACTAATACTTTTTCTAAGAAACTCGGTTTCATATTTTGATAATATTGAAATAGAGCCATAGCAAAATCGTTATATTGAGATATATCATAATTAATCGCTGGATTAAATATTTTTAAGAGATATTTTTTTACATTAGCTGGAAAAATTGAAAGAATTGGGTCTTTACTATTAGTACCGGCTTGTAGCCATCTCAAAAGTGAATTGATTTTTATAATATTTGTAAATCCTTAATTTTAAAATTTAATATTATTTTTCAGCTTTAAAATTCTTGTTTCTTTTTTAATCTTTCTCCCCCAAATTGCCATTTGCAAATTCCAAATTGCATAGTCTTTTAGCTACTAGTTACTATTCTTTTCTCTCTTTTTTCCCCAAATTGCACTTTGCAAATTTCAAATTGCATAATCTTTCCAGATTCCTTTCCTCTTTTAACTTCTATCTTTTAACTTTTCGCTTTTTTATTGTTATAATATCCTCATGTCTACTCCCATGCAGGAACAATACAATGCACTAAAAAAACAGTATCACGATGCGATACTATTATTTCGCCTGGGTGATTTTTATGAAGGATTTGATGAGGATGCCAGAATTCTTTCCAAAGTACTGGGTATTGCTCTCACTGGTCGAGGGAAAGACGAGAATCGTAAAGCGATGGCCGGGATTCCTTATCATGCTTTGAATCAGTATTTGCCGAAGTTATTAAAAGCAGGTTATAAAGTGGCAATTGGTGAGCAGATGGAAGCAGCTGAGCCGGGGAAGTTAGTAGCGAGAAGCATTACCAGAGTGATTACACCAGGAACGATTCTTGATGAACGCTTTTTGACAGCCAATGAAAACAATTATCTGGCTTGTTTATTCCTCTTAAAACACCGTCAGAATTTTTCCTGGGGTCTGGCTTTTTGTGATATCAGTACTGGAGAGTTTAAAGTGTTGGAAGTAGTTGGTAATAATGAAACTGAAATTCCGAGAGAAATTTTAATTGAATTATTTCGGCTAAAACCAGCGGAGATCATAATTCCTCGTAGTGTGTTAAGCGATTTTAAAAAAATTCGGGAAAAGAATTTGCAAATTAAGGAAGATATTGATTTCAATCTCCAGGAAGCAGAAAGAGTATTATTACAAGGTTTTAAAGTCAAGAGTCTTAAGGGCTTTGGGATCGAAACATTACCAGCTGCTATTATTGCTGCTGGAGTGATGTATACTTACCTCAAAGATATGCAGAAAACCGGATTGGAAAATTTGACTTCCATTTCCCAGCTTTTCACCCGGGATTATATGCTTTTGGATCAATATACGATTCGTAATTTGGAATTGATTGATCCGATTCAAACAAATTCGCCAAGCAAAACTTTTTTTGACGCCATAAATTATTGTGCGACAGCCATGGGGCAGCGTCTTTTGAAACAGTGGATATTACGACCGCTGGTATGTCTGGAAACAATCATTGCAAGACAAGAGCCTGTAAGTGAATTGTTTACAAATCCTGAGATTCTCAAGCAAATCCGCAGTAATCTTCAAGAAATCCCAGATCTGGAGCGAATTATCGCTAAAATTGCCGGAAGATCGAGTAATGCCAGGGATTTACAATTTCTCAAAACTGGATTAGTTCAAGTTCTTGCAGTTTTTGAAATAATTGCCTCTAGTGAATTGGAAAAGTTAAAAAATAATTTGGTTGCTGTGGAAACTGTTACAGCGCTTCAAGAAAAAGTGATTAATCTGATCGAAGCAGCCATTGTTACTGATCCGCCTTTGACCATTACCGAAGGTGAAATTATCAAGCCAGAGTATAATTCAGAATTAGCTGAGATCAAAACAGCAGAAACCACTGGTAAAGATTTTATTCATAATCTCGAACAAAGTGAAATTGCCCGCACCGGGATCAATTCTCTCAAGGTTAGATATAATCGGGTTTTCGGCTATTACATTGAAATCAGTAAATCCAATTTGGCTAAAGTGCCTGAGAATTACATCCGGAAACAAACATTAGTTAATGCGGAACGTTTTATTACTGAGGACTTGAAAATCTGGGAAGAAAAAGTTTTAGGTGCTGCTGAAAAAGCAGCCGCGCTTGAATATCAGCTTTTTGAAACAATCAGGCAGCAGATTGTTGATTTTATACCACAAATTATTCCTATCTTAGAAAAAATTAAAACGATCGATGTCTTAGCTGGATTTGCTAAAGCAGCGATTGAAAATCATTATTGTTGCCCGGAATTAAGTAATGATCAGGAAAGTGAGACATTAATTATCAAAGGTCGCCATCCAGTAGTGGAGCAATTAGTGGCCGGAGATTTTATTGCTAATGATGTGCGCTTTCAAAAATCTGAGCAAGAAGTGATAATTTTGACTGGTCCGAATATGTCAGGAAAATCAACCTATATTCGGCAAATTGCCTTAATTTTTCTTATGGCACAAATTGGTAGTTTCGTACCAGCTAGTAGTGCCCAGATTTTAATTGCCGACCGGATTTTTACCCGCGTTGGTGCTTCTGATAATCTTGCTGGTGGTGAATCAACTTTTCTTGTTGAAATGAATGAAACAGCTAATATCCTCAATAATGCCACGGCACGTTCTTTGATTATTTTTGATGAAGTGGGTCGTGGCACAAGTACCTATGATGGGGTGGCCATCGCCTGGAGTATTGTGGAATATTTGATTACGAAATTACATGCTCGCACTTTGTTTGCCACGCATTATCACGAATTAATTCAATTATCAGACCGTTATTCAGGTGTGCAAAATTATAATGTGCAGGTATTGGAAGACCAGGGACAGGTAATGTTTATGCATAAAATCGAAGCTGGTGGTACAGATAAAAGTTATGGTATTCATGTCGCAGAAATAGCAGGACTTCCCAAACAAGTGACAGCCAGAGCCAATGAAATATTAAAATCTCTTGAAAATGAACAGGAAATAAATATCAAAGCCAGTGCTGTCAAAAACACCCAAATGACTTTGCCAATTGTTGGTGAAAATTTGCTTCAAAAAGAATTACAGAATTTGGAAATTGATCTCATCACACCACTTGACGCCCTTGTTAAACTTAAAGAGTTACAGGATAAATCCAAACAATGAATTTAATCAGTCAATTATTAGAACGACATCCCAGTTTTCATGCTTTGCTCACCAAAGTTGAAAATGCAGCGGGTAATAACTATTTAGAAAAAATTTATGTCACTGGATTACCGGCAATTTTTCAGGATGATTTACAAAAGCTTTTAGAAAAGCATTTGCAATTAGGAATCATTGCCCTGGAACGCGATAATCAGGAATTATTGCGTTATTTTGACACGATTGAAATTATTGATTTAAAAACAATTTCCCGGCAAAGTTTAATTAATTTTCTGCAAAATAATAATTATTTACGTGTCCCAAAAGTAAGTGATTTGGGTGAATATAACTTTTTAGGTGATAATGTGATGTTCTGGTCACCTGGTTATCAGCATCCGATCAAAGTCAGTTTTTTTGGCGAGGAAATGGAACAGGCTTTGGTATATGACGAAGTTTATGGTACAAAAATAAGTCTGATCAACCAATGTATTCTAGGAGAAATGCAAAAATTGGAAAGTAAATCACTTTTTTCTGCGATAAAAATTCCCCATCAAGATCGTTTCGCTCAGATCATTTTAATCAACACTCAAAATCTTTTTAACAATGAGCAGTTAATTCGTTTTGACTTTAATTATGCCGAGTTATTTTTTGGTAAATTCAGTTTACTTTCTGAAATGGTCTCACAAAAGGTGAATGTCGGATTTACTATTTATTTGGATACAGTGAATCCTGATGCTTTACCAGAACATTTACAGCGTTATTGCATTCAAGTAGAGAAACATCTGGAAGCGGGATTTATTTCAGAAAGTTTAAAAATTTATTATCTGACAGATCGGGAGCTTTTTGGGACACTCTTTCTTAGCAAACAGGTCAGTAAACTTTCTAGTAACAAAGCCAGACAGCTGCTTGCCAGTCTGGAAGGTGAAATAGAAATGGGTGATTACATCGTTCATGAAGATTACGGCATTGGCATTTATCAGGGCTTAAAACAGGAAATTCAAAAGAAAGAAATTAAAATTGGTTTTGGTGAATTTCGCACCATTGAGACTCGGGAAGATTATCTGGTGATTGCTTACGCAGCAGGAGACGAATTGATGATTCCACTTACTCAAATTGATAAACTTACCAAATATATCAATCCTGAAAGCGAGGCCCCAGTCATTACCCGTCTGGGAAAAAATGACTGGCAGCGGATCCGGACAAAAGTCAAAGCCAGTGTACGGATCATGGCCAGTGAACTGGTAGAACATTATGCGAAACGAGCTTTGGCCAAAGCGAAACCGGTAGATTCTCATCTTTCTGAAGCTTATCAGCAGTTTGTTGTCAATTTTCCTTACCAGGAAACGCCGGATCAGCAAAAGGTAGAAAAGGAAGTATTGGTGGATCTTAGTAAAAGTATGCCGATGAATCGTTTACTGGTGGGTGACGTTGGTTTCGGGAAAACAGAAATTGCGATGCGTGCTGCTTTTAAAATGGTAGAAACTGGTCGCCAGGTAGCGATTCTTTGTCCGACGACGGTACTTACAGCACAGCATCTTAAGGTTTTTACCGACCGGTTTCAGGACACACGCTTTATTATTCGTGGTTTTTCGAGAATGCATCAGGAACAGGCACAAGCTAATTTGCAAGGCATGCTGGCTGGAAAAGTTGATATTGTAATTGGGACACATCGTTTACTTTCCAGTGATATTCAGTTCAAAGATTTAGGATTAATAATTATTGATGAAGAGCAAAAATTTGGTGTGAAACAAAAAGAAAAATTGAAAAAACTGGCTTATGGTGTGCATGTCTTAAACCTATCTGCGACACCAATCCCGCGATCTTTAAGTATGGCATTATCGGCGATTCAGGATATTTCATTGATCCAAACTCCACCTGAAGGCCGTAAGGCGATAGAAACTTTTGTCGAACCGCTGACATATCCCAAAATTGTCGAAGCAATCAAGTATGAGGTAAACCGCGGTGGACAAATTTATTATTTACATAATCAAGTTAGTACGATTGAATCGACACTGCAAAAGTTACATAAATTATTACCGGATGTAAAGTTCATAGTCGCTCATGGTCAGCTTTCCGGTAATGAACTGGAAGAGAGAATTGAAAAATTTTATAACCAGGAATATGACTGTTTGATTTGTACCACGATCATTGAAAATGGCATTGATATGCCAAATGTGAATACGATTATCATTGAGAATGCGCAAAATTTTGGACTGGGACAATTACATCAATTACGCGGTCGTGTCGGACGCAGTATCCGCCAAGCATACGCCCATTTGTTCTATAAAGGATCAATTAATTTAAATCCGCATACCAGTCAATTGGAAGATGGTCAGGAAAATTCCGAGCAAGTTTTGAAAAAAGTACGTGAAAAAAAATATGTGGCGCGACTTAAAGCCATAATGGAATCGAGTGAATTAGGAGCTGGTTTTAAACTCGCCAGCCGTGACCTTGAGATCAGAGGTGCCGGGAATATCCTGGGCAAAGAGCAGCACGGTCATATTAAAAACATTGGCTATGGCATGTACATGACTATGCTCGCCGAAGAAATCGAACGCCTCAAAGCGCTGACGGAGTAGAAAATAACGAAATTAAAAATTATGAATTATAAATTCCAAATTTCAGATACCTTCCAATTCCAGCGTTCCTCGCTCCCCCAACAACAAGAAAAGATATCCAATTCATCATTCATAATTTAATTACTTTCCTTTCCCCTTGCTGTCCCTTTTCTCTATTGCTAAAGTATAGATATCTTGATTCCAATTTTCTGTGCATAGATTTACTGTCAAAATTAAGTCTAAAATCTTAAAAAAGCCTTCCCGTAAGGTATTTCGTTTTGCATATCGTGGCGTGTTATCGTTGATGATAATATTTCTGGTAATTCAGCCATTATTATCTGTCAGATCATATCCCTATCCCACCCAAACATACGCTGACACGAACACGTACCAGCTCGCGACTAAAACCAACTGGTTTGACGAAAACTATCTCTATCGCAAACAGCTAATTTTACAAAATAATTCAGCATCTGTCGTCCATTCTGGTGCAACTGTCATGCAAACAATCGATACCAAAACCCTCGTCGACACTGGATTTATCCAGCCGGACTGTGCTGATTTCAGGATCGTGTATTCCGGAACAAACCCCGCCATCGAAAAGACAAGATATCTGGATTTCGCCGAAGGGGAAAATTGTGCCACATCTACCGCCACGAAAGTCTACTTCAATCTATCAGCCGATATCCCAGCATCTGGTCAAGATACAAATTATCACATTTATTACGGTAATGGTTCGGCAAGCTCACCATTAAATACTGATGATGCTTTTAATGTCGGTGCGAAGAATGCGACACTAGTTTGTCCGTTTGACGGCACGACGAGTTGTGCCGGTGGAGAGAGCCCAAGTACAGTGAGCGGTCCAGTAAGGTACGAGCCGAATGGGAAGTTTATTGAGGAAGGAACGACCAACAAAATCACCAATCCGAGTTTTGAGAACGGGACGTTTAATACGAACTGGGTGGCGACACAGCCGTATACGTTGCAGGATGAGTTTACAACAACTAGATTATCTGAAAATGTAAATGGAACCAACTCTGAGGATTTGTTTGGCAATTCAACTGGCAACGTTAGAACAGTAGTTGATTCTAGTAACCATGTTACAGTTGCATCGGGATATTTAACATATGCAGGTACAGCAGATGCTCCAATCACAACATATCCTTTAACAAATCGAGTCAATGGAAGGTTGCTTTTATTTAATTACAACGCTGCAGGTGCAAATTCAATTATGCGTTCAATTGTCGGCTATAAAAGTGGTTCAACGATAAAAGGCATCTCATTTTGGCAAATGGGTGGCGGAGTGTGCGGAAGCGGATTTTGTATGGGCTACACAAGTGCAAGTACAAATGGGATAGCACTAGATGCAACTGTAAATTTTTCTAATGCTACCCTTATAACAAGGTCTACTGGAAATTATGTTTTTGCTAGAAGGAAAAGTGATAGCAGATATGTTTTATTATGGTCAGACAGTATTGATAATGACGCACTATTTAATCCAGTCATCTATGCTTGGGGTGGTCAAGTTTGTTGTGGTTCCGATCCATCAAAATATGATTCCCTCCGCATCCCCACCGCCACCTATCTCCCCACACCCCTTGCCTATGACACCTTTTCATCTGCTGGCGCGACTACTACTGAGCCAACGGGTCCGGATAACCAGAATACCCCGCAATTGACGTGGAGTGGAGGGGCGAAGGTGGGAGGGAAGATGGTGATAACGCCGGCACTAGAGGGAGAAAAAGTGACGAACGGTAATTTTACTAGTTGGACAGATGATAATCCAGATGGCTGGACAACTTCTGTTGAAAACGCGATTTATGAGATAAGTGAGGTTGGAAATGGCGAATTACATGGTGGATCGGAAACTGGTTTTGCAAATTTTTATGTATCATCTGGTGTAGTTTACCCAATTATCAGCCAATCAATCATGACTCTTGGTCAATGGTATCAAACTAGCATTGATATAAATAATGTTGGAAGTGGATCAATTATTCCAAGAGAGCAGGGATATTGGAATATTCATCCCTATTCCACAGTAGGAACTAAAATAGCGACTGCTCGAAGTGTCGTAAATAGTTCTTATATTATAGGGAGTCAAGGAGTCGTTGATATCACCATAGATAACTTTTCTCTCAGACCCCTTGCCCTTCCCTCCCTTTTTTCCACAGTTCCCACCTCCGATGCAGATGTGATTGCAGATGTGAAAGTATCAACCCTAACTACTGATACTCAGGCTGGTTTAGTCTTGAATCTTGACTCAACTACAAATCCCCAAAACTTTATCCTGGTCTATCTGGATGGTACCAATATCAAAGTAGAAGAAATGGTCGGAGGCGTATATGGAGCTACTGCCAAACAAACCACAGCCATGACTGGTGCTTTGGCATATTCAAATACAGCAGTACTTCGAGTAGTTCGTGATGGCACAAAACTTCGTGTGTATTACAACAATACGCCTGTCGGCTCCGAGCTTACCATGACTGCCAACACCAACACCACTCACGGCCTTTTCTCCACCTATTCCGGCAACACCTTTGACGACTTTACTTTATTTGCCAGAGGCACTGGCGGAGAATATTCTCAAATCCCAGCTGAGCCAAGCGAACAACTACTTGCTACAGAAAATGCTATCTATACCAAAACAGGAGGCAAAAGTGCCAAGCTGGTCAATACCAGTACATTATATCCATATCAATATGTCACCTCGGCAAGTTTAACTGTCCCAAACACCCATACTTTATCAGCATATGATGCGTTAGATAAATGAAACTGTTACCGAAATGACCTCCGTTAGATAAGTCA
>JBAXHO010000055.1:0-11363 GCA_037138855.1 bacterium
CGCCGTCATATTTGGATTCTTACTCTTTATCAATGCTGCTGCTGCCGCTACCTGCAGTGATGCAAACGACGTCCCCTGTACTCCATAAAATTGATTATTTACTTGAGTAAATGCCGTAGTACTTCCTGAAATATAACGATTTTGAGCGGGACAATCATTACCCTGCTTTGATGAAGTATTCACAGTAAAGAAACAATTGTATGACTGTTGAAACACTGTTTCTGCAAGACTATCACCAACATAAGCTACCATGTCTAATGCAGAACCATAATTCGAATACGAAGATCTTGTGCCATCAGAATTAATAGCCCCGACAGCAATCACGTTGTCATAAGCAGCAGGATATTGCACAGTATTTGCGCCATTATTACCAGCAGCTGCGACGATTACAATCCCAGCAGCAGCAGCTTCATCAAGTTTGGATTTAGTAAGAGAGTCAAAGGCTGAATTACTGCCAAAACTCATATTTATCACATTAGCACCATTCTTAATCGCATGATCCAGAGCATAGTAAACTGACAAAGTGCCAAAATTATTCATCATTGTATTACCTTCCCAGACGCCATAAACTGGATTGAGTAAGCCAGTATGAAAAAAGTTGGCTTTAATCGGCATAATTGAGACATTGAATGCCGGAGAAACGCTCCCGGTATCAATTCCGGCACCATTATCTACATTGGAGGCAATCAACCCAGTCACCAAAGTACCATGACCATTATCGTCATTGGCATGAGTTTTCTCGGCAAGTTCAGCACTAGTACATACTGTTCCGGAATTATAGGTGGTCTTAATAAATTGCTTGATATAACAGTAAGCATCTTGATCAGCATTATAGGGATTGACAATATGGACATTGCTCATTTCGCTAGCTTGTTCAAAGACATCACCATAAGTGGAAGTCCAGTTTTCATAAGCTAACCCAGTATCAATCACAGCTACTTTCACACTAGAGCTACCACCGCAAGGAGACGCGCCATTCAATCCCTGACAATTCTGATCCTGCCACATTTCAGCCAGTTTAGCTTTATCGTAGTACCAGTGTCGATTGAGAGGAGAAAAATTCGGATTAAAATCATTGGGATAATCTTTGCTACCATTTCTCGTCCAGGAAGAAGAACTGTAAAAATACTCCGGTTGGGCAATTTCCACATTGGGATCCTGCAACAATTCTGCCAATTTATTTTTAATTTTTGTCTGAATTTGCGATTGTTCTTTACCGGAAAACACTTTGGCATGAAGCGACACATTGATACCTATCATCTCCTGCTGCTCTGCCTTCGCAATCTTACCCTTTACCAGCGTCACATTTTCTGGAATCAAAACAATATGAATTTCCGGATCATTTTTATACTTGACCAGCAAATAATTTGCTCCGTAATCATAAGTCTCATTGGTCATCTTAACCGCCTTAGTCAAAGCAGCGGTTTTAGCAATACCAGCTGCTTCACTACGTAAAGGAGTGACAATCAATAATATTGTCACAATTGTCAGTAGGAATTTTAAAAATCTTTGCTGCATGAGAAATTTGGTATATTTTATTCTAACAACTAAATCTTTTTCGAACAATATGTTATTCTAAAAAGCAGTTTTTATTTAAAGAATTTTAAAAAAATGATTACAATTCCCCAACGAATTAATAAAAAGAAAACTGTAAAAAAACTTAAACCCATTATATTTGGAATTACTATGATATTTTTGCTAATTGTAATACTGCTAATTTTATTACAAGCAAAAATTACAACTAAAAATTCACCCCGCAATCCAATAATACCAACTCAATCAATTATCCCAACCATCCTACCTTCAGTTATAAAAGTAATCCCAACTACCATCAAAAAATCAACTAGCTCTGGTTTGCTGGAATATAAGAATGATGTGCATCAAATAAGCTTCCAGTATCCCAGCGGTTGGAATATCGAAACCAATGCTGATGATGCCGGTAGTCAAATCACAGTTTCCCAAAATCAATACAGCATAGGCTTTTACACGGGAATCAGCGACATACAACTATGTATCTATCCGGATACCACTGATGCCAAGCTATTAAACGCTACACAAGCGAAAATCTCAATTACTGCATATCATGAAATCAAAAATACTAGTTCTACCTATCGCTACTCAGTTAGTGAATCCAACGGCGATGGCGATTCTATTTACTATAATATCTGCCAATTAAGTAGCGACAAAGGAATTTATAATACAAAATATTTTTCCCAAAAAATTCCCGGTAATGGGTGGGCTTATTTCAATATCCCGCAAGATAATCCGCTTCCGGAAAATTTAACCGCTTTAGAAAAAATTCTGTTAAGTGTCAAAACTTTATAACAATTAGCTGGTTGAAAACAGTAACAACTTCATGCTAATTTTTATGTTATACTAAATTTACACCAATTAATTAAAGGTTATAAATGTCCAGAATTTTTCTCAAACTCCTAATCTCAAGCCTGATCTCGATCGGTGTCTTAGTATCATTTTTTAAATGCACCGTACCAGAACAACGAAATACTAACAGTTTTGCGAATCAGAATAATTTAACCGTTGCCAGCTCAGAACCAAAATATCTGCAACAAACTAATAGTTTAAACTCCATTCCAGAAGCTAAAAAAATTCCCACTACATTAACTCAAAATACTTTCCCCACAAATATAATTGCGTCTAATCTCAATCCGTTTGGAGAAAATTACATGGGAATCACAGAGCAATTACTAAAAAATGCTAAATATGAGCAAACTACAAATGCTACTACCCTTGATAATCCGGCAAACTATAGCATCAAAGGGATCGATGTCTCAATGTATCAGGGAAATATTAATTGGTCTGCTGTCGCTGCCAGCAATATCAAATTTGCCTATATCAAAGCCACAGAAGGCACAGGTTATACCGATCCCAAATGGAATACTAATATTAAAAATAGCTATCCTAGTGGCATTTATGTCGGGGCTTATCACTTTGCCAGACCGGATCTTAATGCCTCTGGTGCCTCAGAAGCGCTCTGGTTTGCCAATGTAATCAGACCATACCTGCACATCGGTTATTTGCGACCGGTGCTTGACCTGGAAGTCAATTCTGGTTATAGCTGGCCACAATTATCAAGCTGGACGGAAGATTTCATGACTACATTCAAAAATAATACTGGTGTGACACCGATCATTTATACCAGTGGCAATTATTCCAAAAATCTTGATACTTATCTCAATCAATATGATCTCTGGATCGCACATTGGGATTGCTTTAGCTATAGCGTTTGCCCAATTACCGGGAAATGGTCTGCCTGGGAAATCTGGCAATATGGTGGTACCAATGTCGGAGGAATTGCTAATAGTGTCGATGGCAATGTTTACGTCGGTTCTATCGAAAGACTTTATAGTAAATTAATCATCGACCCGATTCAACCAAATTTCTGTCAAGGTACTAATTGTCCAGACCAGGGCATGGTCAAGCCAATTTTTCCCCCGGAGTTTGGCGGTTGTGATCCAGATAAGTGTCCAGAAAGAATTATTTAATGTTAATCTTTGTTAGTAGTTCTTCTAGTACATAAAAATTTCAAATCATTCTTGCTTTTAACTATTACCTCTCCACTATATACACTTTCAAAATATGGATTGGCCACTTCACCTGGATTAATCGTTATTTCCATTAACACCTTAGAATTCTTTATAATTTCTACTTCTAAAGGTTTTTGATTATATGTAGGATTGATTATCATAATCCATGACTGAATCTTTTCATAATTAAGTTCATCATATGAGAAAATAAATTCATTAGATTCATCAAACTTAGACAAGGCTACAATTTTTTCAAATGCTCCTTTAAATATAATCTGCTGATATGCATAGAAACCTACTTTATTTGTTGATAAAATTTTAATAGGACCATTGGAAGCATCAATAATCTCAATTACTTCAGTCTGTCCTGGCTGAATAGTTCCTGACCAAACCCTTTCCTGATCTTTTCCAACAAAAAGAACAACTGATGAAGCTTGTGAATTAAAAGTTGGGTTAATAATTACATTCCAACACTTATTTGTTTCATCACTTATTAACCAAGAAAAATAAGCTTCCATAACAATATCTTTTAAAGATATTCCGGGAACTTCAGTTATACCTGAAATCTGTATCTTTTTATTTACGCTTAAGATTTCATTCAAAATAATTTTCTTTTCACCTAAATTATAAATTTGCTTTGAAAACATTTTCTTTAATTCATTTACTTTGTTTTTTTGTACTAAATATAAATCACTATCGTCTTCATTTAAAAGAGACAATCTTAATACTTCTAAAGCTATAATCTTTTCAAATTCAGATTTATCACGAATTTCCTCATTCAAAATTTCTTTTTTTTTCTGAAATTCAATCTCAATCTCTTTTAAACGTTCCTTTCTCAAAAACTTCTTCTTCTCCTCCTCTGACTCGATAAAGGATAACTGATACTGTTTTGTAGCCTCAATTGCATTACCTTCAAAAATTTTCTTGCCTTTTTCCAGATAAATGACCCGATCGGCGCGCTTTTTTACTTCTTCCATACTATGACTGACGAAAAGAATCGTGGCACCATTTTCCATCAATTCTTCCATCTTTTGCAGACTTTTTTTCTGAAAACCAGCATCACCTACTGACAAAACTTCATCCAAGAGATAAATATCCGCCTTAACCTGAGCAGCGACAGAAAACGCTAAGCGAATCACCATCCCGCTCGAATAATTCTTCACCTGTAAATCGATAAATTCGCGGAGTTCGGCAAAATCGATAATTTCTTCCGTCTTTTCTTCCATGTATTTTTTCGTCATTCCCAAAATCACACCGTTAAGAATAATATTTTCACGACCAGTCAATTCCGGATTGAATCCAACGCCCAATTCCAGAAAAGGCACGATACTACCGTCAGTCCAGATGCTACCCTGAGTTGGTTCATAAACTCCAGAAAGAATTTTGAGAAGCGTACTTTTACCGGAACCATTACGACCAATAATGCCGACAAATTCTCCTTTCTTCACTTCGAAACTGACATCATTTAGTGCGAGGAATTCATTTTTCGGAATGCGTTTAAAGGGGTTAATAAATTTATCCTTCAGCTTATCCTGCTTCTCTTGCGGAATTCTAAAACGTTTTGATAAATTTTTAACTACAACAGCAAGTTCTCCCATATTTAAAAATCTTCAGCGATATGTTTAATATTTTTATAAAAATAATATTTCCCAATGTAATAAAAAACAAAAGCAATCACTAAATATCCTAAAATAAATTTCACATTGGCAATGCGTGAACTGAATAACGCCTGACGCGCTGTATCAATCACTACGGCGACCGGATTGAGATAAAGAATAATCCGCATCTTGCTATGAATTTCATTAATCACATAAAAAACTCCAGAGGCATAAAACATCAATTGCATCAAAACCTGCACGATATTTTCCATGTCTCTTACCTTGACTAGCCAGATACTGGAAATCATTGCGGCATCATAAAGTAGAATGGCGAAAATTCCGATGACAAAAAGAAAATAAGCAAAGGAAATTAAATTAGGAAAATGACCAGTTAAAATGATTACCACGAAAACAATGGCGAAGTTAATCAAAAAGTTGATTCCAGAAATTGATAAAGCACTAAGCAAAGCGACCCGTCTCGGAAAATTAATTTTCAACATAATTCCTGATAAATCAAGCAAGGCATGCATTCCAAAGATTATTCCTTCCTGGAATAAGGTAAAAATCACAATTCCCAAGATCAAATTAGCAGCATAAGCTAAGCTGGGATTACCACCACGAAAAGCAGTAAAAATTACAAATAGAATCAGGAAAGTTAACAATGGTTTCAACAATACCCATACAATGCCCAGCACTGAGTTATTGTATCTTAGTTTAAAATTTACCTTGATCAATTCGATCAATAAATCTTTATGATTGGTTCTTTTAATTGCCATGCAGAAATTATAGCATTTTTAATTAAACTCAATTATTAAAATTCGTTATATGTTTTTTATCTGATTAATCAGTTCTTCTTTATTTGGCAAATATAACTGATATTTTTTAGCGTAAATCTGTTTAGTATTCTTGGGAAGTGTATACTCAACGATAAACTGATCATTTTCTTTACATAATATTAAACCTATCGAATTATTTTCATTATCCTCTTTTATTTCTCTATCAAAATAATTTACATACATCTGCATCTGGCCGATATCTTGATGTTTCAGCTCCCCAATTTTAAGATCAATCAATACAAAACACTTAAGCAAGCGATTATAAAAAACTAAATCAATATAAAAATGTTTAACACCACTGGTTATTCTTTTTTGTCGGGCTACAAAAGTAAATCCACGACCTAACTCCAAAAGAAATTTTTCTAAATTATTAATTATTGATGTCTCCAAATCACTTTCAGAATACCGGGAATTTTCTTCAATTCCCAAAAATTCCAATACATATGGCTCTTTCACCAAATCTGATGATTTTTCAATGACTTGTCCTTTTTTTGCAAGTTTCTGCACTCCTTCTTTATCTTTACTCAGAGCTAACCTTTCATATAAAGCGGAATCAAACTGGCGACATAACTCACGCACTGACCAGCTATTAACTTCACTCTCTACTTCATAAAATTTTCTCTCATTTACATTCTCTATACTCATCAAACGAACATAGTGCGTCCAACTAAGCTTAAAAATCCTCATCACTGCTGAGGATTTTTGCTTTTCTTGTACAATAGATACTACTTGCTCTTTTGACCAGATAACATAAAACTTTCTGATTCTCTCTAAATTTTGAACGGAAAATCCTTTACCAAATTGTTTTGTTAAATCATTTGATAATTTTTTAATCAGTTCTTCCCCATATGCTGCCCGCTCCTTTCCCTTCTGCTCAAACTCGACAATCTGTTTACCAATTTCCCAATAAGTTTGTGTCAGTATATGATTAATTGACTGATAAGCATTGTTTTTTCCAATTTTAAGAATACTACCAATAGTTTCAATCAATGTTGAATAGTTATTTGTCACCAAATTTTTACTAGTTCTTTTATCCCCCATCTTAACTATTTTTTATTGAAATTATTTTTACAAAATTTGAATCTATCGTTCTGCAGGCTACTATAACAACAATCGGGAATTGTGTAAATACTGGTAGTCTTGAGCTGCGCCCTGCTGCTTTCCCTCCAGTTGTAGTTGAATTAATTCTACAGCACCATCAGATAATCCCAATAATAACTGCTGGTCTTTTTGCTGAATCAGGCCCGCTGGTAAAGACTCTACTGATTTTTTTAAGGCAAAAACCTTAAGTCGCAATGTTTTCCCATTAAAGATCACATTGGTCCAGGCAATCGGCCAGGGAAAAAAGGCCCGGCACATCCGATCCACCTCACTCACCCTATTTTTACTGGTAAATTGCGCTTTTTCTTTCGCCAAATCATCAGTCTGACAAAAGGTAGCTTTGCTTTCAGCTTGTGGCTCTGGAATTATATTGCCGGCAGTCCAATCAGGAACTAACTGCAATAAATAATCTGAACCCAATTCCGCTAAACGCTTCTTTAAAGACGCTGTAGTATCATTTTCCGCAATTTTCACCTCTAATTTTCCGATAATTGGCCCATCATCCAGCCCCGGTGTCATTACTGGAATAGAAATCCCAGTAGTTTGATAACCGCGGAGAATTGCCATAGGAATCGGTACAGCACCTCGCAAATCAGGTAGTAATGAGCCGTGAATGTTTAAACAATGATATTTGGGGTAATCCAGCATTACTTTAGGAATCATTTGCCCATAATCAGTGACGACAATCAGCTCTGGACAATACTTTTCCGTGATTTGACTGGCGTTTTGCTGTAGTTTTTGCGGCTGTAACAAGGCTAATTTCAATTCTTGCGCCACTGCAGCCACTGGACAAGGAGTCAAACTCTGCTTTCGCCCCATTGGCTTATCAGGCTGGGAAATTACAGCAATTATGTTCACAATCTCCGACTTTGCTAGTTTTTTCAAAACAATTGCGGCAAATTCACCGGAACCAACGAAGATTGTTTGTATTGCTGCCATGAGTGAAAGTTAACTAAATGAATTATAGCAGAAAAGAGGAACGGTGTCCGGTGAGCGGTGATCGGAAAGCAGAAGCAAATTGGAATTTGCAATTTGCAATTTGGGAAAGTAAATGAAAAAAAGTTAGAAGTTATTAGCTAATGGCTAGAGGAATCTAGGAATCTAGGAATCTAGGAATCTAGGAATCTAAAAAAATTATGCAAATTGTCTGGAAATAAAAAGCAACTTGGAAATTGTTATTCATAATTTATCATTTTTTTTGCTATTTAATAGCACGGGATGCAGATCTGCATCCCCTCCGTTTCATTGAAGATGACGACGTCTCCCCTATATGATACCTATTTAATGTTCACATAGAACAAAAATTTTTGTTCACTACGTAATTCTTTTTCTACTTGCTACTTTCTACTTGATTCTTAACTTTCTTTATTTCACCTTCATACTTTGCATGATTACTACTAATGCATCGAGATCGCTATTAATAAAATTTGGATTTAATTCTGCTTGGAATGCAGTAACTTTATCATTATATGCATCCGATTTTACATTCAATGAAATATCGCTAAATTGTGGAAACATACCATTCAGACCACAAGCAGGTAAAAATTCAGTGCCTTGTGAATTCATATTCCAGGCAAGTGTACTATCATATCTCCGAACCAATAAACCTAAAAACCTAAATTCATTATATTTTTTATTTGTTAAATCAATAATTGTCACATCTTTTTGAAGGGCTAATTTAGTCATATCATTTATTCCATCTAGATAACTTTGTGGAGTATCTTGAAATTTCAAAACAGAATCACAACTATCAGAACCACCGATTCCATAAGCAGCAGATAAGGTCAATACTGCAGTGTTATTTTTATTGATTGATAAAAATGACAAACCGGTATATGTAGCTCCTGACATAAGCATATCGCTTCCATCGCCATCATACTTTTCCACCACCGTCCAGCCAGCGGGAAGACTGGCAGTGACATACTTACCAGTAAAAGCTGTATTGGTTGGTTTGACAATTACCTCTGTCGCTGCCACGGTGGGAACAGCGGTATTACTAACTTTTTGCTCTGTTTCGTCATTATCACGAAAATATGCCAAGATTGGAAAAATTAAAACACAAAGCAAAATAGTAATGATCAATAACAAACCAATAATCACGATAAACAAGCCTTTATTGCCTGGCTTTTTTGGAATAACAGCTTCTCTTTGAGGAGTTGGTTGAGCTGCTGAAGCAGAATTTGGTACTGTGTCTGTCATGATGAATGTGTTTAAATAGTAAATAATATAGTAACGTAAAATTGAAATGATTGATAGGAGAGAAATGTTAACTAGAACTAGATAAAAGCTAAAAGTTAGAAGTTCTAGCCATAGGCTAGTAAGCCTTTGGCTTAAGAAGATAAGAAGTTAAGAATCTAGGAATCTAGAGAAACTGTATTCGAATTTCGAATCTCGAATCTCAAGCTACAAGCTACTTAGCTACCAGCTACTTTTCCCTACTTGATACTTGATGCTTGATACTTTATACTTTTCAACCTTTTATCTTTTAGCTTTTGTTCTTCCTATTTGATACCTCATACCAAGCAGCACTCCTACTAGCACAATCAGGCATACCCATTGCGAGAAAGTTAATCCGAGCAAAAACTTGGGTGCTAAACGAAAGAACTCTACTACAAATCGCACTATTGTATATCCAGCAGTATAAATTAAAAAATAACCATTTTTATCCAAACGATATTTCCGAAAACGGAGATACAAGATTAGAAACAAAATTAAATCACCAATCTGCTCATAAAGAAATGCCGGATGATGAAATTCACCAAGCTGATCAATGAATTGTCCCCAGGGTAAATTGGTAATCGGACCATAGAGTTCCTGATTGAAAAAATTGCCAAAACGCCCGATAGCCTGACCAAGCGGTAAGAAGATCATAATTATATTGATGATTTTCAATACTGCTAAACCATTTCTCAGTTGCGAAACTCTAGGTAAAACTAACCTTATGAATAAATATAATCCCAGTAATCCCCCGGCTATTGCTCCGAAAATACTTAAACCTCCTTGCCAAATTGCAAAAATATCACTCAGTGAATTCCGATACAAACCGAAATCAGTAAGGACATGCCAGAGCCTGGCTCCAAAAATTGCCGGGATTAATACAAAGATAAAACCGAGATAAATTTGTTCTTCACTAGCTAATTTTTCCCGGATAATTTCCCGCTTTGCAAATAAAAATACCGTCCAAATCGCCGTAAACAAACACAAACTGTAAATTTTAATTTTAAAAAAAACTAATGAAACTTCAGTCGGCACAAACCAAGTACCGCGCAACATTTGGTAAAATGGATAAAGAAAGGATAAAAAAAAGATTAAAAGAAGAACCCATTTAGCTGATGCTGAATAGGTTCTCCATATTTTTTGTGATTTATAAATAATCTTCAAGTTTTAATACCTATCAATATTAATAATCAATAGTATACAGCGTAAATTTATCTCAAGGTACTAAAAACATTCTCAATTGCAACAATTTGCGCTGCAGTAAGATTATTTTTTGCAATTAAATTAATTTCACCCCAAGCTGTTGGACTTGTGAGACTTACCTGGTCTGTACCAGGACCGCCACAAAAATGGTAATTAGATTCTGTAGTAACAGTTGTATCTTTATAGTAGGAAAGTAATTGACCACTTATCTGAAAAGAAATAGCTTTCAGACCAGTTTGAACTGGACATGGAATTGCAGCTGGTAAACTAGTTCTAGTGAAAATAATCTCAAGATTTTCTTTTAGATTGGTGAGTGAATAAATTGTACCAGTTTGGACTGGTTTTGTATCTAGAGCCCATCCAGCAGGATAATCTATTGAAAATCCTTTCAGAATTCCATTAGGTGCAATATCAAAATCAGCAACAGTCAATGTTCCAGCGTTTTTGTCATCTACTGCATTAAGTTCTGAAGAATTGTCATATGTAGCTGTAGTTTTAGGTGTAGAAGTGATATCAACTGCATTTAGCTCTGAAGAATTATCATTAGTTCCAACGGTCTGATTGCTATTTTGTGAAATTGAAGTATTAGTTTTACTTGATTCACTACTTTCTTGTTTTTTAAATAAAAGAAACAGTGAAATACTTATGACAACAATAATTATCACTACTGCTACTAAAGCAATTAATGCCATGGATACCTTCTTGGCAGGAGGTACTTTTGTTGGATCCGCCTCTCCAATTGTGGGTTGTCCTTGAACTGATACTGATTCTGTCATTTTAAATATATAACAACTAAATATGTATAGAGCACTGCTGTCCGCTAAAAGTTTTATAAAAATCCAAATAGGAAATAAAAGAGAGGT
>JBAXHO010000056.1:0-11055 GCA_037138855.1 bacterium
ATCTTGAGTTAACGTTTTAATCCCTAATACTTGCTTTAATTCTCTTTTATTCATACTTTGTATCAAGACACCCACATATTTCATTACATATTCTCTAAATTTAGTAAGTGTTAAATCTTGACATTGCTCTTTTGTAATCGGAGTACTGGAAACTAATCCTGGATAATTTGTAAGACAAGCATTTACACTTCCAGTTGAACGATCAAAAAAAGAATATGATATTTTTAGCTGATCAAGCCGATCTAAAATCGCTTGCACTCTGGTATTTAATCGTATGTCATTTTCTGAAGCTGCAATGTGAACCTTCTGAATATCAGTAATACCAATATTTGGTAAGGGAAGTAATGAATCAGGATCACGAGGAGAAATTGGCATGATAAATCGTCCGTCTGGAAAATTTGATTTGGGTTTAACTGTTAAAACAACTGGAAATTGATTTAATGGATCAGCCACGACATTGATATGAGCAGTTTCTGATTCGGAATGAGTGCGATTAAACTCTTCTACTATAGCTGCTTCTGAAAAAATCATATTGTACTCACTTAAATCATTGTTAGCTTTTAAATCGATCAATAATCTTTGTTTCAAATATCCCAGCCAAGGTCCTCTAGCTGTAGTAATTATCGAAAACCAGGAACAAAATGAATCAATTTCTTCATCTAAATCTTTATCTTTTGGTACACTTTTAAGTTTCTGCCAGGCAAAATCAAGAAAATTTGCTGGCCCACGATCGGAAAGATGAGCATATTTAAGTGTTCGTTTTATATAGCTATTGAATGTTGAATAATTACGACGATTTTTAAATAATACTGCTTCATCTTCTTGAGACAATTCAACAGTATTTGGTTTGTATAAGATATTTGCAGCTTTTAAGGCAATACTTTCAACTTTTATTTGCTCCAAAACACGATCATCTTCATCAGGGGGTTTGTCACCTTTCATCAAATTCAACCAAACAAAAAGACTCGTACAAGCACCTAAGTCAAAAGTTGGCTTATCAGCTCTAGAACATAAATCGAGTATATCATCACGTAGTTCGATTAAATGAATACCGCGTGGTACTTCGATCCGTTTAGGAGGCATTTCATACGAATTTAAACTTGGTGGGATTATTTTCTGATCATGAAAAAGTAACCTTTCTAGACCAAATAAATTATTAGTATGAAATCCCAACGGTGGCTCTTGCTCTAAATTAATAGCAATTAAATATGGAAGTCTATCATCAATATTCATTCTCCCAAGTAAATTTTTATTTACCTCAAAATAGTTACGTATTCTAGCCATCCAATCAATATCAGGATTTTTTTCTTGAAAAGCTTGATGATTATCTAGTAATTGTTGATATATATCTGCTTCCAGCAATTTTTAAAATGATACAATAAATAAAATGATATAGTAATTATATCAAATTGGGGTTTTTATTAAAAAATAATAGATTTTGATGTGTTAATAAGGCTTTTTTAAATATCAATTAATGTGTTTAATTTTTGACTTTAATATTGCAATAAGTATTAATTTTAAAGTTAATCAGCAATATAATTTCTTTGAAAATGATAATAACAAAATCGGAATTAAAAATTTAAATTCAGTAGTAAAATCCAATTGTGATTCTAAAAAATTAAATATTGATTTGAATGTTCAATTCAATAGCGATTCCAGTAGAGATACTCCTTTAAATGTACTTAGTATTGATGCACAAGCAGCACATGACATAGTCGGTATACATTTATATTAAGAAAAAATTAAAAAAAATGTAATTTTATTCATTTTAATGCTATACTAAAAAAACAATTTAATATTTTATCCAGAGTGCAGCGAGGGTACTAGCCTGAAGACCTGCCAGCAACCTAATTAGCCAATCAAGGTGCTTCTTCTAGCCCGTAAGGGAAAGATGAATTAAATAAAAAATTTATCTTCCAAGCGGGAAGATTTTTTTATTTTTTAAGAATTTTTTATGAAAACTGCAGAATTTGTTTCACCAAGACATCCTGACAAAATGTGTGATTATATTAGTGATCTATTTGTGCGTACTGCTTTGGCACAAGATCCATACAGTCGTGTGGCGGTCGAAACTATGGGCGGTCACGGTGAGATAAATATTACCGGAGAAGTTACTACAAATGCTGATTTATCTAAATTAGAAAAAGAAATTGCTGAGTTTTCCGGAATTAAAAAAATTCGGATTAATTTAGCAAAGCAAAGTACTCAGATTGCTCAAGGAGTCGACACAGGTGGAGCAGGTGACCAGGGAATTATGGTAGGTTATGCTACTGCTGAAACTAAATCCAAAATGCCATTGGAGTACGAACTAGCTAGAGATCTTTGCCGGACAATCTACCAGGATTATCCATTTGATGGTAAAACCCAGGTTACAATTAGTGATGATCTGAAAATTATTAATATTATTGCCAGCTTTCAGAATGCACCTAAAATTGCCTTGAAAAAAATTATTGCAAACTGGGCTAAAAATAAACCTAGTAAAGCTCTTCAGGTCGATATCAATCCTTCTGGAGACTGGAATATTGGTGGAATGGAAGCTGATTCCGGAGTGACTGGTAGAAAAATTGTTGTCGATGCTTATGGACCAGGGGTACCTGTAGGTGGAGGTGCATTTAGTGGCAAAGATCCGACAAAAGTGGATCGTAGTGGTGCATATATGGCCAGAAAAATTGCTGTGGATCAAGTAAATCAAGGCGCAAATCAAGTCTTGGTATATATTTCTTATGGTATTGGTCTGACAAAACCATTTCATGCTGAAGCAATTATCGATGGAGTCAAGAAGAAACTTACTAGTTATGATCTTTCACCCCAAGGGATTATTGATCAACTAAAACTTCGTACTCAAAATTATCCTGCCATTTCACAATGGGGACATTTTGGAAATGGCTATGATTGGGATAAATAAAGATAAAGATTAATAAATTTCTAATCAGCAGTTTTTTTAATTTTGGTAAGTCGATAGGCTATCCCTGGAATTATTGCCAAAATTGCCATGATTGTGAACCCAATGAATACCACATTTAAGCCAAAATGATCACCTAAAATTCCAAAAAATAATGTGGCTGATAATGATCCAATATTACCAATCAAAGTATCCAAAAAAAAGGCTGATTTATATTCTTTCTTATTTTTTACGGCATTTATTACCATAACTTGAGTGACTGGTGTGGTACCTTTAGTAACAATTCCCAGAAAAAAACAGATGATTAATATTAACCAGATATTATGACTGATTGCGATAACTAAGGTAAAGCCAGCCATTAATAGTTCACTAACTATAAAAATAGTTGTCTCTGGCCTTTTATCTGTCAGTCTTCCCAGAAGAAATCTTCCTAATATGGTTCCTAGCAGAATAATGGCATTGGCAGTTGGCAAATAAATAATGTCAAAATTTCTGGCAATAATTAAAAAAGGCAGGTAAAGAATAACAGCAGAGCTAGCAATGGTATCAAGTAAACTAGCAATAAATGCAAATATTAATTTAAAATTACCTTTGAAAATCAAGAAGTTCATCCTTTGATTTGGAATATGCTGTTCACCTTGTCGATTTTTTCTTGAAAAAAGTAGCATGATCAATATTATTAGGAATGGAATGAAACTATAAAGCATTGTAGTTTGTCTCCAGCCAATCCAGATGATGCAATATCCTAAAGTAGCTGAGAAGAAAAACTTGCCCAATTGACCAATAGTCCCAAAATTGCTCAAAATGCTACCTTTATTTTCTGATTTTGTTAAACCAGCAAGTTCAGCTTTGATAATTGGCTGATAAATACTGACACCAAAACCAATAATTGAAATAAATCCAATTAACATTAAGTAATATTTACTAACACTTATTGCTGCAAAACCAAGCGTTATAAGGATCATACTGAAATAAATCAATTTTCGATTGGAATATTTATTAGCAATAAATATAACTGGAATCATTAGAAGAATTTTATCAAAATTTAATATTGAACTTAAAAAACCACTTTGAGTTAGTGATAAATCCATTTCCTTGGCAATAAATGGTAGTAATACTGTGATTGACACAGCAATCCCCGTAGCTAAAAATTGTAATAAATAAATAGTTTTAAGTTTCAAGATGAATTTTTTTGAATGTAATAACTATATAAAAAATATTGAATTTCAGCGAATTAAATTTCAAAACTTAGTATGAATATTATCATAGCAAATTGGACTTTAACTATGTTTTTAATTAATAAAAATGTAAAATCAAATTTATCATCCAAATTAATTTAAGTAAATAAAATCTTTTGAAAGAACTTCATTTTCCTCAAGGTTTTCTCTGGGGTACAGCTACAGCAGCTCATCAGGTAGAAGGAAATAATTTTAATAACTGGACACGGCACGAATCGCTAAAACGAACTTTTAATGGTGAAGCATCTGGAATTGCTAGTGATCATTATCATCGTTATGAAGAGGATTTTGCTTGGATTCAAAAACTGAATAACAATATTTATCGTTTCTCGATTGAATGGAGTCGTATTGAACCGTTTCCCGGGAAATTTAATCAAAAAGAAATTGCCCACTATTTAAAAATCTTAAAATCTTTAAAACAAAAGGGAATAAAAGTAATGCTGACATTATGGCATTTTTCCAATCCGATTTGGTTTGAAGATCTGGGTGGTTTTTCCAAGAAAGAAAATTTGCATTTAATTGAGCCTTTTGTTAAAAAAGTAGTCACAGAATACAAAGACTTTGTAGATTATTGGATTACCATCAATGAGCCGACCACATATATTATTGAAACATATATTCGGGGTATTTTTCCTCCACAAAAATCAAGTCTGATTGATAGCTGGAAAGTTTATCATAATTTTATTGCTCTTCATCTAAGCATTTATAAAATCATTCATGAATTTCAACCAGAAGCTAAAGTTGGGATTGCCTTTATTATTTCAGCTTTACTACCATTTTCTCCAAAATCTTTATTGGATCGACTTTGCACCAGAATTATCAAATATATTTCTTATCAACGTTTTCTAGATAAAATTTATCAACAAACTGATTTTATTGGGTTGCAATATTATCACCATAGTAAAATTCGCTTTCACCTTGGCGGAAAATTTCTTTTTTTTGATGAATCGGGAATTTTAAGTAGATCGGATCTTGAGCTTGATACAAATGATCTCGGCTGGGAAATCTATCCTCATGGTTTGAAAGAAGTATTATTACAAATTTCGAAATATCAAAAACCAATAATTATCACAGAAAATGGTATTGCTGATCGCTATGATAAAAAAAGAAGTAAATTTATCCATGATCACTTATCTGTACTTTGGGAAGCAATCCAGGAAGGTGTCGACGTCCAAGGATATCTTCACTGGAGTTTAATGGATAATTTTGAGTGGAATTATGGTTGGGATGGTCGTTTCGGATTGCTTACTATCGATAGAAATTCAGATTTAAGGCGTATTCCTGGTGATAGTTTTCATTACTATGCTGCGATTTGCAAAAGGAATGCATTAATTCCGGTTCCAACCAAAAGTTAACATAATTAATAATTTTCAAGCTTCGGAAAATATTCTACTTCTGTTATAATTAAACTTCATTTAAAAAATTCAAATGGTTGAACTACTCGCTCCAGCAGGATCTTTTGCAGCTTTGACTGCCGCTATCAACGCTGGGGCTGATTCTGTTTATCTCGGAATTGGTGAATTGAATATGCGTTCTGCCAGTGCGATTAATTTCACTCCAGAAAATCTTCTCAAAGCTGTGAAACAGGCACATGTTGCCAATGTCAAAGTATATGTGACTGTGAATACCTTGATCTATGATGCTGAAATGCCGGAATTAAAAAAAATTCTCAAAGCAGTAAAAAAATCAGGAGCTGATGCAATTATTGCCTCAGATCAAGCTGTAATCATGCAGGCTCGAGACTTGAATATTCCAATCCATATTTCTACTCAACTCTCAGTTTCTAATTATCAGACCGTGAAGTTTTATGCACAATTTGCCGAAAGAATCGTCCTGGCACGCGAACTTAGTCTGGAACAAATTAAAGAAATTTGTCAGCAGATTAAAAAAGAAAAACTACAAGGCGCTACAGGTCGACTAATGGAGATTGAAGTCTTTGCCCATGGCGCCCTCTGTGTTGCAGTTTCCGGACGTTGTGCCATGAGTTTGTATTTCTATAATAAGTCAGCTAACCGCGGAAAATGCTCACAAATTTGTCGTCGGCAATTCAAAGTCACTGATTTATCTACAAATAAAGAATTAGTTCTGGATAATAATTTTTTGATGAGTAGTGCTGATCTATCTACTATTGGCTTTTTACCACAACTTTTAGCAACAGGCATCAAAGTCTTAAAAATTGAGGGTAGGGGACGACCTCCAGAATATATCGATACAGTGATTCGTACTTATCAGGAAGCTATTAGTTCAATAAATGAAGATACTTATTCGGAAGCAAAAGTGAAAATCTGGCAAAAAAAATTAGAAACAGTTTTTAATCGTGGTTTTACCAGCAATTTTTATCAAGGGAAAGAAATTGCTGAATGGTCCGGTATTCATGGAAGTAAGGCTACAGAAATTAAAGTATTTTTAGGAAATGTCGAAAAATATTATCCAAAATCAGCAGTGATTCATGCTAAAATTAAAGCTAAAGAAATAATCAAGAGCGGAGATAAAGTCATGATTTTGGGCCCGAAAACAGGTGTTTTGAAATTTTTATTACCAGAAATGCTTGTCAATGATGTACAATCTGATTCGGCTAAACAGGGAGATGATATTACTTTTAAATTTGCTAAAACGGTAAAGGCTAAGGATGAATTGTATAAAATTGTTAAAAATAATAGCACTGTGTCTAAGGGTAAGGAATTTTTTATCAGTAAGGAAAAATAATTTTTTTTTGATTTATATTTGATTGCTAATACTTGATTCAAGTAATATATATTTATATTAATTCTTTTTTATTTTGGGTGAATTTTTAGAAAAAACAACTGTAAATGGTTTTCTTTATAATTTGTGTGCTATTCTCTTTGGAATTTTAGGAGGATTAGTGCTAAGAGCTGTAATCTAAGTATTACTATAGTATTCCTTTTTGCTTCAATAAATTTTTTCAAACGAAAATGCCAAGAAAAACAGATAACTTGAATAAATCAATTTTTAATCTAGTTTTTACTCTGGATAATTTCAACTTTTATCTGATTTCTGGTGTTATTGGATTGTCAATCGGCTTATTTTTGGTTATTTTAGCTTTTTTTAGTGATCCAATTAATTTTAGAGAAGTATTTCTAGGCATTATTATTATTGTAGTTTCTCTTTTCGATATTAAATATTTTTCAAATAAAAACAATAATTAAATCTCCTTCTGATTTTTTAAAATTTAACCAATATTTCTTTAATAATAATTTTAATGGAAAGACTGATTAAAAGTCTGTTAAAAATATTTATTGGTAATTATTTTGTAGTATTAGTATTAAAATTTTTTAATAAGTATCTTCCAGCAAAAATAATATTAATAATCGCAAATCTTCTCCCATTCCTTCTAGCAATAATTTTCCATTGGGATTTAAGTCTAGCGCTTTTTATTCATTGGCTGGATTTAATTGTATTCGGAGGATTTCATCTCATCAAGATCAGCATCAGTCAAAATGACGATAAACACAAATCAAAACCGAAAATGATGCTTCAGTTTGCTATTGGATATTATTTATTCCTGTTGTTTTATTTGATCTTTTTCCTTAATGACTGGCTATTTTTGCCTGAAAAATATCAAAATTATAATGAAATTATCAAACTTATTATTTTTCCGGGTATTATTTATTTAATTCCGCTCAACGCATATTATTTTTATAGCTCATTTATTCGCAATAAAAAATTTTTAACAACAAAGGCGAAAGTGATTCAGTCAGACCCATTGCAAGGGATATTTATTCTTCACTTAACTATTGTTTTTGGAGGATTACTGGGATCACTAACCTATGTTCTTGGAGCAATTATTTCACTATATTTTAAAAATATCACATTTAATCAGTTATTTTATGAGCATTTAGTTACATATGTAGTGATTGGAGTTTATACTTTTCTCAAGATTAGATATGAGCTGCAGTATTTTCAGAAAGAAAAATCAAGGAAATCTAAGATAGTAAATTAGTGAGAATAATAAAAGCATAAGCCCAATCAACATAATCCCTAAATTCATTAATTTCCTATAAAAGAATCCGGTGCGGATATAAAAATATTGATAATATTTCTTTAAGTCAGCTTGAATAAATATTTTTAGTAATGTTGTTAAATTGATTTTCGGATAAGAGATGTATTTATTGGTAATAAATCCGATCATTCCAAAGACAATAATTGCGCTACTTAAAAATAGTAAAGCGATGCTGATCGTTAATGGTTTTCTTAAAAAGAATAATTCAAAAAGATATAATACTCCAGCGATTAGAGGAGTATATAGTAGTAGCCAAGTTCGAATTTTTTCAAGTTTTGTCATTATATTAGCTTTAACTCTAAAAATAAAATCAAGCATTAACGCGATAATAAACTTTTCCAAGTGTTTTTGGTACTAACCAATAAAGTTTACTAACAAAGTTTAAATAATTAAAAAATATTCCCCCATTGCGTTTATTTTTTAAAATACTCTGCCAGTCTTTAAAACCAAAATATTTGTTATTTTCTAATTTTATATTAGCTTTATCCACGTAATCTAGCGGTAAAGAACCTCCTTTAAAGGTTGAATGAGCAATTTTCGCAAATGTATTTGGAAATACAGTAATGTGTCCATGAGGAGCTTGAGCTTTATGCCAGGAATTGCTTTGATTATCAATAAATTTACAATTTTTAATAGAAATTTGGGAATTTCTAGTTAAATTATCAATAGCTGAGCCAGTATGACCAGCAATATTGCCAACAAAGCTACAATTATTTAGCAAAACTTTTCCTGAAGACTGATTGGATATAGCACCGCCACACATTAAAGCCCGATTATTTTCAAAATGACAATTTTCAAATGTAACTGTTGAGTTTCCAGTGATCAGAACAGCACCACCATCGATGACCTCAAATACACTCATCTTAGGTAATCTGAAAGTAATATCTTTACGAGAAAGATATTTCACTATATTTGTATCACCATTTCGGAAAGTAAAATTTTTTACTAATAAATTTTTACAATTATGAATATTTAGTAAATGTGCATACTGGCCTTCGCCATCAATAATTGTATTTTGCCCATCAAATACAAATGATTCTTTTTCGATTAGGTTAATTTTTATATACTGGTAAAGCATTGTTGATATGAAAATGCCTAAAATATTTTTTATTGAGCGGCAGACCGTACCTAGTTAATATTAACTTTATCTAATCCTTGTATTCGTATTTTGTTAAGTTCTTCGGCACTAAATAATTTTGCTTGATAAAGTTGCAGATATTCTTCAGATACACTGCTATCGTAAATCAACATATCATCAGTGTTTATCGTAACTTTAATACCGTTATCAAAGAGTTTTTTTATTGGATGAGATTGATAATCTTTTACTCTTTTTAATTTTACATTACTTGTAGGGCAGATATTTAATTGGACATTTCTCTTGCTAATTTCTGACATGACATTTTGAGAACTGGAAATACTGATACCATGTTGCACCTGATCTAGTTCAAGAGCTTCTACTGCCTCTAATACAGATTCAGCATCCCCATACTCACCAAGATGAGCTTTTAGGATAAAACCATTTTGCTTGGCTTTCTTAAATATGTTCTGAAATGGTTTAACACTAAAACTATCTTCTCCACTCAAATCTATAGATTTAAAAAAATTATATGTAAGTATTTCTTCAAATAATTTTTCTACTTCATAGACATCTTTATCTCTTCCAATACGTAGTTCAGGAATGAGTATTGTATCTGGTGCAAATTTATTTTTTAAATCAATAATTTGATTAAAGTAGTTTTGGTAATTTATAACATTGTTTAAGCCAAAGCTCATATGTAATAGTTTAATACTATCTCTGTTTACTTGCATAAAGGCTAATTCTAGTAATTTGTTAGGATCAATATTTGGTTTTATGTTTTGATCATACCAAAGCTGCATTTCAGCCAAGCTATCGAAATTAGCTGGTGATTTAATATTTTTACTAGTATATGCATTAAAATCATTTAAATTACCACCTCGGCTACTATGATTGTGAAGGTCACTTTTAGGGATACTTGCTAAAGATGCTAGATCCTTGTTATTTAGAGCAGTAATAAATGCTAAACTATCGTTCATGTTTTTAATGAATATGAGTTATAAAGTCTAATTTAGCATTTTTTTGAGTGTGATTCAAACTGATGGAGAACAACATAACATATTATCTGAAATCTTGAATTGAACGTAGAAAAAGCATTGAATTCTTATAAAAGTGAGTGTTGGAAGGTGTGTTGTAATTTATTAATGATAAATTGGAGCGGCGGACGAGATTCACTTCCCATAACAACTTCTAAAAGAATTTGTAATGGGCAGTATCAATTCAGGTAAGTTCTCCTTCATACTTCAGGATCACTAACCCTTCATTGTCGAACTTTCGTTCTCATCTCGATTCGTTATAATAAAAAAAACGCCCAATGCGTTTTTTTCTGGAGCGGCGGACGAGATTCACTTCCCATAACAACTTCTAAAAGAATTTGTAATAGGTAGTATCAATTCAGGTAAGTTCTCCTTCGTTCCTCAGGATCACTAACCCTTCATTGTCGAACTTTCGTTCTCATCTCGATTCGTTATAATAAAAAAAAACGCCCAATGCGTTTTTTTCTGGAGCGGCGGACGAGATTCGAACTCGCGACCTCCTCCTTGGCAAGGAGGCGTTCTACCAACTGAACTACCGCCGCATTTTATGCGTTGTCAAAGATCCTGTACTCATTTTTATCAAAATAACGTTCTATTTAAAAAGTACAGGACACTATCTTTTGTTTCGTTTCGTAAACTCAACGACAAAAGATGTGACTACCGCCGCATTTATATTTTGAAAAGAACTTTTCAATTATAATTTATCTGGAGTGAATAATCAATGATAACTCTTCTCCAATGGCAAATGATACTATCCAAAAGTTGAATTAATATGGCTTTTG
>JBAXHO010000057.1:0-10796 GCA_037138855.1 bacterium
GGGAGTAGGAATTGATGTTGGTGTCGGACTAGGTTGTGCAACACAAAATTCTGATTTTTGAGTAATTTCAATTACTTTTTCTGCCCATTGCGGAGCTGCGATCTGATCATAAAAATGACTTAGTACTCCGCCTGTTAATTCAATCAGGTGAGCTTGATCATAACAAAGGAAACTTGGAGTACTAGATGGGCAATTTGATTCCATACCAATAGCATAAATATTTACTTTAGGTGACATATTTAGAAGCTTATTAGTCCAGACATTGTCTTCAGCGATTGCTGTATTATGAATTTGTGTACAAGTAGGATGAGTATTAGGGCCACAACCGGCATCCGGATATTCATATGTACCAGTTGATCCTCCATCTGAAAAAATTATAATGATCGGATTATTTGGTTGAGGTAAAAGAGAAGAATAAAGAGTATGTGCACGTATTAATGCACAGGAAGTACAAGTGCCACCAGTTGCTTTGGTAATTCCAGCAATTGTTGCTCTGACATTATTATAGTTATTAGTAGGAGCGGAATAGACAGGAGCGCCTGAATTGAATGCAATGATACCAATTCGAATACTAGATGCCTGATTAGAATTAGAAACGTAATCCACAAAATTATTTGCTGCTTCTTTAACCCAAGTTAGTTTAGATTTTCCATTTGCAGTATCAGCCATACTGTTGGAAGTATCCAATATAAGAATCACATCAAATGGGCAACCAATATCATTAGTAGCCTGAACTTTTCCACAGCCGATTTCTTTTTGATCGCGGTTGAGATAACCGATACTAATAATAGTGGTGAGTCCAAGGAGAAAGAAAAAGATAAGATAGAGCAGTTTACGTTTGAACAAGGTAACTAATAATAAAAAGTAGTTTTTTCTAATTTATGGTAGCTTAACTTGCAGTCAATGACAATATGAAAATCTTTGTTCTCTACATTTTTCTTTTTTCTACATGCTACTTGCTACTTCTGAATTTTCATTATTATCTAATATCTTTCTTACTTTTTATTGTATAATACCTAGAAATTGATTTGCTGAATATACAATAATAAATGAAAAATTCGCATCCTCTCCAAATTAAAAAAGTAATTAAACAAGTTAAAATAACTGAAGAAAAGCCTCCACAAGTAAAACATGATGAAGCACAGAGAATTGCTGATTTACATGAAATCATTCCGCTTGATTCACAATTCCAGCTTGTAGATGTCAATAAACATAAACCAGGCTGGATAGCAAAAGCAAAAAAGAAAATTATTCCGGAAAAACAAATTGCAGAAATTCCTTCATACACCAAAGATTTTTTTTCAGTAGGTGCATTTATGTCAGTATTAGCTTTTGAAGGATTTTTTGTTTATTTATTAATACAAAATTATAATCATATTAACAAGCAATTTCCTTTATTTTTTTCGCAAGCTTCACAAAGCTGGCAAATGATGGACAAAGAAATTCTACCAATTTATGCAGTCATCACTCTGGGCTTAAATTTATTAATATTAAAATTTAATCATAGTACTTTTAGCTTTGATAAACGCTTATGCTACATGATCAACGTTGCTTTAATTCTTTTTAACATACTCGGAATTATTGCCTTTTGGGAAATTTTTTCATTAGTATTAATATAATAATTTGAATATTACAGCCTTACAACCATATTTTAATTTGATTCCGGCAGTTGGTGGAGTATTTTTGGTAAGCCTTTTACTGACACCACTTGTGGGATATTTTGCAGAAAAATTTAATTTTCTCGATCTGCCTGCCAGCCAAAGAGACCGTAGCGATCCTTCTCTGGCACAACGTATTCATACACACGCCAAGCCAAGACTGGGGGCACTTGCTGCCTTGATCCCATTTATGTTTATTTTTTTAACTCAAGTTTCAATTAATAAACAATTATTCGGGATTCTGCTGGGATTATCTATTTTAATAATTGGCGGAATTATCGATGATAAATATGAATTAAGTAGCAAAAGACAATTTTTAATTCAATTTCTATCGGCAATTTTAGTAGTTATTTTTGGTACATCAATCCAAGCAATACATTTTGCCGGTATTAACTTCAATTTTCAACTTTTTTCTCATTTATTTACCATTGGTCAATTCAGCTATAACTTTATCTTTCCGGCTGACTTAATCACAATAATCTGGATTGTATCAATAATTAATTCTGTAAACTGGGTTTGCGGTATTGATGCCCTTGGTGAATTGCTGACAGTAGTTGCTGCGATAACTATGACAATGTTATGCATCAAGTCTGGTAATCTTGCCTTTGCGATTTTACCAGCTACTTTAGCTGCAGGAATACTTGGCTATATTCCTTATAATTTTCCACCTTCTAAAATCATTGGAGGTACTGCTGGACACACTTCATATGGATACTTATTGGCTGTTTTTTCTATGCTTTCTGGAGCCAAAATCACCACTGCAATTATTATTTTATTGATACCATTAATCGATATGATCTGGGTGATCCTATACCGGATGAATAAACACAAAGACATCAAGTTTTTGAAACGTCCATTTGTCAGTGGTAAAGTCCATTTACACCACCGTTTAATGAGTATGGGACTTAACCAAAAACAGGTTCTCTTTATCGAAACTTCAGGTATGGCAATAGTATCTGTAATTGCCATATATTTTGGTGGCTTCAGTGATGAATTGATTTTTCTTAGTATTCTATGCGCTTTAATTATATCCGGATTTACCATTATCAATCTTCGTAATCGTCAAGTGAAGAAACATCTTGCTGTTGTGGATCTGGAACAAAAAAACCCTCAAGAACCAGAACCACCCACTGGTGACGACGATGAAACTCCAGAAGAGCGGTTTGCATACTAATAACTGGTAGACAGATAAATTGTATTTCTTATTTAATACTGTCGACAAATACTAATTTATAATTTTATTTCTTTTCCAGTCTGCAGTCTACCGACTACAGACTACTCATTTGATACCAGATACCTTTTTCTACTTGATACTTGATACTTGATACATGATACTTGATACATGATACTTGATACTTGATACTTGCTATTTGAAATATCTCCAATTTCCGTTTACCGTTTTCACTTTTTCTCTTTCCGCTTCTCATATGTGATAAAATTAAATAATTTTTTAATTAGCATTCATCAATTTATCAACAATGTTTAAGATTACAAATCTCAGTGTTAATTCTGATACTACCAAGATCCTGACCAAAATTAATTTGACAATTCAAAAGGGAGAAATCCATGCTTTCATGGGGCCGAATGGCTCTGGCAAATCCACACTTACCAAAGTAATCATGGGGCATCCTGATTATCAAATCACTGCTGGTACAATCAAAATGAATCGAAATGATCTAAGCAAATTATCTGTGACAGAACGCTCTTTACAAGGCATTTTCGTAGCTTTTCAATATCCGGTAGAAATACCTGGCGTCAATTTCAGCAATTATTTACGACTTGTCTATAATAATCACCAACCCAAAAACAAACAGTTACCAGTATTCAAATTTCGAAAATTACTAAAGGAAAAGGCAAAAGAATTAGCAGTGCCAGAAAAATTACTGGATCGTAATCTCAATGAAAATCTTTCCGGTGGGGAAAAGAAAAAAATGGAAATTTTACAACTAGCATTGATTAAGCCACAATTAGCAATTTTAGATGAAGCTGACTCCGGTCTGGATCTGGATGCACTTAAAATTATTTTTCAGGGCATTCAGCAAATCAAAACTGAAAATCCCCAAATGAGTATTCTTCTTATTACACACTACCAGCGAGTATACGAATTTCTAAAACCAGATTTTGTTCATTTAATGCAACAAGGTCAAATTACCAAAAGTGGTGGAATGGAAATAGTTAAAGCAATTAATCAACACGGTTATCATGAAAAAGAGACAAAATAACAACCCGAATGCCTTGGAATTACTCACTGCAGATCAAAAAACAGTAAGTAATATTAATCAGGATTACAAAACTAAGTTTGGTTTTGCCGATGAATTTTCCAATAAAATTGATCTGGGTACTGGCATCGATCAAAAAATAGTCCGGGAAATTTCTGAATTAAAACATGAAGATAACTGGATGTTACAAAAACGCCTGAAAGCTTTTCAGCATTTTTGTGAAGCTCCTTTACCCAAGTGGGGTGCTGACTTGTCCCATATTGACTTCCAAAAAATTCATTATTACGTCAAAGCTGCAAGTGATCAAAGTAAAACCTGGAATGAAGTACCAGATACTATCAAAAATACCTTTGAAAAATTGGGGATTCCTCAGGCTGAGAGAAAATTTCTAGCTGGAGTAGCTACTCAATATGAGTCAGAGGTTATTTATCAAAATCTCAAAAAAAAATGGACTGATCAGGGCATAATTTTTCTCGATACTGACTCAGCATACAAACAATATCCGGAAATTTTTCAGGAATATTTTGGAAAAATTATTCCAGAAACTGACAATAAATTTGCTGCTTTAAATACTGCGGTCTGGAGTGGTGGGACATTTATTTATATTCCCAAGGGTGTGAAATTAAAAATGCCTTTACAAGCATATTTTCGAATCAATACACAAAATATGGGCCAATTTGAAAGAACATTAATTATTGCTGATGAAGATAGTGAAATTCATTATATCGAAGGCTGCACTGCGCCAATGTATTCCAACGATTCTTTGCATAGTGCTGTAGTAGAAATCGTCGTCAAAAAAAACGCCCGCGTCCGTTACACCACATTACAGAACTGGTCTACCAATGTCTATAATCTCGTAACCAAACGGGCACTAGTCCATGAAAATGCAGTAATGGAATGGGTCGATTGCAACCTGGGCTCCAAAGTCACTATGAAATATCCTGCGGCAATTCTGGTAGGACCGGGAGCACATGGCGAAATTTTATCCATTGCTCTAGCCGGTAAAGGTCAACATCTCGATGCCGGAGCCAAAGTAATCCATTTAGCCCCCAATACCTCCAGCATCATCCATTCCAAATCAATTTGTCATGATGGTGGCAGGTCTAGTTACCGCGGTTTATTGAAAATAATTCCCGGAGCTACGAACAGCAAATCAAAAATTGTTTGTGATGCATTGATCCTGGATGATCGATCGAGAACTGATACTTATCCTACGAACGACATCCGCGAAAAAAATGTGGAAACCGCCCATGAAGCTTCAGTTTCCAAAATTAATGAAGAACAAATTTTCTATTTAATGTCGCGTGGTCTTACAGAAGAACAGGCCAATGCTTTGATCGTTTCCGGCTTTATCGAGCCGATCGTCAAAGAATTGCCTCTAGAATACGCTATGGAATTGAATGCCTTGATTAATTTGACTATGGAGGGCTCTATCGGATAATTATGAAAAAAACTCAATTTGATTTAATAAACCTCCCGAAAAAAATGATTATTACAGCTGATGAATCGATCTTAATTACTTATCAGGGTCATGATCAATCAATTCTTGATAAAAAGATCGAAATAATTCATCAGCAACCACATCTCCATTCTGACATTCTCGTGAAAGTAGTCTTATTTGCTGCAGCCAAAATCAATTTGCAGGTAATTGTTCGCGTTGCTCAAGGTGCAAAAGAAACTAATACTTTTCTAAAAATTCAAGTTTTGTTAATTGGAAAACAAGCTGAAGCCAAAATAATTCCTGCATTAGAAATTATGGAAAATAGCGTCAAAGCAGGCCATGCAGCTATCATTAGCAGAATCAATGCTGAACAACTTTTCTATTTACAAAGTCGCGGTCTCACTTTACAGGCAGCTGAAAAACAAATAATTAAAGGATTTTTGTCAGATCCAGTTAAATAAGATAAAATCAAATATGAATATCAAAAATCAGTTTCCAATCTTTAAAAATTATCCAGAATTAATCTATCTGGATAATGCTGCTACTACTCAAAAACCTAATGTTGTCATAGAAAAAGAACTAGAATTTTATCAAAAATATAATGCAAATATCCACCGCGGTATTTACACTTTAAGCGAAAAAGCGACAAATCTATTTGAGACTGCCAGAAATAAAGTTGCTAAGTTTATCAATGCTCTGCCTGAAGAAATTATTTTTACATCCGGCACTACTGAATCAATCAATCTCATTGCTCAAATGCTTCCGGAAAAACTGTTTTTCCCTGAAAATGAAGATGAAGTAATCTTGACTACAGTTATGGAACATCACAGCAATTTGCTTCCTTGGCAAAGGCTTACTACCAGACCTAATGTCCGAATAGAATATCTGGAACTGCTTGACAATTTTCAATTAAATAAAAAACTACTACATGAAAAGTTCAAAAATTTTAATATCAAAGTGCTGGCAATTACTCAGATGAGTAATGTTTTAGGCACGATCAATCCAATAAAAGAAATTGTTCAGTTTGTCAGAAAAAATTCACCGCAAACAATTATTGTAATGGATGCAGCCCAATCAATCGCTCATTTATCAATTGATGTTCGCGACTTAGACATTGATTTTCTGGCATTTTCCGGACATAAAATGTATGGTCCTACTGGAATTGGTGTGCTGTATGGAAAAAAATACTTACTAGGTGTCCTGGATCCAGTTAAACGTGGTGGCGGAATGATCAATAAAGTTACAAAATTTGCAGCTACTTGGACAACTGCGCCTGAAAAATTTGAAGCCGGCACACCAAATATTGCTGGTGCCATCGGCTTAGGAGCAGCTATTGATTTTATTACTGCAATTGGAATAGACCAAATTCAGATAATTGAAAATAATTTATCACAGTATTTTTTAAGTAGAGTTACTGAATTGCCGCAATTAAAACTCTTTGGACCAACTGATTGGAAACACAGAGGAAGCGTCTTTAGTTTAGGTATAGAAAAAATTCATCCTCATGATATTGCCGAGCTCTTAAGCCAAGATAATATTGCAGTGCGGGCTGGTCACCACTGTGCTCAAGTACTAATGCATGATGTTTTAAAAGTACCTGGAACAACTAGAGTATCTTTGAGTATTTATAATTCAGAAGCAGAAATTGAGCAATTTTTTGCAGTCATGAAAAAAATAGCTACTATCTTTTACAATTAAACTAATAAATTTTTATTTACCACCAAGCAAGAGGCCAAGTAATGAAAAAAGACCAAATGATAATAAATCTAATAATTTATAAGCTTTGTCTTCCTCAAATACTGATACTTCTTTCATTTTAAGGAAATTAATCTTAAAATAATTATACTATAAGTCTCATAAAATATGAATATCTACCGTGAACAGCTCCTTGATCATTATCAGAATCCCAGAAATTTCGGGAAACTGGAACAGGCAACTTCTGTATCTACAAATGAAAACGTTAGTTGTGGTGATACGATTACAGTTTTTTTAAAAATAAATTCAAAAAATATTGTTGAGAAAATGATGTTTGACGGTGAAGGCTGTGCAGTAAGTATTGCCAGTGCCTCTCTTTTGAGTGAATATGTTGTTGGCAAAGCAATTATTACATTAAAAAAGCTCACAATTGACGATTTATTAAAAATCATTGGTGCTGAATTGACACCGTCACGGATTAAATGCGCTGCTTTAAGTTTATCAAGCTTACAACAAGCATTAAATAATTTTCGGTAATTTCCCGTAATTTCCGGTAATTTATTTGACCATTTTACTATATTCAAGGTATACTTGAATCCAATGCTAAAGAATAATATTGATAAACAAAAATTAATAAAAAATCTTCTTGCAGTCGCTCCAAAGCATTGCGACAATTGTGGAAATAAATATGAAGAAAATGATTTTAAAATTGTTAAAAATTCCCCAGTAAGTACAGTAATCCATCTCAAATGCAGTAAGTGTAATAATTCATATATGTTAAATGTACTCAATCCAGTAGATGGCATGATTGGTGCCCAGAGGACACCAGTAAACGTAGACTTGGAACACGGTGACGAAATTCAAAAATTTGCCGGTTTAAGTGGTGTTACTCGAGATGAGGCAATAGATGTACACAAACAACTTTCTGCAGATTTGACTAAAGAAAAACTGCAAAAACTCTTCAACTAATTAATCCAATTTTATAATTTTCGTTTCTAAATGTGATTTTTGCTGATGATCATTTATTGTAATACTGGTAAAAAATAATTGGGTATCCAGCTTTAAAAAAAAGTTCTTTAAATTAGCAGCATTTTCCTGATCCAATTCTGAAAAAATATCATCCAGTAAAATTACTGGCGTTTGTTCAGTTTTCTCTGATAAAAATTTCCATTGTGCATATTTGAGAATCAAGGAAGCAATTCTTTGCTGTCCTCGGGAAGCATATATTTTGATACTATTTCCGTCTAGATGCATTTCCCAGTCATCTCGCTGTGGGCCGTAAAGTGTCCTGCCGGCAGCAATTTCTTTGTAAGAATTTTCAGCAAGCTTGGCTGCAAAAGATTGCTCGATGGTGCTAATATCATTATCGCGAATAGCAATCTTGGAATGATAACTTAAAGTGAAATCACCTTTAGCATGAAAAAGCTCTTCTGCACTAGCATCTAGCACGGGATCAAATTCCTGAAAAAGCTGCAGACGTTTTTGGATAATCAAACTTCCAGCTTCCACCAATTTTTCATTCCAAAAAATTAATTCACTTTCATTGGCGAAACCTGCCTGAATCTTCTCCAAGAGCCGATTACGATTGGTAATAATTTGTTTATATCTTTTTAAGATATTTTCATAATGAAAATCAATTTGTATTAAAAACTTATCCAGATCTGAGCGGCGATCTTCAGGAACGCCTGCAATAATATTCAAATGGTGTGGTGAAAAAACTACTACACTTTTGTTTTTAATAAAATTTTTACGGGTAGTTGACTTTTCATTGATAAGAAATTTTTTAATATTAGTATTAGTACCTGGACTAAAAACTACTTTATATGCATTACTGTTTTCCTGAAATTTAGCAGTAAGCAAAGCAAAATCATTTTTTTCATCCCAATTGATATTTTCAGTATCACCGAAAGGCTTAAAAGATTCTCCGCGGTATAAAAAATTTAAAGCATCTAGAAAATTGCTTTTACCAGAGGCATTTTGCCCAATAATAAAATTCACTTGCGTAGAAAAATCAACTGTGAGATTGAGATTACGGAAATTTTTTAACTGCAGCTGCTCAATAATCAAGGTTATAAATCACTTGAATTAGAAACTGAGAATAATAAAATTCTTTTGCAAAACTAAAATTTATTTGGAATTAACCTGATCTTTAAGCCATTTGATAGCCTTTTGCTGTGAAAGAATTGCTGATATGGTTCTGCGTCCTACATTTGAATCATATTCCTGATGTAATTTGGGATCAGAAATTTTAGCAACTTCCAAATCAATTTCTTCAATTGTTACTACTATTTTTTGAGTTTTTACAATTTCAAATAGTAATAATTCAGAAGCAATTTTTTCAATCGCATCTTTTTCCCATTGCTTTCGCAAATCTTCTTCAGTTGTATTTTGTGCTTTAAGAAAATCATCCATTTTCAAACCAAGCTGCTCTATACGATATTTATAATCTTTACCCCGACCTTCCACTTCTTCAATCACAAGCTGTTTAGGAGCAATAACTTTCGATAATTGAATTGCTTCTGTAATAATTGTTTTTATTTTTTTTTCTTCTAACTGATTTTCCTTTTCAAACTTGACCTGCTCGATAATTTGTTTTTCCAATTCTTCTACTGTTTTAATACCAATTTTTAAAGATTCTACAACTTCATTGGTAATTGTTTCCAGTTTTTGATATTTTGTTTTATCTTTTGCAGTTTTTTCTTGCTGTTGGTTGTATAAATCTAAAATCCGTTTCTTTTCTGTATTGATTTCCTCTTTACTTACTGCGATTTTTTCATTTTGAATTTTAATCTTCTGAAAATTTCCCAATTTTATGTCAGGATATACCACGAAATGAGCATGATACTCTACACCTTCATCTTCACTTACCTTTTCCACTTCATATTTAACATGTGTCAAAGGTTCCAATGACTTAGTTTCAATAATTTCCAAAGTAACTTGCGGTAATAATTCATTCAAAGTCTTCTCATACAAATCAGGACCCAATCTTGCTTCTATTAAACCTTTGGGGCCTTTACCAGGCCGAAATCCAGTAATAGTTACATTTTGAGCCATCTTCTTAAAAAGCTTTTCCTTGGCTTCGACAAATTTTTTATTTGCAATTTTAACCTTCAAAGTACAGTTGCTATCACTATCAGTAGCTAATTCATAGGTATATTGCTTTTCAGGAGTTTCCATAATTTTAATAAAAAGAATAAATTTAAATATGCCCTAAATTATACTTTAGATCAGAGTTTAAACTCAAAAGAATCTTAAAAAAACTTGATCTGGGCTGGCTCTTTGAGAGAAGCAAGATAAATAACTGTAACCAATGCTGTAATTGGAGCTATTAATAAAGCTGCCACAGCTGCGTTGAGGAAAAGAATTAAATTTTGTGTAATAAACGGTTCATCAAAAAGATTGGAGTACTTGGCTGGATTATTAAAAACTATATATAGCAATGACATGCCCACGAAAACATAAAACATATTATTAATAATTCTGGCACCGATAATCTGACTGTTTTTAGTACCTTCCATCAGTAAGCTTGAAACGGTAGAGGAAGGATATTTTTTCTTTTTGATAATAATGGCACTTACTACATCTAAGGTAGTATTTAACGTGGTGGCAAAGGCAAAAAACACTACTACAATATTCACTACTGCCCAATAATCATAAATACTAATGTTCTGTTCCAGATAACGAATCTGAGAAAAAAAGATCTCGGTGAGCAAAGAGATCCTAAAAAGTACTAAATTAATAAATAATATCAATACCAGCGTAATTATTTGAGCGAAACTGGCC
>JBAXHO010000058.1:0-10475 GCA_037138855.1 bacterium
GATCCACATAGCTAACCATTACGTCACATCCGAATACCTCGGGCCTAGGCACAGCAAAGTATGATTTCAGCAAATATTTAACCAGGTTTCCAAAAAGAGGTGCGAGGATGAGTATAACCGCAAAAACTTTGTCCTTTTTAAAATAATAGATTAGAGCAGCTGCTACTATAACGATTGCGATAGGAGCCAATACCCCATCACCTGGCATACTAACAAATCTCAAAGTAGTAGTAAGCCAGGCGGCTCGAAATGAATGAATACAATTACCGACCACTGGTAGCACCTTGACCTAATTCATAAAAATTCTTAATTTTAAGAATTTTTAATTATCAAGCGGATTTACTTATTTATTCAATATCTTTAATACCTTTTCTCCAAATACTTCTCAGCAATTACATCAGCATCTTTTTTTAAATCCTGCCACCACCATTGATTATCTGTAAACCATTTGATTGTTTCAGCTAGGCGAATTTCAAATTGTTTTTCTGGTGTAAAGCCTAATTCAGTTTGTGCTTTGGTATAGTCAATGGCATAGCGTCTGTCATGACCTTTCCGGTCGCCGACATGCACGATTAAATTTTCCGGTTTACCCATAATTTCCAAAATCTTTTTTAAGACGACAAGATTAGTTCTTTCACCATTGCCACCAAGGAGATATGTTTCACCAATTCTGCCTTTTTGGATAATTAATTCAATACCTTTGGCATGATCTTCGACATAAATCCAGTCACGCACGTTTAACCCATCACCATAAATTGGGATTTCTTGATCGGATAAAGCTCGAGTAATTGCCAGGGGAATTAATTTTTCCGGATGGTGAAAGGGGCCATAGTTATTGGAACAGTTGGAAATAGTAATGGGTAAGCCATAGGTTTCAAAATAAGCGCGGACGAGATGGTCGGAAGCTGCTTTGGAAGCAGAGTAGGGGCTTCTGGGATCATATGGCGTCAGTTCCGAAAATTTTTCTTGCGAATTTAATTCCAGACTGCCAAACACTTCATCTGTGGAAATATGATGAAATCTCAGGTTTCCAGCATTTTTAGCAGCGTCCAGTAAAACCTGAGTACCGACTACATTTGTTTGAATAAAGACAGCTGGGCCTTCAATACTGCGATCGACGTGGGTTTCTGCTGCGAAATGTACAATGGTATCGCTTTGATTTGTTTCCAGCGTCTCGTTAACTAGTGCAGCATCACAAATATCGCCTTGGACAAAGTGGAAATGTGGGTTATCAAAACAGGTCTTCAGATTATTCTTATTACCAGCATAAGTTAGTTGATCATAAACTACTACCTGATCGTCAGGATGAGTTGTCAACCAGTAACGGACAAAACACGAACCAATAAAGCCGGCTCCACCAGTGACAAAGAGCTTTTTCTGCATTAGTATTATAAATTATTAAGACTATTTAAGTTATTTAAGAAGGCAGGTGTATAAAACATATTTAATACCACTCTGAAGATAATTAAAATGAAACTAAATCCTGATAAAGCAAGACCGATCATTGCTAAATTCTTATATTTTATTGATTTAAGTCCAAAGATGCCTAGGACAATACCAATAATTCCAAATGGAATACAGCAAACAGTAAAACATATACCACACAAGCTTAAAATTCCAAATACCAAGCTTGCAATGGCAAGGTAATCATAGGTTTTATTTTCATTTGCATTTGAATTTACACTAACTGGCTGAGGAGTAGTTTTGGTTATTACTTCACCTTCGACTGCATGTTTTTTTGTCTCTTCCATGAAAAGTTTTTAATAAATATTAATGAATTATATCTTGGTTAAAATGCTGATGCAATGAATTATTATGTTTGGTCTTGAAAGTAAGCTGTTACCATTTCTTGCCAGGTACGCATTGCCGGTAATTTTGTATTAATTAAATATGAGATATTGGGAATAGTTGCTTGACGTGGGTAATCAGCAAGCTTGGCTGCTTTGATAGGGATATTGATTTTAGCATTTCTGAGAATTTCTTTGGCAAAATCATAACGGGAGGCCTTTCCCAGACCGGAGACATGATAAATCCCACTGGCGAGGTTATTTTGGAGAATATAAATAATGCGTTCTGCTAAATCTTGGACATAAGTAGGGGAACTAATTTCATCAGTGACAACAGTTAATTCAGGTTTTGTGGCAGCTTGTTCCAGGATTTTAGCAATAAAGTTTTGGGCGCCAAGGCCGAAGAGCCACGAGGTACGGATAATGTACAAGAAAGCATTTGGCATTTGGCATTTGGCATTTCGGATATTGTTAATCAAAGTTATAATGCCTTTTTCTGCTAATAGTTTGGTTTCGGCATATTTATTTAAAGGCTTGAAAATTGCATAATCTTCTGGATATCCTTCCGGATTGTTATCTCCAAAAACGTAATCAGTGGAAAGATGGACGAAATTTACATTTTTTTCCTGACAGATTTTGGCGAGCAAAATTGGTCCATCAGCGTTGACAGCTTTGGCAATTTTATAACCAGCTTCAGTCTCACATGCTTCTACTTTGGTATAGGCAGCGCAGTTGATCACTACATCAGGAGTGGTTTTTTCTAAAAATGAATTAATCGAGTCTTTACTTGTAATATCTATTCCACCTGGATCAGATACGTCTGAACCAATTACCTCTAATTTTGCTTTCTGGCAGGCAAGTAACATGGTATTTCCTAATAAACCTTTGGCGCCAACGATTAAGATTTTCATTTTTCTTGATTACAAAAATAAAGATTGAGGGCAGCGAGTGTCAAACCGCAGGAGATTTTATTGCTAATAATCATTTGCTTCACTTCGTCAATTGCAAATTTCTTAATATTTTGAATACTTTCATCTCCTTCCTGATGAATACCGAATTCGCTAATTTCAAGTCCAGTTGCTTTTACAGCATAAATTTCTGTAGTTTCATGACCAGGAGCAATGTAAAATTTACCTAAATTTTGAAAATTACTTGCTCTGATACCGGTTTCCTCGAAGAGCTCTTTGGCAGCTGTGGCTTCCGGAGATAATTTTCCTTCAATAATTCCTGATGGTAATTGTAATATATTCTTTTTGAGTGGATAGCGATATTCTTCAATCAGGTAAATTTCTTCAAACTCAGTTTCTGCAATCACAAACACACCTGGTACTTTGATTAGAAACCCGTAAAGAGAATTATTTCCATTTGGCTGGATTACTTGATCTTCCTGAATTTTAATCCAAGGATTGTGATAGACGATTTTTGAAGAGAGTGTTTGCCAGGTCATAGAGGTAGGTTAAAATAATTATTAGGATTATAGTATAGATTATAAGTCATCTGAATGTTCTTTAAAAAATTCGGACAATGGTTTAAGTGATTTCAATCCTTTTTTTGAGTGCTGGGCTAATCTTACTTCTTGCATGGCTTCTTCAACTTCTTTAATTGCCTGAGCGTCGCATAATTTTTTAAATCTTTTGTAATCTGTAGTATTTGGATTATTTTGATTATAAATCGTTGTTCTGGGCTCGAAAAAAATGGCATCTTCCAGCACCTCATATTCATGAAAATAATTTTTGGGAATACTGATCATTTCGCCAGCAGATAGGATATATTCATGAGTATGTTCTGTCAAATCAGTGATTAAAAATTTTAATTTTCCTTGCAGTAATCCGATAATTTGTGGATCATTTGCCGGATCGGAACCAGTATGCATATGTCCGGGCGGTTGTTGTCCCGCTTTACGAAAAAAGAAAGGAATTTCCTGGAAATTTTTTCCCGCGCAAGTAAAGTTCAAGGTGAGTCCTTTGGTAGAGTTGCGTTCTTCTAGTTTAGTAATTTTGATATCCATGAAAAAAGTATTAAGTATAAAGTATCATGTATCAAGTAGCTGGTAGCTGAGTAGCTTGAATTAATAGATAAAAGTTAGAAGTTAAAAGATAATAGAGGGAGGATTAAATAAGTCCACTAGTATAGTTTTTCTTTTAACTTCTAACTAATAGCTTTTATCTAATTTCCATCTATTGTCTACCGCTTTCATCCATTCTTCGGGCCCCAGATTTCTGGTAAAACTACATCCCAGTCAAATTTGAATTCATCAGCAGCGTCAAAGGGATGTGATTGAAAATTCACAACAATGGATTCCGTAGTACCTAGCGCTTTCCAGCCATGCATAATTCCGGCAGGGATTTTTAAAAATCTCGGTTTCTGGGTACCAAGGACGACAGTATTTGCTTTGCCAAAGGTTGGTGAATTGGGGCGGACATCGATCATAGAAACCTGTAGTTTTCCGCGGGTGACAGTAAACTGGTCAGTATGAACCGCGTGCAGGTGCCAGCATTTGGTGACACCTGGATCAGTAGCACTTTGGTAAGCATGTGCAGTATTTAAAACAATTCCATCTTTGTATTCAGTCCAGGCGGTACTCCAAAGTTCGATGACATCACCACGGTCATCAACATGAGCAGTAAGGTCTTTGAGAAAGGCGCCAGTTATGGTAATGCCTTTTTCAATCGTAAAATGTTGTTCGCGTAACCAGTCGTTGGTAATGTTTTGTGGGTTCATTATTAAAATATTAACAAGTTAACAAATTAAAAATAGTATAAAGCAGCAGGTATGAAGTATCAAGTATCATGTATCAAGTATCAAGAAGCAGAAAGGTAGCTGGTAGCTGAGTAGCTAGTAGCTGCAAGGATATCAAGTATCATGTATCATGTATTGTGAAAATAGTAGCTGGTATCTAGTATCTGGAATTAATAATTAAAAGATAATAATTATATTTCTATGGCTTTCCTAATAACTATTAACTTCTAACTATTAACTTCTCCTTTATCTCACTTTTCAGATTCCGGATTCCAGATTTCATGGATCAAAAAGGTAAAATCGTTTCATTATATTCCTAGATTCTTATATTCTTACTTCCTTCAATTACCTCCCTCAATATCCTCACTATTCTCTCAGGTTGATCGAGGTACATGTCATTGGTGAGGCCGATTTGATCGATATTTGCTTTACAGAGATGCTGGATTCCGGCGATATCTGCTGCTGAAGGTGCTAGATCAGTTGTTTGACGATTGCTGCGGAATTTCTCTTTGGAGGAGCGCAGGGTGAGTGCCAGTATTGCAATTTTCACTCTATGTCGCTGAGCTATAGTGATTGCCTGATCAACTAATTTGCGATAATCATAAGTGTTTTCGCCTCTCATACTATCCTGGCTGAGATCGCCTCGACCAATTTGTAATTCTGCTTTAGGACAATAAAGCAATTTTAATGCAAGGCAAATCTGGTTTAAATTTTGGATCCCAAGTACAGTCTCTACTTTGGGAACAAGCATAAAATTTTGATAACCAATGGCACGGATTTGTTGCTCAGCTTGGATAATATGTGTTTTGGTTTCACAAAAGGAAATAACAATCCGGTTAATTTTTGAGCGTAAATTTTTCGGAATATTTGTTAAAATCTCCAGATCTGAGACTGTAAGGACATTTTTGTGCCTGGAATGCATAGTAATATTTTTTGAGGAAATGCCATCACGCGGGAAAACATATTTTTCCTGATTATGAACGACCCTGGTAATAATATAATCTATCTGAGTTTTATTTTTAACGATTTTTTCAATTTGAAAACTGAGGTTTCCATCGTCCATATTCAAATCTCCTGAATCAGTTTCCTTCAAAGCTTCAGGAAAAAAGTCGCTGCTGATTTGATGCTCAAACTTTCCCGGGGCTTTAGTGGAATTTTTGGTTGTGAACAGAACCAAGTCACCAATTTCACATTCTTGGTGATTATTGCAATGGATAATTTCTTGGACTCGCGGTTTATTCCCTGTTAAATCGAGGTAAAACTTGTGTTTTCGGGAGCTATAATATGCTATCAACTCGTTGATTTTTGGAGCTTGTAATTTACCGGTATGAATTCTTGCTGAATCAGCCCCAGCTTGAAAACATTTATCAATATCCTTTGCATTCAAATCAATCCAAGGTGTGATAAAAATTTTTGGCTGGCTGCTTTTCATTCGACTTTGGTGATCAAATATTTTAATTGATTAAATTCAAACTGCTCACCTTGTTTTTTGTTTAAAACTAACTGTCCAAGTGGAGAATCAATAGATAATAATTTGTTTTGCGGATCAGCCTCGAGCGAATCCACCAGACGAAAGCGCATTTTTTGCAGTGGGTTTTCTAGGGAGAACCATTTTCCTAAAATAATCGTATCCCCAGGAACATTATCGGGGAGAATGGCAATATTCTCCAAAATTTTCTTTAATTCTTTTAATTTACTTTCCTTAGCAGCTTTGGCAGCTTGAAATGAAGCAGTCTCTTTGAAGCTATCCATTGGTCCACCCATCAAGGTATTCTGGATGTTTTCTTTAAGTAAAGATGCTTTGAGCTCCTGATAATTTTGTTTTAATTGAGCAAATTTGGTTTGGGAAATGGTTGGCATGGAAAAAAAGTATAAAGTATAAAGTAGCAGGTAGGAAATTGAAATCTGGAATCTGGTATCAAATAAATTATATCATGCAACACGAAATAGTATCTAATAGCTAGTAAAGTCTAAAATTAGAGACTCAAATTATTGTCTACTTAATGAATATGAGATTAGTATTTTTTTACGATCAAATTACCAGCTACTAGCTACCAGATACTAAATACCTTTTCACCATCGCCAGCTTACTTTTCCATTGATAATGTCTCAAAGCAATCAGCAACCAATTACGCTTTTGGAGTTGCTTCACATTGATACTTTTATTCTGTGAAGTAGACTTCATTAATTCGTGATAAAGAAGTGCACCGGGTTCATAGACCACGCGGAAACCAGCTTTTTTCACTCTGATACAAAATTCGACATCTTCAGAATACATTTTCAGGGGTTCCCAGAAATAACCGGCTTTTTTGATAACTGCAGCTTTGATCAACATGCAGGTTCCTTCAATGACATTTAAATCCCGGGATTCATCAAACTGACCTTGGTCAATTTGTCTGTGACCGATTTGTGCAGCGATAATAAAGCCATCATAATCAACTCCAGCCGAGTAAATCAGGTTAGCATTTTGAGGTAAAAATTTAATTTTTGGTCCAACTACGCCGATCAGAGGATCACTAATCGCTCTGTTTACCAAATTGCTGAGTAGATTTGGATCAAGGATTGTATCTGGATTGAGAATTAAATAATAATCGGCTGGTTGTGATTTTTCGGAAAATTTAATTCCAGTATTGATACCACCAGTATAGTAAAGATTTTTTAGATTTTTTAGTAAAGTGATCTGTGGAAATTCACGGGTAATAATTTTTACAGTAGCATCACTGGAATGATTATCAACGACAATAATTTTATAATTTGGGTAGGATTGCAGTTGCACACTATGTAAGCAGGCAGTAATTTCCTCCTGATTATTCCAGGTGATAATAATAACATTTATTTGTGGTAGATGATTAGTGGACACAGCAACAGTGTAGCAAAAAAAGGAAATTTTTTCAGGAGAATTAATGTTTCAGTAGTTTCTCTCAACAGGATTTACTTTAAAACCATTATTTTTAATAAAAGCCTGAAAATCTGGGGACACCAGCGTGTCCCACCCATTAAGCTCATTTTACCTGATTTCTGGTAGTAAACGCATTGTATTGCAATACAATAATTTGAATTTTCGGAAAAATAATTAATACATTGGTAAGGTAAATTAATCTTGCCTTTGAAAATATGATAAGATTAATTGATTAATCATAAAAATCTATGAATCAGCGCGAAAAAGATTTACTGCAGAAATTGCGGGAAATAATTAAAGAAAAACAATTACCGGAACCGGGAGCAGATGTAGATTTTAAAGCATATATTTTAACCAGTGTGATTCCGGTTTTACAAACAACCAAGGATATTCAGAGTCCAATTTATGATGATGTGATTAGTGGTAAGGGCATTTTCGGTAAGTTAAAAAAGAAAATTTTGGATAAAATCGCTAATGTAACCCGCAATGTAGTGGAACGCTCATTTACTAGACAGCAGAAATTCAATAATAGTATTTTGCAGCTTTTTGAGTATCTGGTTCAGGAAAATATTGAATTAACAAAAAAGCTAGATAATGATCAAAAAAAATCCTAAAGAAATTCAAATTTTTGGCTCCATTTTGGGAGAATATTCACTGGCTCGTGTCAATCGCTCTTTTGCAGCTGCGTTGGCCAAAGTAGCCAGCGCTTATCATGTCAGTCTTGCGACAAATTTGGCACAGACTAGTAAGTTACCTACTGCCAATGATCTTAAAACATACCCAGTATTAGCAGAATTATATTCTGAAAAGGAAACCACGGATATTCTGATTTATAATAACTTTCCTAAATCATTGGAGTTGCCTTATGGTTTTAAAGATTTTAAAGCGCAACTAAAACTAGCTTATCTTGCCTGGGAAGAAAGCATTTTTCCGGAAAAATATGTCGCTGAATGTAATCAATATTTACATGGATTGCTGGTGAGCAGCAGTTATGTAAAGGAAGTGATGGAAAAATCCGGAATTAGTATTCCGATTTGCAATATCAGTGAAGGCATTGATTTTAATCTTTATGGCCAACCCGCAGCATATCCATTAAAAACCAATAAAAAATTCAAATTTCTGCATGTCAGTTCAGCACATTATCGCAAAGGAATTGATGTGTTAATTAAGGCTTATTGTCAGGCATTTACGAAAAGTGATGATGTAGTTTTAGTTATTAAACATTTTCCCAATTCGGATAGCGAACTCCAGGAAGTTTTACAAAAATTTCAAAATGAACATAGTCCAGAAATTCTGGTCATAGATGAAGCTAATTTGTCTGATAATCAAATGTTCGCAATTTTTCAACAGTGTGATGCCGTCGTACAACCGACCCGGGCTGAGGGCTTTGGGATGCCGATGGCGGAAGCATTTTATGCAGGAAAGCCTTTGATTACAACAGGTTTTAGTGGTCAGCTTGATTTTTGTAATGCAGAGAATTGTTTTCTTTTAGATTATCATTTGGTAAGTAGTAAGTCGCATTTACTGACACCTGGCGCTCAGGTAGCAGAGCCGGATTTTGATGATCTGGTTCGTCAGATGCGATTTATTTCTGCTCCGGAAAATTTTGCAGTAGTAGCTGAAAAAGTTGAAAATGCCAGAAAGTCGATTGAAGCACAGACTTGGGAAAATACCGCAAAAAAAGCCTTGGATTTTATTAAAACAATTGAACCGCTTGCTCCTTTGAAGAATAAAGTACTGGCTGTACTTTCACCGCTTAATTCTGCCGGTGGGATCAGTGAATATACACGTGATTTATTTGGAAAAATTGCCAGCAGTTTTGCTGAGACATTTTTCCTGGCTGATCAGGATCTCAGTACTCGCACCCAAAACGATGCAGCGAACGTGAAGCGTTGTTGGACGACCGGAGAAAATAGCTGGCAAAAGTTGCAGGAATTATTAACAATTCATCATCCTGATATTATTCATATCCAGTATCATCCTAGCTTTTTTAGTTTCAATGCTTTAGCGCAGCTTATTGAGATTCTTATGACACATAATATTATTATTGAATTAACTCTGCATAATGTTTGTGCGCCACATTTGGATTGGCAAAAACATCTTGCCGTATTAAAAAAGGTGGTTAAAATTTTTACTTTGTCTGAAGCTGATCAGAATTTATTACAAAAAATTGGCTTAGCAAATATTTCCTTAGTTAATCATGGTACTAGCCAAACTAGTTGTCTTATGAAAGCAAAGCTTAAACATGAATTAGCATTAGATCAGTTTGCGTATATTATTGCCACTCATGGTTTGATTCATGATAAAAAGGGACTTTTGGAAATGCTGGAAGCAGCTCATTTATTGCAAAGTCGTGGTGAAAATTTTGCTTATCTGGCGATCAATGCAGTTAATCCTGATAATAGCACTTCGCAAAAAGTACATGAATTAATGCTGCAAAAAATAAGTGACTGGAAATTGGAGAAAAATGTATTTCTGATTGATAGTTATTTGCCAGTTCAGGAAGTGAATAATTTACTAAGTTTGGCCGATTTGATTATTTATCCTTATGCCCAATTGACAGAAGGGGCAAGTGGTGCCATTACTAAAGCTGTCGCTGTAAATGTACCAGCGATTTATACTGATGTTTATCTCTTTCATAATCTTAGTTATGGCTTTAAAATTCCTGATAATCAGCCAGCACATATCGTGACAGCGATTCATACTTTACTAACTAATCAGGAAATGTATCAAAAACAAAAACAATTAATGCAAATTTATCTCCGACAAAATTCTTGGGAACAGTTAGGGATTAGGTTACTGAGAGGGATGGTGGAGGAGTTAGAGGAGAAAAATAGTTGAATAAATCAAAATAATTATTCATTTATTTCTAAAATTTTATTTATTATTTCCTTGATATGACAAATGTTTTTGATAAGTTCACCAATCTTTATTCGTTATCCAAAACATTACGTTTTGAATTGAAACCCATCGGAGAAACAGGGCAAATGTTGATTGTGACCGGTACCCTGTAAAATAAGATAGTTTTCTGAGAACATATATCTAGTTAT
>JBAXHO010000059.1:0-10165 GCA_037138855.1 bacterium
TTCATTTATCTAACGGTAACCGTTTCGGTAACACTTATGACTTATCTAATGGTCAGGAGGGGTTGCAGATCTGCAACCCGTGCTGCAAATATCGAGTAGATAATTATAATTAAAGTTATTACTGATGTGTAACTTTTTCTGAATAATTAGGGCTGGTTAATGATTTGAAGAATTTCGAAATGATGGCTGTGAATCAAATCGATTAAGAATATTGGGAGTGATAGAACTTCAATAATTTTGTAACAATTTTATTGAAAATTTCACTTACACAATGCTACTATGACTATATAATTTAACTTCAAATCATATGAAAATTTCACAAGATCAACTACAACGAAAATTAATGCTACTCGATGGTTTTGCTCTATTTATTGGGTTTTTCATCAGTCTTTTCTTCTTTTTCAATGCTGGTCTTCGCATCTATAAAGTTGTGCTTAATCAGAATATTCTTCCTAATATTGCTGATCCGGTCTCCAGATTTATCGTAAATGTAGATTTTGAAAATCGCCAAGTAGAACTCAATTCCGCTATCTCCAAAACAAATGGCGCTGACTTAAAAATCACTTTATGGAGAATGGGAGATGGAAGTACACTTGTAGCAAGCGACGCTGAAATAATTAAAAAAAATGAAAGCATCTCTTATACCTATAAATCTACTGGAGCCTATACTATTGGCTACTCCATCATTGACAATAATGATCTCTCTGATGAAGCAATTTGTGTTATTAAATTCGTTAATCCTGAAGAAGAAGCTGCAAAGCAGGCAAATGATTCCAATTATAAAAAAGAAAAATCTTCTATTAGTGAAAGTTGTGGTAAATCAGCACTTGATTACAATCAAAATGGCGGTGCTGAATCCATTAATGCTCATAAATCTCAAATCCGTTATGCACTTCTTCTGATTGGTGAAGCAATAATTATTCTTATCTTTATGCCTACAACTTCTTATTTGGTCAAACGCTTTCTAATTAAAAAGTTGCAATAGCAAATCAGCTAATACAATTCATTTAACCATTTAGAAGTTTATAAGTTATATTCGATCTCATCTTGCTCTGAACTTGGATTTGATGCCAGTACAAGCATCACACCTGAAGATTCTAGCGATTTTACTTTATGTGAAATTTTAACAGGAATATATATAGCCTGGTTATTATCCGAATTCATCAATATTGTTTCTTGCACCTTAGTTTCAACTTGTTCAAGAGTTATTTCATATTTCCCATTTAATGGAATTAAGATCTCCTGTTTAATTAAATGATAATGGTTACCAGAGATATTATTCAATTCAAGAAATTTAGAAATGTAAGCATACTTCACATCAAAAACTAGAGGAAATCTTTGATCAAAAATTGGTATAAATAATCTACCTTTCTTCGAATCACGCGGATTCAAAGTAAAAATCATAGCTAACTTAGTAGGCTCTTTACTGATAGGTTTAGAAAAATAATCAAGGGTATTGTTTGGCATAAGACAAAGATAGATAAAATTATTAATATTATTCTCTACAGCTCATTATTACATATTATATTTCTTACCCTCAAGCTCAAGTATCTTTTTGGACAAATTTTCACCAAATGCTATATGTGACTGCTTGGTAAAATGCAGACCATCTGCTGATGCTTCCTGGGTATAGGCAAACCCGTCGAAAAAATGTATTTTTTCAGTTACAGCGAGATTTTTAATTTTGCTATTAATTTCCCTGACTATCCCTTCCCTACCGAGAAAGTCATCGCAGAGCAAATTTACTTGCGGATGAATCGCTGCAATTGAACTTACTACAATTTGAGGATTATGATCTAAATAATCAGCAGATTGTTTGATAGTATTGATCATGAGCTTCAGATTAGCAATAATCATCTCAACGGAAGCATTAAACTTGACCTTCACATCATTAGTGCCGAGCATCACAATCACATATTCAAGGGGTAATTGAGAAACGATAATCCTCTCAAGCAATTTAAACCCGTTTAACTCTAGGCCCAGCATTTCACCCTCTTGATCATCAAAAGCGATAGTTCTACCACCCAAGCCCTGCTCGATTACATCAAAGCTATCTCCTAATGTCTTTTGTAAAATTTTTGGCCAGCGTACCTGGTCACTATAGCGTAAATCACTCAAAGGAACACTTCCCCAGGTATTAGAGTCACCGTAACAGAGAATGCGTTTTGGGGAGTCAGACATATTTGAGGGTTGAATAATTTTTAGTATTTTACAACTACAAATTACGAATTACCAATTTCGCAAATTTTGAATTATTAGCCTGATTCGAGCTTAGTTCGTCTGTGTAATTCGTAATTTGTAGTTCGGGATAAATTTTTGGCAAAATTTATGGAGCTGACGGGAGTCGAACCCGTAGCCTTTACTATGCCATAGTAACGCTCTAGCCAGTTGAGCTACAGCCCCATTAAATTTTTAAATAACGATTTCAATTTGATAATTATACAACATGACCTAAAATAAATTAAGCAGAATCACGCCGATTACTTATTCACTTTTTTTAATATTAAAATTAATCGCGATCTAATTATATGAAATCATATGGCAGATGCTAAGGCGATGCCTTACCTTAATGACTAAGGCGATTCATTAATATGTATAAGTTATTTACACTGGATATCTTGTCGATATAGCATTCTTTTTTATACGGCATATCATCTGATACTATTATGATGCAATTGCATGAGGAGGGTTTTCATATTTAATGCGTGATACTTATTCTTGAAGAAATCAATTTATCTTAATTGTACATAATTTTCAGGATTTACTTTTTGACCATTTAACCGCATTTCAAAATGTAAGTGTGTTCCAGTACTATTACCAGTATTACCCATATGCATAATTCTTTGACCCGCTTGTACCTGCTCTCCAGCTTGCACAGTAAACTCACCATTACCATGATAATATATTGTTTTAAAGCCATTGGCATGCTCAATAATGACATGATACCCTTCACCAGAATTTCCCCAACCGGCCTTTACCACAGTTCCTGCACCTGCAGCATCAACCCAACACCCATCCCTTTTTGCAAAATCTACTCCACCATGCCAAGGTGAAAAACCTCTACTCCAAGACCACCCTGCACATGACGGTTCACCATTTAATGGATGGACAAACGTACCGGAAGGCACGTTCTGACCTCCAGTTTTAACAGGTGAATAATTATAATTTACTGTACTAACTTTGACGACTTTCTTAGGAGGATCAGGAATCACACCATTGGGAATAAATAGCTCCATACCTTGCTTGAGGATAGGATTATTGGCATCAATCACTGTACTATTTAAATCCAAAATATCGGCAGCATTACCTTTATATTTGGTAGCGATTCCTTCCAAAGTATCGCCTGAATTTACAGTCACCATAGCACCATCAATTCCGGGAATTCTCAATACTTGCCCTACTTTCAATGTATCAGTCTTGAGGGAATTTGCCCATTTAATTGTATTAACATTAATTTGATAAATCGCAGCAATGGAAGCCAACGTCTCATCCTTTTCTACTTTATAAATATATTCCGGATAATCCTTTACATCTTGAGATAATGCTCCAAATGATTCTGCTGTACCCAACTGTGAAAATTTATCCTGTTTGCCAAGAATGCCGGAACTAAGATCCAGCCCTTCATATTCAGCAGAAGCAATGATATTCAAACGTTGTGAAAGTCCAGAAATAACTGCAAGGATCGTAATCACAGCTACCATAATATGGAAAGCACTGCGATAAAGTGAGCTTCTACCCCAAAACATTCTTCTGATCACCCAAGCTTTAAGATTGGAAAAAACACTAGTTAATACCTCAAAAAAAGCATATAGAAAAAAACTGATTTGCCGAATACGAATCTTAAGATAACTTAAAAAAGAGCTACTAAATTCCACTATCAACATTTGCTTCTTGTCTTCACGTCTTTTTTTTACATTAAAAAAATTTGGATGCGAACTAATTGACATAACAAGTTTTATACAAATTTATCAATATGGAACTATTATTTTACAACACCATTAACTAAGATTACAAGTCTTCATGTAAAGTGGCAAGAAATTCTTTATTTGTCTTGGTTTTTTTGAGACGTTCAATTAATAACGCTGTAGCATCGTCATCTTTCATGACATCCAACATTCTTCGAACTCTCCAGGAAGAATTTAATACGTCAGGTGCTAACAGTTTATCATCATTTCGAGTAGAAGATGCTTTTACATTAATTGCCGGATAAATTCTTCGATCAGCCAATTGTCGATCCAATTTGAGCTCCATATTTCCAGTACCTTTAAATTCTTCGAAAATTACTTCATCCATTCGACTACCTGTTTCTACCAATGCTGTTGCTAAAATCGTCAAACTGCCCTTTTTTTCAAAATTTCGAGCTGCACCAAAAAATTTTTTGGGAGGATAAATCGCCACTGGATCAAACCCACCAGATAAGGTTCTGCCAGAAGGAGGTGCTGTAATATTATAGGCGCGAGCCAAACGAGTAATACTATCCATTAAAATCACTACATCTCTTCCCTGTTCTACCAATCTTTTTGCCCGAGAAATTGCCATTTCAGCAAGTCTGGTATGCATTTCTGGAGATTCATCAAAGTTAGCAGCTACCACTTCACCTTTTACAGATCGTTGCATATCAGTCACTTCTTCTGGTCTTTCTCCCACCAAAACTACAATCAGATGAATATCAGGATGATTTTCTGCAATACCTTCAGCAATTTCCTTAAGCAACCATGTTTTACCAGCTTTTGGAGGTGCTACAATCATACCACGTTGACCTTTACCAATTGGTGCAAGTAAATCAATTAATCTTGTAGAAAGAATATGTGGTTTAGTTTCTAGTCTAATTTGTTCATCAGGAAAAATTGGAGTTAATTTTTGAAATGTCGGTCTGGCCAAAGCATCATCTGGACTAGCATTATTTATCGCTTCGATCCGGAGCAAACTCAAATATCTTTCCCCTTCTTTTGGAGCTCTTGCCTGTCCGGAAATAAAATCACCCTGACGTAAATTAAATCTCTTGATCTGTGAACCTGAAACATAAACATCATTACTACCAGGAAGTAACCGCAATGATCTTAAAACACCATGATTACCATCATTTACAATTTCCAATACACCTTCAGTAAAGATGTTTCCACCTCGTTTGGTTTGCTCTTCAAGAATCTTGATGATTAAATCAGTTTTATTAAAATTGGCAAAATCTTCTACACCTAAATCTTTGGAGATTTTTCTTAAGTCTTTAAGAGTTTTCTCGTCTAACTCTTTTAAAGTCATAGCCTTAGCTAACTTATCCATGAAAAATAAATGAAAAATAAAAATAATTGATATAAAAAGTTAGAAGTTAAAAGCTAATAGTTAGAAGGATTAGATTTTGATAACTAATAACGTTTAATTTTTAACTTAGTCTAATTAGAGATGATTTTATTATTGAATGTAGAAGATAAAATTGCGTAATTTAAAACAAATTCGGCGAGCTAATTTTTCACATGTTCAATCAATATAAATAAATTTTTATAGTGTTAAAGCTAAAAAAATTTGTTCAGGATTTGGGAATAAATAACTGAGGTTATGATCAGTTAAACTTAGGCTAAGTATGTCACAAAGGTATTACCTTGTCAAGACCTCAATTTTTATGTATGGAAATTGGAAAATAAACCGGGATCGGCACTGCCCCAACCGACCCCGGTTTAAAATACTAATTAGTAAATTAGTATCAAAAATCGAGAACGGGGTTTCTAAATAATTCCGAGAGCCCAGTATTTCTATCTTTTAATAAAAAGATAAATGTACGCGAACCAGACTCTGGGAACTATTTAGAACTACAATTTTTAAAGAACAAATATATTATATCCTATAATATATTTTATTGTCAAGCCTATAGTAAGGAGTATACGGGAAATAATAAATTGGGCAAAAGCTCTTGAAAAAAACATTCTCAAACAACTGATTTCAATTGAGCAAGCTCTGTTATTTGCTTATAACTTTTTGCAAAACTAGTATAACCAAGGCGTTCAATTTCTCTTTCCCGATCTGCAAGTCTAGAGATCCCTGTACGTATTTTACCAGCTAAGGATATTTCGCCGAAGGCTACTGTTTTGGCAGGTAATGCTTTTTTACTAAGTGAGGACAAAATCGCTAAACACACTGCCAAGTCTACACCTTGATCCTGTACCTTAATTCCACCGGCAATTTTTATGTAAATATCTTTATCCTTTATTTGAGAATTAACATATTTACTAATAATTGCCGAAATCAATTCCAAACGTGATTTTGCTATACCTTCAGCTACTCTTTTGGGTAAAGAATATGTGGTAGCAACCGTCAAAGCCTGAACTTCCAATAAAATTATCCTGTTGCCTTCATTTACTGCCGTAAAGCATACTCCTACACGTGGCTCCATTACATCATCCTTGAAATATACCATAGGATCAGATATTTCACTCATCCCTACGTCTGTCATTTCGAAAAGACCTACTTCATTGATTGACCCAAATCGATTTTTCAAAGAACGTAACATTCGAAAACCATATTCATTCTTACCTTCCAGCTCCAATACCACATCCACCAAATGCTCTAATAATTTAGGACCGGCAATACTACCTTCTTTTGTAATCTGACCAACGAGGATCATAGTCACACCATACTGTTTTGCAAAACTTACCAATTTGGAAGCTACACTTTTGACTTGAGAAAAACCACCGGGTAAACCCTTGCTTTCTAAAGAATAAAATGTTTGAATTGAATCTAAAATAACAAATTGATATTTTTCTTGAGCAATTAAATCCAAAACTTTTTCCACTGCAAAAGCACTGGCTAAATTGATTTCTGGAAGCTTTTCTCCAAAAAGTCTCACTCCTCTTAATGCTATTTGTTCGATTGACTCTTCCGCAGAAACATACAAAGCCTTTTTTGAATTCGAAATATTTCGAATTAGCTGTAATAGTAACGTTGATTTACCAATACCAGGCTCACCACTAATTAATACTGCAGAACCTTCTACTAAACCTCCTCCCAGAACTCTATTGAATTCAGCAAAACCTGAATCAAGTCTTTTTAATTCACTCTTTTCAATATGTGACAGCTGCCTTACTTTAATGGATTCTGAGCTGGTAGATAATTGCCTAACGCTAATATCGCTTTCTTCTAAAGTACTCCAAGCTTTACAATCAGGACATTGTCCAAGCCAGCGGACTGATTCATAGCCACATTCACTACACACATAAACCGTTCCTTTTTTCGACATAATATTTATTTCAAAATTCAAATTCCCAGATTCCAGATTATAAAATTAAAAAAAGTATCTGGTAGCTGGTATCTATAATTAATAGTTAATAGTCAAAAGTTAAGAGATAAAAGATTTAACAAATCAATCGGATAATTCAAGTTGTTGAGATTCCTAGATTCTTCTATTCTTTTTGTTATACCAGAACAAAAATTTTTGTTCACCACATTCATTTCTAATATCTTTTTAGCTTCTAACTTTTTAAGCCAAAGGCTTACCAGCCTATGGCTGGATCTTTTATCTTTTATCTTTTATCTTTTTTTCATTTAGATTCCTAAATTCTCAATCAAATCAATTTAATTCCATTTTTTTCCTTCAATACTTTTACTAAAAGAAGACTACGATGTTTCTTGGAAAAATCAATCTTGTGATTGATGACGTAATCTGCCAAAGGATTTTCAATCAGTTCCTGAATTTTACGCTTGATATTACGTGCCCCATAATCCTTGCTAAATCCCTGCTCTGCAATATATCGAATAATCGAATCCGTTGCCACTACTTGAATTTCTTTTGATTTAAGTCGTTCATTTAACTCTTTGACTAAAAGTCGAGCAATTTTCACAGCATCCTCTTTATCCAAACCCCGATAAATAATCACATCATCAATTCTATTAATAAATTCAGGTGGTAAAGTATCTTTTAATTCCTCAGTTAACCGTTCTTTCATTTTTTCAAAAGCTTCTTCGACCTTTTTCGAATTACTAATATTTGTACCAAATCCCAAAATGCTATCATCACCTATTTCATGAGCCCCGATATTCGAAGTAAGAATAATCACTGTATTTTTAAAATTAATATTTCTACCGCGACTATCCTCTACATTTCCTTCTTCTAATATTTGTAATAAAATATTTAAAAAATCAGGATGCGCTTTTTCAATTTCATCAAAAAGCACTACAGAATATGGCTTTCTACGTACCTTTTCAGTCAAATGACCCCCTTCCTGATATCCTACATAGCCCGGTGGTGAACCGATTAATTTAGAAACGCTATGTTGCTCCATAAATTCAGACATATCTACCTGGATCAATGCTTCCTCACTACCAAATAATGTCCGGGCAATTTCTTTGGCTGTTTCAGTCTTGCCTACACCAGTAGGTCCAAGAAAAAGAAATGAGGCTAATGGACGTTTCTCGTCACTAAAACCGATCCGAGCACGTTTTAAAGCAGCAGCAATCCTAATAATTGCCTTATTCTGACCAATAATTCGCTTTTCGAAATTATCTGCTAATTTTTGTAATAATTTCAACTGATTATTTTCCAATGTAGTAACCGGAACTTTACTTAACCTGGAAATTACCTCACGAATATCTTCTTCTGTTACTTTACTTTTAGGACCTTTTGAATAAGATAACTCTTTCCCTAATTGAGTAATTTTATTCTTCAATTTAATTTCTTCTTCACGGAAACGCACTGACCGATCCAAATCACCTTTATCCAAAGCTTCTTCTTTTTGCTTAATAATTTTTTGCATATTCTTTTTTAATGTATCTTCTTTTCCATCATTTTTCTCCAATTTGATTTTTTTAGCAGCTGTAGCTTCATCAATTACATCAATCGCTTTATCAGGAAGATATTTGTCTGGGACATATCGATCAGAAAGCTCTACTGCCAGACTAATTGCTTCATCAGTAATCTTTACTTTATGAAATTCCTCAAATGAAGGTTTCAACATTTTCAAAACATTTTCTGCATCCTGAACTGAAATTTCATCCACCATTATGGGCTGAAACCTTCTTGCTAAAGCATCATCCTCTTCAATATAGCGCTGAAATTCATCATACGTCGTCGCTCCAATTACCCGCAGTTCACCACTAGTCAAATGTGGCTTCAAAATATTAGCAACATCCATAGAGCTACCAGAGCCTGCAGCTCCAGCGCCGACAATCATATGAATTTCATCAATAAAAAGAATCAGATCCGGATTTTGCGATAATTCATTGATCACTCCCAGAAGCCGTTCTTCAATATCACCCCGAATTTTACTTCCAGCAATGATCGCTGATAAATCCAGCTGAACAACGGTTTTATTACGAAATGAATTAGGCACTTTCCCGGCAACGATTCGCTGCACCAGACCTTGAACTATTGCTGTTTTACCTACTCCGGCTTCCCCTACCAACATGGGATTATTTTTTGTCCTCCGAGAAAGAATATGAATCAGCCGTTCGATCTCTTTTTCTCTACCCCAAACCTTGAGAAACTTACCTTCCTGAGCCAATTTGTTCATATCGCGAGCAAAATAGTAAAGTGCAGTCTGCTCTTTCATTTCCTCATCATTTTCTTCTCCTTGCTCACTGATATTGGTAAAAACTCCTGGCTGATAAATACCAAAATTGATCATAGCTTTACGAATAAATTCGAAATCCAAGCCATTTTTCGCAAGATCTTGGACAAAATCCAGTTCTTTGTTACTCAGTATTGCTAATAACATATGTTCCGTACCGACATAGACATGACCCAACCCGCTGGAAAGCAAAAAACTCTTAGAAATCAAACCCTGGGCTTCTTCCCCAAAGGCAGTATTAGCCACCACCGCAATTTTTTGATAAGGTGAGGACATAGAACTAATCGTAGCATCCAAATCCACTCCCAGACGTTCCAAAAGCCTGGCAGCAATATTTTTATGATGCTGAATAATTGCCATAAATAAATCCCGCGAATCCAGAGCCGTAGCAGTTCGCTTCCTGGCAAAATCAAAAGCAATGATAATCACCTCAGACAGATTTTTACTAACCCGGTCGAGATTCTTGATTTCATCATTAATCAAATTAATTCCTTTCATAGCAGTATTTTACAATGAGTAAATAGATTTAACGTTTATCTGATTGAATAATTACAGTTACCATTAGATAAGTCATAAGTGTTACCGAAACGGTTACCGTTAGATAAATGAAT
>JBAXHO010000060.1:0-10053 GCA_037138855.1 bacterium
ATATTGTAATACGTCAATATAACACACAACTAATTATACAAAACTTTTTAGTTAAGCTACAATAATTTTAATTAATTTGAAATGACAGCAATGAAAAACCATTTAAAAATTTCAAGATTTTATCAAATATTTGTTGTACTTGGAATTATTGTGATAATTTCCCTCACAGGATTAATACTTTGGCGATTTTCTTCACTTAGAAAGTTACCACAAACCGGTGGAGATGACATTAGCTTTAAATTACCTACTGGAAAATTAAATAAACTATCTCTTCGAAAAAGTTATACAAAAAGCACTGATATTACTCCTTTTACAAAAAATACAAAAATCAGCGCGTTAGGTCTTGATGGAGTAGTGACTTTAAATAAAGATACTTCATATGTCAGAATCGTTCTAGTTGATAATAATTCTAAAGAGTATCTAGCTTATGAAGCATATCCTCTCATCAATAAAATTGGTAAATCAAATTTTGTTTCAGCATGTCAGGAAACTTGTTTTTTAACAAATATTACTCCAGTTTCGATAAAGATTCAGATTAAAGATGCCAGCATTGAGTTAACTAATTTAAATTTAAAAACAGATCTGATAAAAACTAATACTGCAATTGTTAAAGATCTCAAAAAGCAACAAGATCAAAAATTGATTGCGCAAATTAATAATAATATCAAGCAATTGAATCAAGCCTGGATCGCGTCCGAAACTAGTCTTTCAAAGTTGAGCTATGAAGAGCAGCGAAAAGCATTTGGCAGTGATAACGAGTTACCTTTAGTGGGAGGATTGGTTTTCTATAAAGGTGGGATCATGGATTTACGCGAAAATAAAACAGCAGTTCCCAACGCTAATACTAATTTTCGTAAAGCTTTCGACTGGCGCAATGTCAACGGCACTGACTGGATTACTTCAGTTAAAAGCCAAGGTACTGCTAGCACATGTTATGCTCATGCAGATACTGCTATGTTTGAGGCTCAGATAAATCGCTACTACAATCAAAAACTAGATCTTGATTTGTCCGAACAATTGATCGTCGACTGTCAATGGCCGTCAACTAATCCGATCACTTGGCAAAAGAATCCCCCAGATATTTCAGCAGAATGTCCAGGAGGCTTTGGGTCAGATATTCTAAGCAGAATTAGCTATTGGGGTTTGCCGGATGAAAAATGTGATCCTTATGTGAATCGCGATGAAAAAACTAATCAATGTACTACCGCAGCAAGTATTTGTCCTGATTGGGCTTCACGAGTTTGGAAAGCTAGTAATTGGTATCAAACATATACAAAATATAGTTGGCCCTGGGGATATGAAGACGGATACGCGAACGAGAATCCTTCTTGTCAGAATTTAAAAAATGCCAGATATGTGAGTGATGTTGATGAATTTAAAAAAGAATTAATAACCAAAGGCCCGCTTCATGTCTGGATTGCTTCCTGGAAACACGAATTGATGCTTACTGGATATAATACTATCAATGATTGGAGTATGATTGATTCTTGTGAAGATATTATCGGTTGGGACAAATTATCATGTGATAGTAAAGGTTCCTGCTTAGGTAGCACTCCTTTTTGTACTTCTACAAATTTAGGAAGCTCTACTTGTTTTAATGATAAAGTTGCTATATGTAAATACGAAGATGATACTTATTCTTGGGGTTCAACAGGTCGTAGTTGTCCAGGCATTTTATGTAGTCCTAATCAAGTGGGTCAACGTAGCTGTATTAACAATGCAATGTATAAATGCGTAAATAATGCCCCAGATACGTATTGGGAAAAAGATTATGATTGTAAAGGTTCTTGTGTAAATAGTTTATGCAAAACTGATACAGCTTTTCAAAGAGGTGATCTACGCTGTACCCGCAATGCCAATGATAATCATTATTTCTTAGAAATGTATACTCCAGGTTTACAAAACCAAACTGTCTGGATTATGAAGAATTCCAGTGCTGGTGGTGACTGGGGTGATAATGGGTATATTTCAGTTGTTGTTGATTATGAAAACTTGGTAATGGGAAGTTATTTAACTGGTACGATTACTCCACCTACGGATCAGTCTTTCTGGCCCAAAAACTTTAATAATAAAATTAAGTGTGTCGACAATGATAAAGATGGCTACTGTAGCTGGGGAAGTTCAGCGACGATGCCGGCTTCCTGTAAAGATTTACCATACAGCTGTAAACCTACACAGGATTGTGACGATAGTAATTCAGCAATATCTTTATTAGATAATAATTATAATTGTGTCAATCCTACTGCGAAAAAAGAGATTTGCGGGAATGGAATTGATGATGATGTCAATGGCTTTGCTGATTGTAACGATCAGGCTTGTGCTTCTGATCCAACGTCACAATGTTGTCCTGTCGGTGATTTAGCTAAAATGGGATGTCCTACATTTCAGCAAGCTAGTTGCCAGGTATGTGGGGCGTTCTGTTATGAAGCAGGGCATGTTTGCGGAAAATGAATTGTATTGGCGTATTGCAATACGCCAATACATATTAAACGTTAATATCTAACGTATGTAATTCCGGTGTCATGCAGACTTTTTCATCAAAATGCTCAAATTCCATGTTCATGATTTTTTGGTATACATCCTTGATTTCTACCAATAGTTTATCCTGATCAGATTGGTCAATTTGATAGACTTTTCGAATCTGCTCTCCTTTTTTCGGGCTTTTTTCAATAAAATCAATAATAGCATCTTTCACTCGCCAGTGATAATCAGCGGAGTTTTCAATTAGAATCTTGTAAAAAACCAGCTGAGCATAATATTCACCAAGTAGATTTTTGCTGAGAGCAGTGGACTTACTATCCGGATTGCCGGTTTTGTAATCAGTCACAGCTACTTCCTGCTTTAGACTATCTAGGAAATCAACGCGATCAATTTTCCCGGTAAGGGGAATATCATTCACTACGACATTTTGAGTAGAAAAATTTAATTCCAACAGAACATTTGGTTTAAACTGATCCTTATACGTTTCATAATAACCGGTTAGATTGCTTAAACCATGTTCCAATGCTTCTTGATACTCAGTGACATCCAGTCTCTGATGACGGAGCTGATAAGTAAAAGCATTTAGTAAAAATTCTTTTTCCGGCACGACAAGATCTTTTTTGAGCTTACGATAAAAGTCACGCAGGGCATTGTGCACAGCTGTTCCATACGATGAATTTTTATTTTTGGAATTAGGTAAGCGCAGAATACTGTTTAAGAAAAAACAACGCGGGCAACGACGATAAGAATTGAAATGCGTAACTGTAAGTTTTAAATCTTTAAGTAAATCCTGAATATATAATTTTCCTTCTTGGGAATAATTGATTAATTTAGTATTCGAAAAAATTTTCTCAATATAACTGATTTCTGATTCCGGATTCCGGATTTCAGTTTGCACATTGAGGTATTCTTTATTGATTTCACTGATAAAACGGCTGGGTTGCTGCTTTCGACCTGTAAGAGATTGCTCTGAATATGTCAGATAAATATGCTCCTTCGCCCTGGTGAGTGCAACATAAAAAAGGCGTCGTTCTTCTTCATTTTCTTCCTCGAGAGTTGTAGTTTTAAAAATTCCCAGTGGTAAACGTAAATTGTCACGATTGGATTTATTTCCCCATTTTTTGTCAATCGCATTAATAATGAAGATTTGCTCGAATTCCTTGCCTTTAGCGCTATGAGCTGTCAATAGCTGTATTGCATCTTCTTTTATATCAGTGGAATCAGCAATATTCAATTCGAGCTTAAAGGCTTTACTTACTTCCAGATATTTTACAAAATCAACTAAAGTAAAATCTTCATTAGTGCGGTCATAATGTTTGATTTCATTATAAAAACGATTTAATTTTGGCAATAATTGATAATAGTCTTTTTGAGCTAATAAGTAATGGAGATAACCTGATTCACGGATTAAATCATTGAAAAATGTTACTGCATTCTGATTATGGATTTGTTTCTGCCAATTCGCCAACTTTTCAGCAAATTCCAAAAATTTATCAGGATTAGCTAGTTCAACCTGGGAAAGTTTAATTTTATCCTGAATTACTTCGGCTAGAGCAAGTTCATTTTTGGCAATAAAGCGATAAATTTTTACCAGATCCAATCCATTGAAGCCCAGGAAATTGGCATTTAAAATACCAAAAAGGGCAGAGTCATTATCCGGTTGCACTAAATAATTGATAAAAGCGGTTAATTGATAAAACAACGGTTCCTGGAGGATATTTCCCGACTTTTTCGCCTGATAGGTGATTTTTTCACTATCCAAAAGTTCCAAGAGATCTAAGACATCTTTATGTTCTCGGTAAATTATTGCAATTTCAGAAGCTTTTACACCTTGTTTTAATAACTCTTTGATCTTTTTAACAATAAACAAATGTTCACTAATCGCATCAGGTGTAGCAATCAAATCTAGTGCACCTAGCTTGGCTTTACTTTTGGCAATTTGCGCCTTAACAATATCAGGTAAAAATTTAGTTAAATTAGCATCATTAACTGCAATCAAGCCACGAGCAGCATCAAGAATTTTTTGATGACTGCGGTAGTTGGTTTGTAAAGAAATCAACTTTATTTCTGATTTAAAACTTTTAAAAAAATCGATTAAATTTTCTAGTGCTGCACCTTGGAAACGGTAAATCGCCTGCTCATCATCACCTACGACGAAAATATTTGGCGATTCAAAGAATTTTCCTAAAGTTGTCACGGTTTGATTTTGAGCGGAATTGGTATCTTGAAATTCATCCACCAAGATGTATTGGTAACGCTCCTGATATTCACGAAGTAGCATTTCGTTTGTGTCAAAGGCACTTACGACATAACTTATCATATCTTCGTAATCATAACGGCTCAATTTTTGTAAACGCTTTTGATAAATTTCAAATATACCTGCCAAAGCCTGCATTTTCAGGATAATTTTGGAGTCGGAATATTTCACAAATATTTTTTTTAATTGTTTCTTAAACTCACTAATCATCTTACTGACAGGATTATTGAGCATATCAAAATCAATAATTAATTGATCAATCAGAGTTACCAGTGGAAAATCAGAATTAAGACTTTTCAGAGCAGAAATGAAATTATTAACTTGCTCTGATTTGAGACTACGGGCATTGATGGCCAATAAATCCAAAAATAATTGTGATGTTTGTTCAAAAAATTGTTTTTGCTCTAAGCTAAGTTGCTTTAATCGCTCTGGTGAAATTGCTTCACGCTTTAGGCTAGAAATCAATCCGGAAATTGGTTTGACATACAAATCTACATTTCCAAATGGTTTGAGTGGGTTATCTGTATCAAGCTCACTGATTAAATTTTTAATTATTTGAATCTTTTCGACATCAGTTAGTTGCTCTGCCTCGAAGCTCAATAATGGGAATTGTTCCGGATTGGATTTGATGACATCATTACAAAAAGAATGAAAAGTGAAAATCTTCACACGATGTGCCGGTTTACCAATTATTTCCAGAAGACGCTGGCGCATCGAATTGACAGCTGAATCCGTAAATGTTAAACAAAGAATATTTTCCGGATCCACTTGTGTTTCTTGCAAAATCTTACCAATTCTTACTGCAATTACTTGAGTCTTACCAGTACCGGGCCCGGCGAGCACCATCACAGGTCCTTCAATAGTATCCACAGCTAATTTCTGTTCAGAATTTAATTCTAAATAACATTGTTTGAAAATTGTAGTATTGTTTTCCAAAATAAAATGATAAAATTCAAGATATCTTTATTGTATATTTTTTTACTGATGGATTTCAACCAAATCTTACAAACCGTCAAGCCCAAAGTTGTCGAAGTAGGTGATTATGTTTATCGTAATTGGAGCAAAATCACAATTGATGAAATCCATGCAGATGGTGTGGATATGTCCACAAATTTCGACAAGTCAATTGCTAAAGAATTACGAAACTTTTTAGAAATTTGTTATCCCGCAATTCCAATTTTTGATGAGGAAACAGCTCCAGAAAGTAATTATTTTGATAATTATGCCTGGTCAATTGATCCGATTGATGGCACTAAATATTTTTCGAAATTGTTCCCAATGTGGACGATCTCGATTGCCTTACTTCATAAACGCAAACCTGTTCTGGGAATTATCTATTTACCAGCTAGCCAGCAATGCTATTATGCAGTTAAAGGTTCAGGTGTCTTTAACAATGGAATTCTTTTAAAAAAACCAGCAGCTGTAGAGAATAATAAAGCAACGATTTCCTGGGATCTCCCTTTAAATCAAGCACAATACAAAATTATTAACGATACAAGTTTAAAAATGGATTGGAAAACACTGCAACAAAAAAATAACTCATTTTTGATAAAAACAATAGGAGATTCTTATCGTGTCCGGATCCTTGGCAACGGATCAATATCCTTAATGGGGCTTTGTACTGGCCTTTTTCATGCTTACCTTTCACCAATGCGTGAAAAAATGAAATTTCACGATCTGGCAGCGGGTTTGATTATCGCTGAAGAATTAGGTTGTAAAATTAAAATATATTCTATTTCTGATAAATTTGAACAAGTGATTGTGACCAATTTGCAAGAAGAAATCGAATTGGAATACTAATACTGGAATCTGGAAATATTATGTGAATTAATATTTAGAAATTGTTATTCATAATTTATAATTTTTTACTAGATACTAGATACTAGATACTAGATACTAGATACCAGTTACCAGATATTTTTTTACTACTTGCTACTTAGCTACTAACGGCTTTTTATACAAAGCATTTATCCACATTAAACCCTTTCGACTATGACTTTCATCAACAAATATTTTAAGTTCAGCTAAACCTGCTTTTTTAAATAGGTTCTGCAATTCAGCAACAGTTAAAAATGTAACTTCTCGTTCTACTTTAGCAAGAGAATCTTTTTTAATTAGTCTAGTGCCTTGTCCTTCCTTAGTTCTGACAAAAACAATTCCACCTGATTTCAAAACACGTTGAAATTCTTTAAGTACTTTCAAAATATCTTTTTTATCTAATTCTAAAAGAACACCACAAGCAAAAATTCCATCAAAATATTCCTCTTTAAATGGCAGCTTTCTAAGATCACCAAAAATTAAATCTAAATCAGAATTTTCTTTCTTGGCAATTTTTAATAATTCTTTCGATAAATCAATTCCGGTAACTACAAAACCCTTATCAGTTAATATTCTCGAGTCTCTACCAGCAGCACATCCTGCATCTAAAATTCTGGCTTCTGGTATCAATACAGATGTAAATAATTCAATAGCTGCTTTCGGAATACTGGTTTTCACTTTTTGGGAGTAATCAGAAGCGATTGAGTCGTATATCTTTATACTTCTAGCTGTTCGATCCATGATAATTAAATTTATTAAATAATGTAATGTGTAACATAAATAATTATGTAATTTGAACAAATAATAAAAATGGTTATAAGTTAATAGTTAAAAGCTAAAAGGATATTAGTTTTAATATCTTTCTCCTCTTCTAACTTCTAACTATTTTCGTACTACTTACTACTTCTTTTCATTCCAACTCCAAATATTCCTCAATCGTTTTGCCAAATTTTACCTGAAATGCAGGATTCACTTTATCTGTGGCATTAGAGCCAAGAAAGCTTAACAGCTTATCTAATTCACTTTTCTGAAAGCCTTTTTCAGGAATTTTGGTTAAGGCGATAATTTCAGCTTCAATTTCAAAATATTTTAATTTAGCATTACTGGGAAGCATCCGAAAAAGCAGGAAGCCACGTTCTGGAAAGTCAATCCCAATCAATTTGTACAAATATGTGATTACTACTTTTTCTATTGCTAACCCTTTTTTTTCTGCAAACTGCTTCGCTTCCTCCAAGCTCATCCCAGCTTTAGTGCCGATTTCAAAATAAATTTTTGTTTTTGGTTCGGTGCCTGACGGTCGGATGGTTATTGAAATAAAATTGATTTCAGGATCGCCACTTTTAAGTTCGTAATAAAGTACGTTACGGCTTTGTTCATCTGATTCGGATTTAATTGAGTCACCCTCCAGTTTATCGACCACCCTTGTGATCTGATAATTACCAAAGATTTGTGGTTTTAACTTACGTAATTCTGACTGAATCTGTGCAATCTTACTCATTCCTTCAGCACCAGGAAGGCGAATCTCATTTTGAAAATTATTAAAATATCCTAGTTCAGTATAAAGTTCATCAAGAAAATTTCCCAAGGTTTTTTGTTGTCGCTTCAATTTTGATGCTAATTCTGAAAGCAGAATTGCCGGAATCACAGAATCTTTTTCCCGAATATAATCACCAGCTGTCATACCATGGCTTTCTTCACCGCCAAGAATAAAATCTGCGATTCTGCCTTCTTTTGCCAGTTGATTCATCACATCAGCAATATATTTAATTCCAACAAGTTGTTCTCCATTAATTTGCACCTGATATTTATCTGCCAATAATTTCAAGAAATTTGTCGTGACTAATGTTTTTACAATAACATTAGTTGGTTGCAACTTCCCTTTATTTTTTAATTCTTCTAAGAGAAAAGCTGTAGCTAAAATCATAATTTCATTACCGGTGATAAATCTCCATTTGCTTTGCTCTTTTGACATCAAACCAATGCGATCACCGTCAGGATCTGTAACGATGATCATATCTGCATTTATTTTATCTGCTTCCGGAATTAATCCCAAATATGATTCTCTCACTTCCGGATTAGGAATATGATACATAATTGCCGGAAAAGAGCCGTCAGGTATACCAGTGGCAATATCCATCGTAATATCAAAGCCCAACTGTTTCATTACCGGAAGCACTGAATAGATTGAAGTGCCATTATAAGGACTGAAAAAAATCTTGGCTTCACGATAATCGCCTTGAGCAGTTTTTTTAGCAGCGTCAAAATATGCCTGATGTTGTTCGGGTGTTACATATTTTAATATATTCTGTTTTTTTGCACTTTCAAAATCTAACTTTTTTATTTCAGTCACTTCCTTTCTCACAATATCGACCAATTCCTGATCGTCAGGTGGTATGAGCTGTCCACCAAAATCATTGACGACTTTGATACCATTGTATTCTGGCGGATTGTGACTGGCAGAAATCATATCACCAGCTACTGCATTAAGATGTGTAACCATAAAAGACATCTCCGGAGTGCTGGTATAATTTTTAAAAAAATATACAGTAAAACCATTAGCAGCATAGACTTCTGCAGCTGAACTTGCCAGTGAAAGACAATTTAAATCTTTTACTGGATTAGGTCGAGCGAGATCATAGTCGGCTGTTTCCTTGTAAACTCTGACATCATATGAAATGACCACACCACGAGTTTTAGCAATATCACCAAATTTTTTGATTAAATATTGCGCATGACCTTGAGCTGATGACTGAATTGTCCAGGGATTAATTTTATTTGGTCCGAGTCCCACTTCACCACGTCTTCCGCCAGTTCCAAAGGGAATAATTTGATAAAATGAATCTAATAGAAGATCCCACTTAGCAGTTTCGATAAAATAATCAAGCTGTGACTGATAATCAGCAAATTGCTCCTCAGTAAGCCATTGTTCTAGATATTTTAGAGCAGTATCTTTGTAGATCTGAGCCACGTTAAGCCCAACAAAGCCCTTTTTCACAAGCGATAGTTTTTCTGCGATAATCATAATATTTTTCAAATTTGAATTAAGGTAAGATCAGATTAATATTAAAATCGAAAATTTGCAATTTTTTTGTTTATTGTGGAAGGTGATATGACAATAAATACTAATCGGATTTATTACCATAATTTTTAATTTTTCTTTTTCTTCGCCAGCAATACTGAAACACCAAGAAGAGGAATTGCTCCCAGCAAAATTGGAAGCGTATCCTGTCCTGTTTTGATAAGAGGTAAAAGTGATCCAGCTACTCTGGCACTGGAAAAATCCACCCAGCCGAGATCCTCTGACCAACCGTAACCTGAAATTCCACCAGTAGTTAAATTTACAGTCGCATTGCTGTTGTAGTTGCTAAAATCTATCACTCCATCGGTATTGGATGTATAGGCAAGTCCCGAAATTCTTCCAGTAGTTAGGTTTATTTTCGCTGGATTTAAGCCCCTATTATTATCAAAATCTACCCAGCCCAACTCATCTGACCAGA
>JBAXHO010000061.1:0-10034 GCA_037138855.1 bacterium
AAAAATCAAAGGCAAAATTAGAAAAAAAACAACGCGTTTTTACCATTAACCCATGTCAAATCCATACTCTCCAGAAATGCAATATATTCATGAACCAGTCACTCTGGCAGATACAGCAGCATTCTTAGCAGGAAAAAAAGAGCAAGAATGGATACCAGGAAAAATAGATAGATTACCAAAAATATTACTATTATTTTTATTAGGAGGGATGTTAGCTGGTTGCGTAGGACCACAACCTCAAATTACTCATGGGACTATATGTACAAGTGGAGTTGAACCGCAGCGCTGTTTTGGTGTAATAACCCAATATGGGCCACATGTTCTTACCGCCGACCATATTGGATTAACTACAAATCGCTATGCGTCAGCCCAAGTTCATTTTGCCACAGATCGAAAAGTACCAGTTGGAGTACATTGCGAAATTAAAGCTGTAGACATTCCAACTGGATTGCGCCCTGAAGCAGAACCTATTTTTGTAAAAAAAGAAACATCCAACAGTTTGATTGCATGTGATGAAGTTTTACAACCAGTAAATACCCCTGTACTTGCAAATCAACCTGACGCAGTTGTACCAGTAATTGACGCAGTAGCAGCAATTATTACTCTAAACGAATCTCCAGAACTTTTAGCGCAACAGCCTGAAAAAACTATTGAAGCGATACAAGCCGCAGCTAATCCACCATCACTTCAGGATTGTGCCACAATTCAAGCAATTGAAGTGCTATCAAATACTAGAACGACAGTCCCAATACCTGTGGAAGCAATGCAAGCACTGGAAACAGCTGCCTGTAAATAAAACCTTACTCCCAACATCCATTGTTCCCTTAGATTCCTATATTTTTAACTTCTTTCTTGTTATAAGTGAACAAATATTTTTGTTCACTACATTATCCGATTCCAGATTCCTGATTCCAGATTCCAAATTCCTTTATTCTTCTATTCCTAACTTCTTTTTTGTTATACCAGAACAAATATTTTTGTTCACTACGTTATCCTATTCCAGATTCCAGTTGAAGTTTTTAATTTTCTACCAAATACTAGCTACCAGCTATTTTTGCTACTTCTCACTTCCCCGGCGTCCCGGTACTTTGTAATTTATTAATGTACTGCAAACTATACTCAGCAAGGAGATTAGAGCGCATCAAGGTCATCTGACCTACTAGTGCTATACAACTCATGTTATCAGTTTGCCCTTTACAAACTGGATGATTTTGTTTGACGTAATCTACTGCCGGGTTGTAGCTTTCATCTATGCAAGTACTATAATTATTGGACATTTTTATCAAACAAATGCGATACTTGGCAAGATTTAATGATTCTTTTACCATATTTTCAAAACTGGACTGCAAGCTCGCCTGATCAGAAGCTGTAATATAATCTCCGCCACCTGCATTGGCAATTTCTCTCAGACTGGCTTCATCGTCACCAGCACTGAAGCCAATGACACTAACTTTTTCTACTACACCAGCATCTTTCAAAGCTTTAGCCTCATTAACCGGATCACCATCACAGGTTTCTTTGCCATCGGAAATCAAGATAATTGAATTAGCTGCAAGCGGACTATTTTTTAGCATGGCCCCGGCTTCTCGTAACGATTTAGCAAGCGGTGTCCAGCCGGATGTATTAACCGTATTTACTTTCGTCAAAAATCCCGCTACATCCATTGTGGCAATCGGATACATGACTTCAGTATCCTCACAGGAAGCCGTTTTCTGATCGTTGGGAATTCGATGTCCATAAGCCATAAGCGCTACTTTGGTATAGGCATCGAATTGAATTGTCGGCAATACTTCTGCCAAAGTCGCTTTGAGGATTTCCATTTTCGTCTCACTGCCAATTTTGTCATTCATCGAAGTCGAGCCATCGATAATAATCACCACGTTTTTCAAGGCTTTACTGACATCAGTAGTAATCTCCTGATCGCAATTCTCCATGATTTTATCTTTACAAAACGTATCTTCTGTCTGCTTAACGTTATAACCTAAAACTGATTCAGTATAATCATCAATTTTATCCTGATCAGTATCCTGATTCCACAAAGCCGGATCCAAAGCAATCGTAGTATTAGAACCAGTTCCGGCATCGGGATGTCTAGAATTCCAGTACATTGCTAATACAAAGATCAGTGCTACGATAAAAAACAGAAGTGAGGCCAATAGACAACCAGTAAGTAGTAACTTTTTCATAAATTTTTTAAATACTCAAAAATAGAGTTATCCAATATTAAACTAAATTGTAATCATTCTGGCTATCTTGTCAAATCATCTGATTCATCAATCAAAAAGCATGATGGAGATTGGTAAGTGCCTGGACTAACTGAATTTTGCCATTTTATCTCAATCCTCGGTGACAATGCTAAATATTGCTAATTTCCTGTTTTCTGTCACAAATTTTGAAAATTTTTGTTACTTTTTATGAAATAATGGGTTTATATAATACGTTAGGCAATAATTTATGCCAGAAATATCAAATTACCCACAAGCCTTAAAAATTGTTGATAAAAAAATTAGAGATAAAAATAGAAGAGCGACAATTAAAGATGCTCTTGATACTTTGGCTGCACAAAGCTGGTTAGAATACACTTCAAGCCAGTCGTATAATCGACATCACCTTACTCGAAACAGAAATGAAGTTTCAATTACACTTCCAGGTTGTAATCCCGGAGCTTATCGATTTATCATAAATGAATATCCAGATGAAAATTGTATCCAAGTTTTAGATTTTGGTAAACATAAAGATGTTTATTAAGTTTCTAGTTTTAATGTTAGATTAATTTGCTTTCTTTATCCAAATTTTAGCTCAATATTTCGATATTATGATATAATCATAATGCATATTAGCTAGCTAAAATGGCTATCATTTCCGCAAATTTACCTGAATCATTTCTTTCTTCAACGTTTTTAACATCAGACGTGCTTACTAACTTGGGTATATTGCTCACGAGAGGTGCTTGCTCTACTTGCCTGGCAACTGATCCAACACAAGTAGATATAATTACAGGTCAACGACTATCAGCAATTTATGATCTTCAACCTGGAGGTAGCTGTCTAAATGGTTACTCTCCTTGCGTGATAGCTTTGGAAGCAGGAAATATTCCAGTTGGAAAACGTAAATGTCCCGGTTACAACAGAAGTATTCAGTATTAAATCTTCACAAGTGCCAATTACTTCTTCAAATAATCAAATAGTTAATATTTAGCCATTTCCAACAGCTAATCGACTTCATTTAACTTCCAATCTTCCTAGATTTTTCTCTTCTTCTAACTTTTAACTCTTAACTTTTAGCTATTTTTCATTTTTACCCAAATTGCAATTTGCAAATTCCAAATTGCAAATCCTACACCAATGCCAATTGCTCTCTCTGACTGGCATTACCTTTTTGCTGCAGGACTCTGATCACACCAAAAATGCCGTCGTAACCACCTTGGACGAAGACTTTTCCGGAGCGGAGATTATTGAGGGCTTCTGCTAATTGGATTTCTCCTAATTTTTCTAAATCTTGTGTGGCAACACTTCGCAAAATTTCAAATTCACTACCAAATTTGCTGATCAATTTATCATAATAACTTACCACTTTGGTAGAATTTGCACTCTTCAATCCCATGATCTCGGCAATAATTTCCGCAAGCGGAACAATATATTCTACGCTCTTATGTTTCGTTGGCCGATAATCAGCGCTTCGCTCTGCCAGTTCTGCTACCCGGTAGCTCACTCCCAAAACTAATGCTTTACCACATTGCGGACAAATACCTTTCAACTTTTTCGTCTCTGCATAATGAAGTGAGACACCACAACTGCGATGACCATCTAAATAATATTTACCCTCTTCAGGAAAAAACTCAATGGTACCGACAAAACGCTCATCATTGGTTTTTAGTGCTGCAATAATTTCCTGAAAATCAGGTTCACAATCTAAAATATTAGCTTCCCGGCCCATTTTGGCAGCAGAATGGGCATCGGAATTAGAGATGAAGCACAAATCAGCAATTTCGCTCCAGCGCCAATTCATATAAGGATCAGATGAAAGTCCAGTTTCCAGTGTCCGAATAAAAGGAGTTAATTCAGCAAAGCATTCTTCCAGAGAATCATATCCGGAACGCGAGCCAAACACACTAAACCAGGGTGTCCAGATATGTGCCGGGATAAAATACAGTCCGGAACCAATTTCCAGCGTAATAGCCAATAAGTCTTTCGCACTAAGTCCAAGGATGGGACGACCATCAGATTTGAGATTACCAATTTTATTGAGTTTAGCAATCAATTTACCAGCAGTAACAAAATCTTCGCAAAGTATCAAATTATGCGACTTGCGGACTTTATCATTTTTCTTATAAATATTACTAATTTCCACACTGAGGATAAATTTTACACTGCGGTTTCGCACTGACTCTGGCAACTCTTCATCGATTTTGGTAGCAATTTCCGGCTGCAAACTAAATAAACCAGAGGCATCAGAAATTAATTTTTCCTGAATTTCCTGAAAATACTTGGGATGAGTAAAATCTCCAGTCCCAACCAAATCAATGCCCTTAAGCTTCGCTCCACGATAAATTCCTTCCAGTCCCATTTCAGGACTAGTAGCACGAGAATATTTGGAATGTAAATGAAAGTCAGCCAGCAATTTTTTTGATTAATTAATTCTATTATAGCGGAAAAACGAAATAAGTAGGAGGGGTTGCAGATCTGCAACCCGTGCTGGTAGAAAATTCGTTTGTAAGGTCCAAAATTCTTTGGACAGATAACAATAGAAATTAAAAAATTAAAATATTAACGAGTTAACAAATTTCAAATTGCAAATTCCATTTTGCATAATTCTTCCAGTTTCCATTTCTACAAGATACCAGATACTAGCTACTAGATACCCCTTTACTACTTACTACTTGCTACTTGCTACATACTACTTGCTACTTGATACTTAAACAGCTACAATTAGTTTCCCAATTCAAAACAATTATGCTCAAAGTTTTTAAAACACTACTTCGCTATTATTGGCGCTATAAATTGGCGTTGATTTTCTGCGTTTGTTTTATCATGCTTACAGCAATTTTTGATATCGGGGCAAAAGTGCTTTTTAAATTTTTGGTTGATGATTTTACCAAACAGGAATTTTCCAGAATTTTAATCCTTTTGGGTTTATATTTTGCCCTCGATGTCCTAATCACTTTTGCTGCAGCACTCGGCTTTCTTTTCATGGATTCTTTTCTGATTCCAGCCTCACGGGATATGCGCAGCAATGTTTTCAAGCATTTACATGATCTGGACATTAGCTTTCACGAAAACAAATCCAGTGGTTCGCTGATTTCCAAAATCAAACGTGGCGACAGTACTTTTTTCGCAATCGTTCACGATTCCTTTCAAGGCATCCTGATGTCCTGTTTCAAATTTTCCTTTCTCATAATTACGGTAGCAGTAATCAAAGCCGAATTCGTCATCATTTTTCTAATTGCTTTTATTATCGAAGCTTGTGCTACTTATTTTCTTTTAAAATTAAATATTAAAACCAGAGGTGAATTTAATAATGAAGAAGATAAAATTACTCACGTTATCGTAGACAACCTGACCAATTTTGATACAGTAAAATACTTTGCTAAAGAAAAATGGGAACAGCGTCGTCTCCAGAAAAATTTCCAAATATGGAGCCGGAAGCTCTGGAATTATGCCAATTCCTTTCGAGCAATCGATATCGTCACTGGTGTAATTTCCAGTTTGGGCACGACAATTATTATTGCCTTGAGTTTTTATTATGGCTCGCAGAAATTAATCACGCTCGGTGACATGATTCTTTTTATTACCTTTGCCAGTACAATATTTCCGGAATTCAATCAGTTGATCTTCCGGCTGCGTGATATCGTCAAGAATTATGTTGATCTGAAAGAATATGTCAGTATGCTTGATTATCCAATTGAGGTCAAAGAAGCTGCTGCTGCACCTGAACTTACCAAAGGTCTGGGGAAAATTGAATTTAACAATCTGGCTTTTAGTTATAAAAACCGCGACACGATTTTTGAGAATTTTAATCTCACCATTGAGCCAGGCGAATCAATCGCTCTAGTAGGCGAATCCGGCGCCGGCAAAACTACCATTACCAAATTATTACTAAGATTTTATGATTTAAAACAAGGGCAAATTCTCATTGATGATCAAGATATCAGCACAGTCTCCAAGGAAAGTCTCAGGAAAAGTGTCGGAATCGTACCGCAAGAGCCCATCCTCTTCAACGACACCATCGCATACAATCTCGCCTATGGCAATGAAGCTGCCAATTTGGAAGTAATCAAGGCAGCTGTAAAACTTGCCAACCTCGCTGATTTTATCGAAAGTCTTCCGCAAAAATATCAAACCATTGTCGGTGAACGTGGTATCAAACTTTCCGGTGGCCAGAAACAACGCTTGGCAATCGCCCGGATGTTCCTCGCCAACCCGCAAATCATTATCTTCGATGAAGCGACCAGTCAGCTCGACTCTCGCTCAGAAAAACTTATCCAGGAAGCCTTCTGGCGCTTGGCCGAAAACCGTACCACGATCATCATCGCCCACCGCCTCTCCACAGTCATGAAAGCAAAACGCCTCGTCGTCCTTGACCAAGGTAAAATTGTCCAACAAGGTACCCACCAAGAATTAGCCCAAGCAGAAGGGATTTACAAAACGCTTTGGGATATCCAGAGGGGGGATTTTGTGATTTAGGGAACGGTGTCCGGTGAGCGGTGATCGGTAAGCGGAGGGGAAATTTGTGTGCGTATTGCTTTGACTAGCTATATTCATTTTTCCTTCTAAAGCAAATAATTTCAGTTGTCCGATTTTTGCTGGGAAGTCACTTACTTCCCAGATTTTTCCTCCAAATGAAAAGTTTTTAATCCTTCTATTAGCTGTTTCTGCGTAGTACCTGATTCAATAATCTCTTTAATACAGTTTTGAAATCTATCTTTAAATCTATTGATATTTTCAAAGTTATCTAGTTGATCTGTATTTAACATTTCTCTAACAATTTGTTGAAAAGTTACACTGTGAATGAATCCGTAATAATTCTTTGCTTTCCATGCTAGATCTAGTGCTGGAGATAATATTTTTGATATCAATGGACCTAGCTCTGGTTTAGTACGTTCAAATTCTGTACGTACTTCATTTAAAGGTATCATAATAATTTCTAGAGGAAGAGTTTCACCAATTCTGTCTACAATATTCAAAGTTTCATCAAGGCTAAAATGAGCCTCCATAGTTTTAAGTCGGTTTTGTATGTCTCCAATTGTAAATTTACTAAGTAAATGATCAGCAATTACCTCCTCTATAGGAAATCCTAAATCACCCCAGTATAGTGTAGATAAATTTAATAAAGTGCTTTGAACAAATTCTTCTAATAGAATTGAAAATAATCCAAGATGCGACTGGGCTTCTAGTCCTTCAGATCCTGGTCTCCAACGGTTGATATTAAAGGTAGCATCAGCAAGCTTTATCAAATGAGTTTTATCAGATAAATCTAAAGATGCGATTTTTGTATTACAAATATTTGGAATAGTTAATTTATCACCTAAACCATATGTTAAACCTTCTTCACCTTCTTTTATTAATTCTGGAAAATATCTGTTTCCAAAAGATCCAGCTGAGCCTCCTTGAACTATTCGTGCAATTCCATCTAATTGATCCCAAGGAAGATGATACTCATCAGCTATCTCTGGCATAATCAAATTAAATAAGTTGCAAACTACAGTAATAGAATGCAAATCTTTAGGAATTAAATCACGATTAAAATCTGTGTCAACGAAAAAAAATTTCCCTTATTTCTTAATTCTTGTGCTCGCCCAGCTAATTTTACTAGTTCTTGATGTAATGACTCTTCACCAACAATCCCTTTTACAAATGGTTTTTGATTGATAATTGGTCTTCTCTCTTGAACACTAGCAAGTTGATCTAACCATAAGGTAAAAATATCACTACCATTAAATGAACAATATTTAGCTAACTCTACTAAGTGAAAAGGTCCATCTAATCTATACAAGTAATCCGCCGGTTGATGTTCTAAATTAGGATAAGCTTCTCCAATGAAAGTAATGAGATCTTTACTCAAATTAGTTTAATTAACTAAATAAATTTATGTATCGTTGATATAAGAAATTATATCATAAATATCAGTGTGCAAATCAATCCAAGTTTTTTATAATTTAAAAATTTCAGATTCAATTTCTCTTTACCTCGGTTTGCCTATCTGCCAACCCTCCCCCACTCTCGAATTACGAATCTCGCATCTCGAATAGTACTGTAGGCCCTAATCTATAGACAGTAGTGATGTTAAAATTAATATATCGGTAGATTCCGAATTTCTTTTTTTATTCCTAGATTCCTAAATTCTTTCCTTCTTGCTACTTGCTACATGATACGTGATACTTGCGTCATGCTCCTTCCCCGCTTCTCCGTGATAATTATTTCCCAAATTTCCCCTCCATCTGCTACAATAAATTTTATTGTTTATCAATTATCTCCTATGCCTAAAAAACAAAAATCAGCTAAACCGACTGCCAAGAAGCCAGTCGCCCAAGTTGAAAAGCCCAAAACAGCTTCTAAGAAAACAGTTTCAGAAAAAATGACTACTGAAACTAATAAAACTGTAAGAGTCATTAATATCAATAAAAAGATGCTACTCACTGGTGGTCTTTTTCTGATTATGGCTGTAGCGCTTCTCATTAGCGTCTTAACATCCGGTTTTCGTGTTTTGCCATTGGGAATTGGTCAGAAAAACGATGCTGCTCTCAAAAAGGCAGTTTCTGATTATATTGACACCACCTTACTACAAGGTCAGAGCAAAATTGAGATCACCAAACTGGAAAAAAATAAAGATCGTTTAAAAACCATCACATTCACAGTACAAGGTCAGGAATATTCAGCTTTGGTCTCCACCGATGCCAAGACTTTATATCTCTTAAATCAAAAATTCGATTTGAGTGGAAAAGCTGCCGATGCTAAAAGTGCTGATTACCCCAAAACCGACAAACCCACTTCCCTTTTCTTTACTATGGCTTTCTGCCCTTATGGTAACCAGGCTGAAGGGATGATCAATAATGTCCGCGCTTTACTGAAAGATAAAATCAACTTGGAACCACATTATGTAATTTATTCGGACTACGCAAAAAATGCCGGAGCTACAGCCAAATGGGAAGATTATTGTAGTGATTCCAGCCAAAAATATTGCTCAATGCATGGTATCCAGGAATTACGCCAGGACGTCCGTGAAATCTGCGTTTACAAAAATCAGCCAGAGAAATACTGGGATTTCGTCGATGCCATTAATTTGAAATGTACTGCTCAAGATGCTGATGCCTGCTGGACAGCTGTCGCTCAAGATAAAGGAGTTGATGTCAATGCTGTCAATTCCTGTGTCAGTACTCAGTCAGATACGATTCTCGCCAGCGAAGCCGCTTTGAATGCAGAGAAATCAGTCCAAGGCTCACCCACCATTTTCATTAATGACACCGCTTACGAAGGCTCACGTGCCCCAGAATCATTCAAAACAGCCATCTGTAGCGCTTTCAACAACAAGCCCGGTGAATGTGATACTAAACTAAGTACCGCAGCACCAGATACGAATGGACAGTGTAATTGATCAGTAGTCTGTAGTCTGTAGTCAGTAGACTGTAGACAGGCAAAGATTAAAATTAAAAATACCCTGCGCGAGTGGGGTATTTTTTTTCATTTGACATTCCTTTTCTTTTCGTTATATCATTGTTTCATTATGTCAAAACAGATCCAAAGCAACAATTTTTACTTTTTTTATTTTAAAACCGTATAGCGGTTGTTGTTGGCTTTAGATAAAAAAAGATAAACACCAAACCGCGCAAGCGGTTTTTTTATGTCTTGCTTAAGTTTTGCAAATGAAATGCAGCAAAACTTTAGCAAGACATAATCCTGTACCTTCATGGTACAGGATCATCTAAATTACAAAGTACATTTAGGATTAGTTCATAAACTAGACAAACTAAATTACGCAGTACATTTAGGATTAGTTCATAAACTAGACAAACTAAATTACATAGTATATTTAGGATT
>JBAXHO010000062.1:0-9905 GCA_037138855.1 bacterium
CACGTATCACGTATCACGTATCACGTATCACGTATCACGTATCACGTATCACGTAATGAATTGTAAACGAACAATTACAAATATCAAGGTGTCTAAACATAATTCTACTATAGGGGAGACATCGATGTCTCCCCTATACATTTTCCAATGAACCAAGCTTTTCCGGATTCCGTTTTCCATTTCTCCCTGTCTACCGTCTACTGTCTACTCATCAAAAAGGCCACTTCTGGTATGCAGTATTCCCGGCGAGCATTCTCTCGATTCTCATTAATTGATTATACTTGGCGACGCGCTCACTACGAGCAGGTGCACCAGTTTTGATTTGACCTGTACCCATGGCCACCACAAAATCAGCTATAAAAGCATCTTCAGTTTCAGCACTACGATGAGAAACAATAGCAGTCATCCCAGCAGCTTTGGCCATTTTAATAGCTTCTACAGTTTCTGTAATTGTGCCAATTTGATTTAATTTGATCAAAATCGAATTACAGGTTTTATCATCGATCCCTTGTTGCAATCTTTTGATATTAGTCACAAAAAGATCATCACCCATAACTTGTATCTTTCCTGCAGTTTTATCATAAAGTGATTTAAATCCGGTCCAGTCATCCTGATCAAACACATCCTCCATAGAAATAATTGGATATTTTTTTAGGAGTTCTAAATAGAAATTAACTAATTCTTCGGAAGTCATATCCACGCCCTCTTTTTTTAAATGATATTTACCTTCACTATAAAATTCAGAAGCAGCGCCATCAATTCCTAAAGAGAAATCTTTACCCGGAATATAGCCAGCTTCAGTAATCGCTTCCATAAGAATTTGAAATGGCTCTTCATTGGATTTAAATTGTGGGGCATAACCACCTTCATCACCTACAGCTACACTATAACCTTTGGATTTTAAAATTTTGGCTAATACCTGATACACTTCAGCACCTTTTCGAATGGCATCAGTGGTACTTTCTGCTCCAATTGGAAAAATCATATATTCCTGAATATCACTTGCCCAGTTACCATGTTTTCCACCATTTAACACATTCATCATGGTGATTGGCATATTATATTTTCCGTCAAAATCAGGATTAAATTTAGTCAAATAGGCAAATAATTCTTTTTTTTCGGATTTTGCTGCTGCTCTTGCAGTAGCCATCGAAACAGAAAGAATGGCATTAGCACCAAGATTACTTTTATTTTCCGTACCATCAAGGTCAATCATTTTTTGATCAAGTGCTACTTGTTCACTGGCATCCATGCCTTTCACTGCTTCCAAAATTGTTGTATTGACATTTTCCACTGCCTTTAAAACACCTTTACCGCCAAATCTTTTAAGATCACCATCGCGTAATTCTACTGCTTCATATTTTCCAGTAGAAGCTCCTGATGGCACTGCTGCCCAGCCAATACTGCCATCCTCTAAAGTAACGTTGGCTTCAAGGGTAGGATTACCCCGACTATCCAAAATTTCTTGTGCTACAATTGTAGTGATTTTCATATAAAAAAATTAAAAAATTATCTTTAATCTTAACAAAATTTGACGATATAATAAAATAAATAATTATTAAACAATATATATGACTCTTCCAGAACAAATCACTCAACTGAGAAAACCAAAAACAAAGCATAAATTGATTTCTGCAATTACAAAAAGATTTAGTCCTCGAGTTTTTAACTCGAAAACTATTTCTAATCATGACCTGATAACCATTTTTGAAGCGGCCAGACTAGCTCCCTCCGGCAGAAATCACCAACCCTGGCAATATCTCTGGATGCGTAAAGGAACCAAAAGCTATGATAAACTCTTTACTTGTATTCCAGAACGAAATTATTGGGCACAGTCAGCTCCACTAATGATTATCGCTGCTTATAATCCAGCAGAACCAATTGATGGAATAAATAAATGGGCATAATATGATTTAGGACAAGCTACAATTTCTCTCATCTTGCAAGCACAAGAACTTGGTTATGCCAGCCGCCAAATTGGCAGCTTTGATGCTCTAAAGGTAAAAGCAATATTTTCCGAACTAAAATCAGAATTTATTCCTTTTGTACTAATTGCTATGGGTAAAATGGGGACAGAAACTGATTATGCTAACACTACTGCTGACATTCTTGAAAAAGAAATGCTACCCTGGGAACGTAAAGAAAACATTACAACTGAACTTAAATAAATATTTTCAATTACATCTGGTTTCAAATATTTATTTTCAAATCATTTTTCAGCGTTTTCTTTAATCTATGTTTTTTCCGATAAATTACAAAGTATGGCTTAGAGCTAAAATTTGCTACCGTCAATTTTTGGATCAAAATTTAAATAGCTTTTATTCACCATTTCTTCACCTTCTATCGCGAAATTAAATTTTTTAAAAGTTTGCTCGCCATTTTCAAAAGTGACTAACACAATAAAAGATATTTCTCCAGTGATCGACTCCTGCTCTATCTTGGCATATTGCAAATATTTTGAAGAGTCAATTTTCCCATCACTCTTGATAATTGATTCTTCATCATAATTGCCTATCTGATACACAATTACTAAAAATTCTATTGAATCCCCTTTTCTTGCAAAATCGTCACGGTATGGTGTAGAAGCACCGTCTACTACTTCATATTCAATTTTATCAGTTACAGAAACTACTTTCTCAAAGTCAAAATCATCTGCTTGCATACTGGTATTAAAATATGGATCAACATTATTTTCTAAAGTGTTCACATGATGTGGTTTGACTACCTTATATTTTGCTCCTTTTGGATAATTACTTAACGTAATATTAATAACTTCAAATTTATTTATTTGAGTATCAATATCATCAACTACTTGCAAATTTAATCTTGGAATTAAATAATAATAAATTTCATTATCCCGTTTTGTTACCTTACTAGTCATACCACTTAGATATGCTTGTGTTACAACAAATCTTTGTTTTGTCGCTGTATTGTCCGGATCTTTTTTAGAATTTGTTATTGTTGGCTTAAAAGTCAAAGATATCAAAAATATTATAACTGCACCAACCAATAGTGCAACAATTAGTTTCGTAATCTTATTCCGAAAAAATTTATACTGAACTATTGAAGAAAATTCTTTTTGCAACATTATTCGATAAATTTTATTCGTATCTCAAAGCATTTAGTGCGGAAATTGTGGAAGCTCTTTTGGCAGGATATAAGCCAGTTAATACACCTACTAAAAAGGATAATATTAAAATGATCATTGAAAAGAAAAATGGAATCTCAATGATATGTAACCAGGAAGCTCCATTGCGAATAGCTATCAAAGATAAGATGGTTTCTAGTAATTTACCTGAAATAAAACCCATACCAATACCTAAGACTCCTCCCAAAGAAGCCATCAACATTGATTCTGCAAGAAACGAGTCCCTAATCTCATTAGAACGCATTCCCATAGCCTTTAATAACCCGATTTCTCTTGTCCTTTCCAATAACGATACCGTCAAAGTATTAAACATACCTAAAGAAGCTACAAATAAAGCAATAGTACCAAATAATGCTAAAAATGTTCTAGCTGTAGCAAATAAATTATTAATATCAGCGATAGTATCGACCACAGAATTTGAAATAAAACCCTGCGCTTCCACTAAGTCTCTTACCCCTCTTAAACTTTCCTCAGATCGTGCAATTATTTTCGTCTGTGAATAATTGTTGATACCAAGTGATTTTAAGTGGATAAACGGAACATAAAATATCGGCGTTGCATCATCAGGTGTCACACCAATAATCTTATAATCTATAGGTAATGATTCTATCCTAGTTTGATTCTGATCGAATAATTTTCCTGAAACTAAAAAAGCAACGGAAAAAGTAGTACCTAAAGCTTCGTTATCAGTAATATTCAATATCTTTAAAAAAGCTTTATTCACCACTGCTTCTCGATCCTGAATTTCAGCAGGTAAAGTTACCTTCGAAATTTGGTATTGATCAACTGAATTACTCTCCCCTGTCACTTCCACCCAGTCTCCTACTAATATCTCATCCTTAGTATTGGACTGAGTAGTATCTTCGAGTTGTTTACTTGTGATCACTTCAAATGTTGTATTAATTTCATTGCTCTCAAAGGCTTTACCAATGATAGGAGATATCGCAGATTGTTCGAGATATTGTTCTGTAACACCATAGACTGCCATATCTGTGGAGGAATTTTTATAGCTAACCTTACCCACGACTGCGATTTGAGGTAAAACCATTTCTACATTTGGAAAATTTTTAAATATACTAAGCATATCGTCGTTAATAACCAGATTACTTTTAGGTGCAGCAATCACTTCAGTTTGCCGCCTTTCCTCAAACCTGGCCACCTTCGAAACAACTAATGACTGCACACCAAACCCAATAGACACTAAAAACACAATCGCACCGATTCCGATAGCCATACCCCCGACTGTTACTAAAGTCCTGGAACGTTTTGACTTCATATTGGCCATGGCCAGTTCAATTAGCTCAATTCTGGAAATAGTATCATCCGGAGCTCCATCGATCTTAATCAAGAACAATGTGAATGCGTTTTCTGATTTTTTTAAAAAATGAATTTTTTTAGCTAAAGCAGAAATTACTTTAAGACAGATATAAGCCCAGATAAGAAAAATATAGATAAATATTCCAAATGTGCCTCTCACTGTAGAAAATACGAAACTGATTAATATCAAAGGTAATGAGATTATCTTATGCATGTTTTTTAATATGAAGTGAAATATCTTGTATTTCTAGTTTATTGATTTGAGGAGAATATATTTTTGTAACCTGTCCATCGAATAAATTAATAGCCTTATCAGCTAATTTTAAATAATCCAGGTCATGAGTTACCATCAATATTGTTTTTTGATGAAGGGTACTTAATTTCTTAAGCAATTTCATCAGATTCGATCCTGATTCAAAATCAAGATTACCAGTAGGTTCGTCAGCAATAATGATTTGAGGGTCAGAAATCAAAGCTCTCACTAATGACACTTTTTGTTGTTGACCACTAGAGAGTTCCGCAGGGTTATAATGAGCCCAATCAAGCATCTGAACTGATTCCAATAAACGGGTTGCTCTCTCCAATCTTTCAGTACGAGAAACACCTAATAAAGTTAAAGGGAATGCAACATTTTCTATCACATTTATCGCCTTGATCCAATTAGATTGCTGATACACAGTACCAATATGCTCTTTTCTAAAAATTGCTAATTTATCTTCAGAATAATTATCATAAATATTTTTTCCAAGAACAGTTACAGTACCAGAATTTGGCTTTTCTAAACCTAAAATAGTGTGTAGCAGGGTTGATTTTCCACAACCTGAAGGTCCATAAATAACAGCAAATTCATAAGAATTTATTTCAAAACTAATATGCTTCAAAATCTGGACACTGCCACCTAAGACCTTAAAGGACTTATTTAAAGCTTCCACCTTGATGGCAATATTATTCATATTATAAATATTATTTAAAAGTCAATGCGAACTATTTAGTTAAAAAACCAAAACTTTCTCTGAGAATTGTGATAACCATATCAAAGGCATTATCAGTTGCCTTTGGTGTAATGGTCAAAGTATCAATCGATTTACTAACATTTCCTGCAGCATCTTTGGAGATTGATCTTACATGATAAACCTTGGAAGGAGTAAGTCCTGAAACTATAACGACATGATTATATGATAAATCTGTATCTTCTTGTGTCAATTGATTATACGTAATACCTGATCCTTCACCAAATTCTACCTGACTGGTAGAAGGCTCATCAGTAGTCCAACTTACGATCAATTGAGAAGAAGTATTTGGAGATACTCCACTCATTTGAGTAGTATTGGAACCTTCGATTGTCATTGCTGAAATATATGGCGCTCGACTATCAGTAGCAGTTATGATTCTAATTGGATCAGACACAGCTTCATTCCCAATAATATCCTTGCCACTAACTCTTATCACATAAGCCATTTGAGGAAATAAACCTTTGATCAAAATCTTATGCTCCCCCTTAACCAATTTCAATTCTACAATATCCCTGGCTAGCTCCTCATTGGCTTCAGGATAAAATGTCACAACAGAAGTCACTAATGTATTGGACTGCCAGGTCACAAGCAAAGTAGATTGAGCTGTATTGATTACCTGCTGAACTACAATTTCACTGACTCGAGGTCTTGGTAAAGTAGTAAAATCCAAAATAGTACCCTCATATTCTTTGTTTTCCTCATCAAAGGTATTAATCTTATAATAATATTTTGTGCCGTCATTTAACTGATTTAATTCAATCGTATAAGCAGTTTCCAATTTTGAAGTACCAATATCTTTGATACCTCCAAAACTTGTGGAAGTACCATAGTAGATCCTGGCTTTATTTGCGTTGATTGTTGTAAAATTCACCATAACACTACTTATTCCTAGATTACTGAGTCTTACATCTTTCACTTGTGGTGGTGGTGCAGTAGTAAATGATTGTTCTTCACTAATTCCGGTATTACCATCTTCATCTGTCCATTTAGCTGTGAAATAATATGTCGTTCCCGGAGTAAGATTGGATAGTTGGATCTTATGTTCTGTCACATGTGAGGATTTATAAGTCTCAGAGTCAAAATAATTACTGGGTGCTAATCCAAAAGCCACTTTACTGTCACCAGTTCGATTTGTAGTCCAGGTAATCAGCGCTGTCGTAGTGGTAATAGATGAACTTGCAGGACCAGACGTTAATGTCGGAGGTGTAGTATAAGATCCTTTGGGAATAATACTGACAGCATTTGTATATGAAGGTGTTGCAATTGATTGATCAGAAGTATCAGTAGTGGATACTCGCCAATAATATCTTTTTGATTCACCCACCACATCAATATAAGCCAAGCCAGTTGTGCTATCAATCTCTGACCAATCAGTAGAATTCTCAGATCTCTCAATATGATAAGTTAGATCACCGGTCCCCCGATAATCTGGAAGATCCCATACTAAAGCGACCCGCCAAATAGAAGCATCCTTAATTGAACTATCTGAAACAGTAAGATTATTTACAGGATCTGGTAAATCAGAATTGAGAAAAAATGTAGCAGTAATAAAATTTGTAGGTGAATAATTATCTAATGTATCAACTGCAATGACATGAATAGTATTGGCCCCCCTACGAAGCCCAGCAAAATTTGCTTCAGGAACATTGGTATCATTTGTTGGTCTGTAAGTGGCAGAATTAGAAATAATAGTTGCATATGATGCAGGCGGAACTGTATTGAGCATATAATAGTAACTTTTTATCGCATTACCATCAGAAGGAATAGCAGCATTCCATTCAAATGCAAATCTATTGATATTATTTTGTGTAGGAACTACACGTACTTCTTCACCCTGTGCAAACTTTGGAGCTTCGCCACCGTAATTGATATATGCTGTTCGTAACTCTGAAAAATTTCCAGCTCGATCAATTGTCCTGAAGTAAATAATATTTTGACCTATTTGCACCAGATTTTGCACAGCTTCTGGAAAGTAAACTGGTTGCGATTTGGTCATCAAAGAATAACTTAAGCTTGTATGATCATCTACCACATCTCCGATCCAGTCCTCAATATTTTTAGAATTTAACGAGTATTGGAATCCTAATAGTCCTGAATGTTCATCGCTACCATTTTGTCCAGCAACTATCGGCCAGTTGAAATACATCTCTGCAGTACTGGAGAAAGTACCACTTGCAGCAGAGATGGCTGTGACATTCTGTGGCAGCGTATTATCAAAATAAAGTGGAACAACATTGCTATCATCTGGACCTTCAAAGACGTTATTAGAAATATCAATAGTTTTGATTTTAAAGAAATATCGATCCATACTGGAAGTAAGCCAATCTGAACCTCGATACGAAGGATTAGCAAAATCAATTTCAGTAGTATCAGTAATGAATTGACAATCCGAACCGGTAGTACTAATTGGAGAAGTTCCCAGAATACCTTTTTCAGTAGCTGGGTTGCCATCTGACTTAGGCCCTAAATATAAACAGTAGCCCTTCACACCTTGCAAATCAGTACCTTCCTGCCAACTAAAGAACAAATCATTCCGATTAAACCAAAGTGGCGGATCATCATAATTATATTGATTGATGGCATCCTTATATGGCTTCATAAAAGCATATGTTGCATTTGATGGCTTGGAAAGATCAATCCGAAATGAAGGAGTACCTGGTGCGACACTCCATCCTGATTCTCCTTCTTTATCATCAATAGTCTGCACTTTCCAATAGTAATTACCTTCTGCCAATTGCATATCTTCATTGCCTGTGTGATATACTCCAGTTCCTGTTGTCTGTCCTATGCTATAAAGTCTGGTCCCTTGTGCTGCAAATTCTGAAGAGTAATCAAGAATTAAAGTATTAAAAGTATTATCTGCTGCCAGTTGAATTCTGTATTGAACAGAATCAGTGTTATTTGGATCAGATAATACAAATCCCAAAGTAGGCTGTAATGAATTTGTATATTGTCCATTGATAAAAAATGATGAATCAGGAATCAATGGAGAATTTGGATCAGCATTGGTAACAATACTTATATCAGCTTCACTTTCCAAATTACTGCCATAACTAATCCACCCTGTACAATTACTGCTTGCATCACATACACGTGCTTGCCAATGATAACTTTCGTTATTTGCCAAACCTACGACAGAAACACTCGCAGTAATAATGGAACCATTGTATGCTACAGGTGTCCCGACGTCAGTAGGAACATTATTAAAAGCAGTACCAACAGGCTTAATTTCTACCTGAGGAGTAAGTGTATCTGTCAGATCACCATCTTGAACTTGCAAAGTAGTCACTATAGATGATTCGCTTGTAATACCACCTTGAGCAATTGCTGTCACACCATCTATTTTGTATTGACGAAGATTGACAGGGTCGGCAGTGATACCTCCCAGATATACAGTACCATTTCCACCACTTTTAGCACCTGCTCCGGAAGCAATACCTTTATTTGCAGTCAATGCAGCAAGACCACTACTATTTGTTACATAATATATTGCAATTCGACCACCACCACCTGCTCCTCCATCATAATTAGTATCAGGAGTGTTAGCTCCGTTGGCTGTGATAGAACCAGATCCACTAACATTATTTCCTACTAACCAAATAGAACCTCCGGATCCTCCACCTGGTGGGTGATTCCAATCTACTACACTATGGGTTCCATTAGCATAAATCGTTCCGTTTACTACTAAATTTCCTTTTGAATATATTTTTATTGCACCACCACCCGATCCAGATGAAGTACTATAATCATACTTACCTCCACCACTGCCTAATCTATCAGGTGCAAGTTGATTTCCATATATTACAAGACTTCCTGCTCGGTATTGACCATCTCCTCCGACACCTCCATATGATCCTCCGCCAGCACCTACTGTTCCACTTACTCCAGCTCCTGGTCCATTACCCATACTAAAGCCTTTACCATTTGCATTGATTGATCCTCCTGCATTTACAGTAGTATTTCCACTTACTGTAAAGTTAATTTTATAACTTTCAGCAGTTGTATTTGCATTGTGAGTCAATAAACCATTTATTGTTACATTTGTGTATGATCTAGGAACATTTGATTCTAATGTACTAGTTGCAGGGACTGTTAAATCACCACCTCCTGAAAGAAAAGCAAAAGTACCTCCATTATCTACAAGTCCAGCACCTGTCCAATTCAAAGTACTGTAAACAAAGGAAGCTGTACTTTGGTTATATAGTATTGAATTATTCAAAACGGATAACGTATTTGTTGTTGTACTACCTGTACTAGAAAAGTATGAATACTGGTCAATAAGAAATGTATTAGTTACATTAATAGTTGATCCATAAGTAATATCAGAAAACTTCGTTACTGTCAGATTATCTACTGTAAAATTAGTTGGTAATACTGTATACGCTACTTTGAAAGGGTCTGTTTGATACCAATCAGTTTGATAGTTA
>JBAXHO010000063.1:0-9856 GCA_037138855.1 bacterium
AGATTAAAATGATTAAAAAAATATTAAAATATTAACGAGTTAAAAAGTTAACGAGATTAAAAATTAAAATGAGTAAAAATATTAACAAGTTAACAAATAATGCGATATTAATTAGTAGTAATTTTTTGCTGTCTACCGATTACTGATTTCAGTCTATAATTATTCCCGCGAACACCGGATCCGTTTTCTATACTTTGTATCCTTCCAGCACATCGATCAATTCATGTGTTAATTTAATTTTTCTTTCAATTACTTTTTGACTAAAGGGACTACCATAAATAATTGTCAGATTAAAATCTCCTGGATTATTTTTAATAATATTTTTGAGATGAGTCAATTTTACCTTATTTTTTTCATTTGTGATATTGATTGTAATATCTTTGGAATTCACTTCTGTTCTATCAGGGATACGCAGACGTTCAATAATTAAATTTAAATTATCGTTTCTAGTATTGACAATGGCATCAATTATATATGGTTGTCCTTCTTTGAGCAAAGGCTTTATGATTGCATAAACTTTGGGAAAAATAACTGCTTCAGCTTTGTTATTCAAATCTTCAATTTGAATAAGTCCCATTGCTTTTGAATCTTTTTTGGTAAAAGTTTGCTTTATTTTGGAAATAATTGCTAATAATTGAATTTTTTGCTCACTTGAGCATTTAGTAGCTTCCTCAATAGAAATAATTTTTTTCTTCATTAACAATGGTAGAAAATCATCAAGTGGATGTGTACTGATATATACTCCGAGTAAATCCTTTTCCCATTCCAACACTTCAGCATCTGTTGTTTTGACATTATTTGGAATAGCAGTAATGCTCATATTCATTTCATTTTTCCCGCTGATTACACTACCAAATAAGCTTGTTTGTCCTATTTTCTCAGCATTTTGTGATTTCTGGCTTTTTTGTAAAACAATAGGTAAAATTTCCACTAAAGCTTTTCGATCACCAAATTGATCCAATGCGCCAACTTTGATCAGGTTTTCCAATACTTTTTTGGTGAGCTTACTAGCTCCCTGACGCATTACCAGATCATCGAAGTTAGTGTATTCTCCATTTTTTATTCTTTCTTCGACAATTGCTTCACAAATTTTGCTGCCAACGCCTTTGATTGCACCTAGTCCAAAACGAATAAATTTATCATCATATGTACTAAAATACACTTCTGAATAATTGATATGGGGTTTTTTAATTATATATCCCATTCTTCGGGCTTCTTTTAAATCCACTGTAATTCTGTCTAGATTTGCTAAATCAGAGTGCATTAAAGATGTCATAAATTCAAGTGGATAATGCGATTTGAGGTAGGCACACCAGTAAGCTACCACAGCATAACTGGCAGAATGCGCCTTATTAAATCCATAATCTGAAAAAGGGGTTAATTGATTCCAGACTGTATCAGCTGTCTTAGCGTCATAATTAAAATGTTTTAAAAAATATTTTTTAAAATCTGGGGCTTTGGCATCGAGAATTTCTTTTTGTTTCTTTTTCAAAGCATTACGTATGACATCACCTTCACCAAGTGTAAAGCCACCTAAGTCACGACAAATTGCAAATAATTGCTCTTGATAAATTGGAAAACCAAATGTTTTTTTAAGAATTGGTTCTAATTCTGGAATCAAATATTCTGCTTTTTTTTCACCTCTTTTACAGGCAATATAATCAGGGATAAATTTCATTGGTCCTGGTCGATATGCAGCTGCCAGAAAAGAAATATCTTCAAGATTCTCTGGCCTAAGTTCTCGCAAATATTGTTGCATTGGAGGTGATTCAAATTGAAAAACCCCGACTGTTTCTCCTTTTGAAAACAATTCAAATGCTTGGGTATCACCTTCAGGAATTTTTTGAACATCAATTATTATGTTATGTCTTTCTTTAATATAATCCAGGGTATTCTTAATTATTGTTAGAGTCCGTAAACCTAGAAAGTCAAATTTCATAAAGTCCAGTTTATCAATCCAGTTACCATCCAGTTGTGTAATTAATTTAGTAGGATCTTTGGCATCAGGTTGTAATGCCATGTATTCGATAATAGGAAGTGGTGTGATCAAAAAACCACAGGCATGTGTGGAAATGTGTCTGGCCATGCCTTCTATCTTTCGAACATATTCAGCTAATTTCAATAAGCGGACATCGCTGGTAATAATTTCCTTAAATTCCGGATCTACTTCCAGCATTTTATCAATGGAAAATACTTTTCCAAATACAACTTGGACTTTTTTGGATAAAGTATCAGCAATTTTCAAATCAATTCCCATGACGCGTGCTACATCTCGAATTGCAGCCTTAGTTTGTAAGCTTCCAATCGCACTGATTGCAGCGATATTATCTTTTCCATATTTTTTTTTGGCATATTCGATTACTTCATCACGGCGGTCATCCTGGAGATCCATATCAATATCTGGTGGTGAAGTTCTTTCCAGATTAAGAAATCTTTCAAAATATAATTCCCATTTAATTGGTTCGACGTTGGTAATATTTAGACAATAAGCAACTACAGAACCAGCTGCACTGCCACGAACTCCAATCACAATTCCTTGTTTACGTGCAAATTGCATCAGATCACCTACTATCAAAAAGTAATCGTTATATCCTTTTTTATCAATCACCATCAGTTCAAAATCAATTCGTTCTTGAAGTTCTTGATTTATTTCACCATAACGTAGTTTAGCTCCCTTAATAGTTTTTTGCTCTAAATCTTCCTTAGCTGTTACTTTAGGCGGTAAATCAAGATATCGAGGTTGAACCCGTTCAAATTTTAAACTATATTCTTCAATTTTCTCACTAATTTTAATAGTATTTTCAATTGGAGCTAGGTCATCACTGAAATGTTTTCCCATTTCATCCGGGCTTTTGATATAGGTATCCAGATATCCTTCACGCTTATTGGGATCATTTAATGTCATTCCATCTTTGATACAAAAAAGAATTGTCTGCACATTTCGATCGTCGATATTGAGGTAATGAGCATCGGATGTGGCTACTAGTGGGATTTTAAATTGTTCTGAATATTCTCGTAATTTTAGGTTTACTTTAATTTGTTGTCGAATCATCTCCACACTACTTTCATCATATTTCTGCACAATATTGGAATCAGGTTGATCATTTCCTTCAAAACCATTGCGCTGTAGTTCCAAATATAAATCATCTTTAAAAATAGAATGCAGGATACGAACCCAGTTAGCAGCCTGATCAAGCTGATCTCGAACAATATGTCGGGCAACCGGGCCAGCTAGGCAGGCAGTAGTACATATCAGTCCTTCACTATATTTCTTTAGTTCATTAATACTTACCCGAGGACGATAATACATCCCTTCCAGAAACCCTGTACTGACAATTTTCACTAGATTTTTATATCCAGTTAAATTTTTCGCTAAAATTATTAAATGGTAATATTTAATTCCATCAACTGCTTCCCGAAGTTTATGATCACCAGGTGCCAGATATATTTCGCAGCCTAAAATGGGCTTTACACCAAAGTCATGAGACATTTTCCAGAATTCCGCTACACCATAAAGTGCACCATGATCAGTAATGGCAATTGAATCCATTTTATATTCTTTGACTTTAGTCAGTAGTTTATCAATTCGGTTGAGACCGTCTAAGAGGGAATAGTCAGTATGAACATGTAAATGTGTAAAATCCATAATTAATACCTAGGAATTGAAATGAATAATACACTATAGTAAATTTTAGTTAATAGTTACAAGATAAAAGATAGAAGAAAAGAGAGAATATCTAGTATCTAGTATCTAGTATCTAGTATCTAGTATCTAGTAGAGAAGTATCAAATTGAAAGTATCAAGTAGAAAATAGGAAGTAGGAATCTAAGAATATAGAAATCTGAAATCTGGAAGGATTATGAAAATAGAAAATTGTAAATTGCAACTTTGTAATTGTTATTCATAATTTTTACTAGATACCAGATACCAGCTACCAGATACTTTTTTTCTACTTGCTCCTAATTATATACTCCCTGCCCATCTTCTCATATTTCCGGAGCTATATTCCCAGTTAACTTGTCCATAGGCTTTGGCAAGAGCTTCGAAGTTCCAGCCAAATTTAGCAGCATATTGTCTGGAAACCTTAGGAACTAAATCATTAAAGGCTTCTAGATATGAGCCGTATTCAGCTCCATTGAGATATCCAAAACAATTGTAATGAAATGAAGCATTACAAAAGCCGGATTCGACACCCATGATAGCAACAACCACTCGAAAATCAGCACCATATATTGCAGACTTATCTACAATTATGCTGGCGATTTCATAATTGGCTACAGGAGAATGTTGGGTTTTAAGAAATGATAAAGTACGTTGTATCTTGGTCTCACGTTCTTTACGTTTTAATTCTTCTTCTAATTTTCTTTGATTTGCCTCAGCTTGTCTAACTTCAGCTGCTTGAATTTGAGAAATATCTACTGGTGGAAGTAAGATTGAATTTTTTTGTGAAGTAAATTGAGGGTTGAGTTTTTGAGTGGATACATCGGGAAAATTGCGTTGATTAATAATTGAAAAAAGAATTAATATTGTAATAACAATACTTACTCCTAATCTAAGATAAATTGAAAAATTTTCACGCAAAAAATATCTGATCTTTTTAATTATTAGTTTTATGATTTAGTGGTAAATTTCTACCTTTTACTAAAATATAATAATTAATTTTAACGAAAACTAAGAAATTTTACAACCAAGATAAATTATTGTATAACATGATGAAGAAAAGTTAAAAGCTAGAAGTTATTAGTTAAAATAAATCTCCATTTTTTCTATTAGCTAATAACTAGTAATTATTTACAAATTATCTTTTATTAAATATTAATGCGTACAGTAAAAACAGCGATTATTACAGCTGCTGGTCTAGGAACAAGATTTTTACCTGGTGTAAAAAATGTTCCAAAAGAAATGTTAGTGATGATTGATAAACCGGTAATTCAATATTTAGTTGAAGAATGTATGGAAGCGGGAATGGAAAAAATTATTATCGTTGTAAGGCCGGGAAATGATACGATTAAGGATTATTTTTTTAATAAATCACAAGGGTTAAAAGATTTTTTATCGGAAGTCGGAAAACCTGAAAGATTTGCAAAAGTCCAGGAAATGCTGGATTACAAAGGAATTGAAATTGTGGAACAATATCCTTTTCTTCCTTATGGTAATGGTTCACCAATTTATTCTGCCAAAAATTTATTGAAAGAAGGCGAACCGTTTGGAATGCTTTTTGGTGATGATGTAGTTTTAACTTCAAATAAAGGAGCTTTGAGTCAACTTGTTGATTATTATTTAAATTCTGAATGTAATTCTGTTTTAGCAGTTCAAAAAGTGCCGGAACTAGAATTGAAAAGATATGGTATTATTAAGCCAAAAGAAATTTTTGATGAAACTAGTGGCATTTTTGATTATTTAATTGAAAAACCATCAAATGGTGAAGCCCCTTCTGATATGGCCTCATTTGGCCGAATGATTTTATCTTATGATATTTTTAAATATTTAACTCCAGATGCAATTGGTAAAGATGATGAACTGTGGCTTCAAGATGCCAATGCAAAACTAGCAAAGATTGCTCCATGCCATTATAAAGTAATTGATGGTAAATGGATGACGACAGGTGATCCCATTCGTTTTTTTGAAGCCCAGTTACAATACTTTTTAGCAAGTAAAGAGTATGGCGACGAAGCAAGAAAAATAATTGACAATGTATAAAAATATCAATTAAACAATTACCTGATTTCGTTCACTGGTTAACGGTTACTCTTTTCAATTTTCCCTCCAACTTAGAAAACCTACTGATATTTAGTAGTACACCAATTGCAACTAGATTTACAATCATAGAACTACCTCCATAACTAAAAAATGGTAAAGTGTTACCATTAATTGGCAGCAAGGCTACATTGGCAGCAATATGCATAAATGCTTGTAAAGAAATCCAAATAGTAATGGAAGTAGCTAAGAGCATACTAAATTTATTTGGCGCTGATTTGGCAATTTTTAAACCTCTAATTAAGAAATATACAAACATAAAAATTAAGATAAATGAACCGATTAGTCCAAATTCTTCTGCAAAAATGGCATAGATAGTATCAGTAAAGGCTGTTTCTCCAAGATAAAAGAACTTTTGTCTTGATTCACCAAAACCCAGACCAAAAAAGCCCCCGGAAGCTACTGCTACCAGTATTTGTCGCATTTGATAACCCGCCCCAAAAGGATCCTGAATTTGTTGGCCTTGTCGCCAAAAAGTGAGCCAGGTAAGCACCCGATCTACACGATATTTCGCCATTTGGGTCAGAATAAATCCTGTAATGCCAAGTACAAATGTCATCAAGGCCGAGGTCAAAAGATGAATTAAATCATTTCCAGCAATGAAATATGTGATAAATGCTGTAACAGCAATAATAATTGTAGTATCCAGATCAGGTTCAATTATAATTGGTATAGTGACTAAACTTAGAAGAATTAAAAAGGGAATTAATTCATGGGTTAAATGAAAGCTAAATTTTTCTGAAGTTTTATTTGCAATAATTTTTGTTTTTTTACTAAGCCAACTAGCTAAATATATTGCAAAAGCAAGTTTGGCTACTTCAGATGGCTGTAATGTAAATGGACCAATAGGAATCCAGCGACGAATGTCAGAGTTTAAATTTATGAGAATAACAATTCCCAACAAAAAAATTGAAATTATTAATACATATAAGGCAATTTTCGGTAAAAGTTTGTAATTGATACGATAAGCAATATAACCACAAATTGTACCTAGGATAATATAGAATAATTGAAATAGAAAATAATGATAAGATGGTTTATCTTGTCTGACAGCAGTAACGGCACTACCACTATATACCATAATTACACCCCAGATCACCATGATGGAAACTATTGCCAATAATTTATTATCAGGGTTATGGGAATCAATTGTTTTACGAACTTTATTTACATGTTTTGCATGTGTAAAAGGCTTTATCATTTAGTTAATTGCAATGCAAAATATATTAGCACGGATAATAAATGTTTAAAAATGTAATGATTAAAAAAAAATATAGATTATTTACTTAAAGTGAATTATTTTAAGTTTAATATACATAAAAATTATTTTCTCAGTTATAATTACTTAACAAAAAGTTTAAAAATTATTTTGAAAAAATCTACATTAAAAACAAAATTTAAATTAAATCCTAATCTAATTATTTCTGATTTAATCGAGCAATATCCTGAAGCAGGTTTATTTTTAATTACAGAATACGGAATTAATTGTGTCAATTGTTTCGCTGCAGGATATGACACTTTAAAAGAAGGTGCTGAAATTCATGGTATTGTTGGTAAAGATTTTAAAGATATGTTAGCTGCTTTAGAGAAATTTATTTTGAATGATATTCCAGCTAATGAAGATCACAGCCATAGTTCCAGTTTATAATAATGTCAATACAGTATTAACTGTTCTTAATGCTCTTAACTCTTCAAAAATAATCAGTGAAATTATCGTTTGTAATGATTCCTCAAAAGATAACTCCCTAGAAGTTATTAATAATTTTTCTTCACGAAAAATTATTATCTTAAATAATTCAATTAATCTTGGCAAAGGTGGAACTGTAGTAAAAGCAATTAAAATTGCTGAAAACAACTGCATTTTTTTATGTGATGCTGATTTGTCCAAATTAAGTGCTCAGCACATTGATAAGATGATTGAGGAGTATTCCAATAAAAAAACTGACATGATAATTGGTTACAATAGTGCCGATGATTTTATCTATTTTAATCCATTTTTAAAATTCATCAGAACACTTAGTGGACAAAGAATATTAAATCGAAATTTACTCTCTGATTATCTGGATTTAATCAAAAATTCAGGTAATGGTATGGAACAAATCATCAATTTTGCTTTACGTAACAAATCAGTTAAATTGATTGATCTTGGAGATATTGGTCATATTCTAAAATATCAACGGAAAGACAAATTACGATCAACTCTAGAATACTTGAAACAAGGCAAGCAAATTTTTGTAACGGATTTTCGTTTAAAAAAGATTCTTAGTAAATCAAAAGAAAAATTTAAAATTAAGCCATATCTTTCGCTCTGGCATTTTGATTATCAGGAAGACGGAGTCTGAAGGAAAGTAGTCAGTAGATGATAGACTGTAGAAAGCAGACTGGAAAACCAAATTATTCAATCCTGACTACCGACTACTAAATACCGACTACATTATAGAGACATTAATGTCTCCCCTATCTAATTTCTGATTTCCGTTCACCGATCACCGTTTTCCGGATTTCAGTCTTCATATTTCACCTTGATCTCATTAATTTTCAATTCCAGGCCGGTTAATTCTTGCTTAATATCATTAATAAGTTCCATAGCTTCTTGATATTTGGCAATATCTTTTTCCAGTTCGAATTCTTTTTCAGAGGCATCAAAATATGCCAGTAGTTCATCTACTTTTTTAATTTTGGCATTTAAAGATTCTTTTTGTGCTTTCATAATTGATTATTTTTGAGAAATTAATTTAATAATTTGTGAATTTATTTTACCGTCTTTCACCTGAATATCAATTTGTTCATTTATTTTGACTTGCTTGATACTATTGATATAGTGTCCATTTTTTTGGAGCAATGCATAACCTCTTTGGAGAATCTTTTGTGGATTATTCGCTTCAATCAGTTTAGTTAGAGTTTCGATTTTAGTACGAATGATATTGTTTTTTACAAAAATCTGCTTAGCTTTAATTTTAAGCAGTTCTAGTTTGGCAGTAAGACTTGAAGTAATAATCATAAAAAAATTGTGAATTAGGGATTCCTTTTTGAGTAATTCTAATTGTTGAAATTGAATTTTCTTAATTAATTGTTGATAAAAGTTATTTCCTTGTAAAACAAGAGTTTCCAGATAAGAATTGTTTTGAGCAACTAGATAATAAGCTGCTTGCGAAGGAGTGGAAGCCCTGATATCAGCGACAAAATCTGCAATAGATTCATCTCTTTCATGACCTACTCCTACTACGACAGGAATTTTAGCAGCAAAGATTTCCCTCGCAATAATTTCATCATTAAATGTGATCAGATCTTCGAGACTGCCACCGCCTCTTATTAAGACAATACAATCATAGCCACTCATTTCAGTTAGTAATTGTAAAATGGATTTAATTTCTAGCTGAGAGTATTTTCCTTGCACCTGGACAGGATAAAAATCAACTGCAATATTAGCATGATTTTCTTGAAGAATTTTGACAAAATCACCATAGGCTGCAGAATCTTTTGCTGTAATTAAGGCAATCTTCGTAATAATTTCTGGTAAAGGACGTTTCCGTTCTTCGTTAAATAAGCCTTCCTCTGAAAGTTGTGCTTTTAATTGATCATAAGCTGCCTTTAGTGCTCCTTCACCCAGTGGTAAAATTTTAAAGATATTTAACGAAAGTCTTCCACTTGGTGACCAGATTTGGGGTGTGCCCCAGCAAGCTACTTGCATCCCTTCTTGAACAAAATTAAGTCCTTGAATCCGGGGACGAAAACCAGAGAGATTGACAACGGCTTGTTCTTTGAGATCTTTCAGTACGATATTGACACCACCTTTTGTAGAAATGTTTAATTGAGTGATCTCCCCTTCTACAATAAATTCGCCAAGTGATCCCAGATAAGAATTCAAAACATGATTAAATTGTCCAACTGTAAGACGGTTTTCTGGTTGCATGTATGGTCGTATTGCTATACGACCATACTATCATTTTTATTCCATATTGCAAATTAATGACGTATTGCAATATGCCCCTACAAATGTAACCTTTTTCCTGAAAAAATTTAACCTCCCCATTCATAATTCATAATGGCGTTGTTGCATAAATAAATTACGTAAGTATATTTTACCCCTTTCCCCAA
>JBAXHO010000064.1:0-9748 GCA_037138855.1 bacterium
CATTGACTTATCTAACGGAGGTCATTTCGGTAACAGTTTCATTTATCTAACGCACCTGCTATTTTCTCCTTGCAATACTATCTGCTACTGTCGTATACTTTCCATATATTCTATACGCTAATGTCGGATATAAAAATTAAAAGCAATTTAACCCTGGAAACCTATTGCCCGATAATTTTATCAAGTAGGTTGGTTTGTATTTCCAGTTCATTATTAGGTGGTTCTGAAAAATTAGTAGCGACATACAAAGAATATTTGATTAAAGTGAAATTTGTTGCAGAGAATTCAATTATCGAGCTTGATTGTAATCTTTTGAAACTTCAGGCGAGAAGGTCCTTGGGTAAGGTTGTGGCTGATTTTATTCAGGAAAATAAAATTGAGAAATTTGATAATATATACATTTTAATTCGCAATTATCAGGGTGATTTGTCGTTATCGGAGTTGGTAAGTCAGAGAAATTATCGAGTGGTGGTGAGCTCTGAATTGAGTTCTGTAGCCCAAACCTTAACAGAGCAAGGCTTTGAGCATATTTTAATAAATACATTTAGTTTTGCTGATTATTTACAGAGAGAGAATATTAAAATTTCCAAAGAGAATTTTCATCTCGTTAATGCTTATTTTGATGATTTTCTCAAAGAGATTAGTCCTGATGAATTACAGATAGTTGATTATATTATTCAGAAACAGATTTTGGCTAAGTATAATATTCGCGAGCGGGAACGGTTTTACAGGTTTTTTTATCAACTGGTAAAACATTCAGGGGTAGTGATTAGTATTAATGAATTAGCTGATTTATGTAAAATTGCTGTGGATACTGCTGCCAGATTTCTGGAGTTTGTGCTTGATACTCAGCTCTTTACAGCGCTGGAGAAATATCAGCCAATAATGAAAGAGGGTAGAAAAACTGCTGCTGTATTTTTTTGTAACTATCCTGGAATTGTAAGTTTAATTAAAGGTAAAATTAGTCTCTGGCAAAATTTTTTCAATTTCATTTTCCAACAGCTAAATGGCAATCATATCTATTATTTTATTCAGGAAAAACGCTTGGTAGGACTTGTCATTGATGATAAAATACTAATTATCCCAAATTATAAAAAAGCTAAGGAAATTAGAATACCAGAGGCAAGTGCCTTTGAAAAAGTGATCGAGGTTACGAATGTAGAGGAGGTATATAATTTGGAAGGGAAGCTGGGTCGGTATCCGGTGACCGGTGCCCGGTGAGCGGTAATCGGGAGTTGAATTTGAAATTTGAAATTTGCAAATTGGAATTGGGGAAAATCGTATTAACTGGTATATCGGTAGATTCCGGACAGAAAGTTATTCTAAGTTATCGCTAAGAATAACTAACTTCCGGAATGACGTTTAAGCTATAGGACACTTTTAGTATATCGTTTTAAATCAGCTATCGACTCAAGGTCAGGTGGAATGAGATACTAGCTACTAGATACCAGATACTAATATTCATAAACTAATGTTAAAGAATTCAACCACAACCAGGCGTCCGTTTATCCTGATTACCGGGGATGATTCAGTGCGCTCTGAAGGAATTATCCTGTTAAAAAGAGTCACGGAAGGATTTGCCGATGTAGAAATCGTGGCGACGAAAGATCAGTGCACTGGTGTAGGTGCTGCGATGACTCACAAAGGCGGAGCTTGGGGTAAGGAGGTGGTGGATGGTAAGGAAATGATTTGGGTAGAAGGGATGCCGGTCGATGCTGTGCATTTTGCCATGAAATATTTTAAGCGCAAGCCTGACTTAGTTCTTTCTGGGGTAAATACTGGCTTAAATGTTCAAAACAATACGACGATACGTTCTGGAACCGTGGGCGCTGCTCATGCTGCAGCAGCTTGGATGAAGGTACCAACGGTTGCTTTATCACTGGATGTGAAAGATTTATCAAGTTGGTTTAAGGAGCATGACGGTCAGTTTAATGAGGATTTGCTGGAGTATCCGGGTAAGATGATTCGTAAGATCGTCGATCTGGCTTTGCACTATCAATTCCCTGTGAATGGCTTTTGGAACGTGAATTTTCCCCATACGGCCACAGATAAAATTCGGGTAACAAGTTTTGATAATAATATTGCCTATCCTAATGAAGTGAGTATTAATGGCGACCATTATCATTATCTCTTGCAACAATTGCAGTTAGACTATGCTCAGGATACAGATATAGGCACAGTTTTTGCCGGTATTGTCTCGATTACACCTTGTCTAGTTAATTTTTTTGATGCCAGTGAGAAAGAAAAACTAGTCAAGGCAGTAAAAAACAGTAATTTATTGCGTGAAACAGTTTAATCGTATCATCAGCGGCAGATTTGTGGCTAAAATGGACGATAAGTTAATAGTTATTAGTTAGAAGCTAAACGGAAAAAATTGTTAATTAACAATTTCACATAACTTCTTCCTATTAGCTATTAACTTATGACTTTTATCTTTTAACTTCTAGCTTTTATCTTTTTTTTATGCAAACAATCAATCATCAGGAAATCGAGAAGAAATGGACGGAAAAATGGTTAAAAAGTGTTATCTATAAAACACCAGAAAACGTGGATCCAGCAAAGAAGCAATATATTTTGCCACAATTACCATATCCTTCCGGATCTGGCCTGCATGTTGGCCATGCCGAAGTGTATACCGCCTGTGATATTTATGCTCGTTATCAAAGAATGATTGGTAAACAGGTTTTGCAGGTGATTGGTTGGGATGCTTTTGGTTTACCGGCAGAAAATTTCGCTATCAAAACCAATATTCATCCGAGAATCAATACAGACAAGGCAATTGAAAATTTCAAAGCTCAGATCACTGCACTTGGTGCTTCTGTAGATTGGGATCGTACTGTCGGGAGCCATAATCCAGATTATTATAAATGGACGCAGTGGTTTTTCTTGTTGATGTATGACCGGGGTTTAGCTTACCGCAAAAAACAGGCTGTGAACTGGTGTGATAGCTGTAAAACAGTCTTGGCTAATGAACAGGTAGTAAATGGACATTGCGAGCGCTGTGATACCGAGATCGTGCAAAAAGACATGGAACAATGGTTTTTGAAAATTACTGAATATGCTGACCGACTTTCAGCTGATTTGGATAAAATTGACTGGCCAGCGGAAACAATTAAAAGACAGAAAGATTGGATTGGGAGGAGTGAAGGGGCGTTGGTGAAGTTTGAGATCAAATTACAGGAATCAGGAATCAGGAATCTGGAATCTGATAAAACGGATCGAAATTCGAATGGCGTCCTGAAACAAGTTCAGGATCGAATTTCGGAAGATAAAACTACGAGCTACGAGCTACAAACTACTAAGTTTTTGGAAGTTTTCACTACAGCTCATGACACAATTTTTGGGGCGACTTTTGTGGTGTTGGCACCGGAACATGAGATGTTACAGGAACTGCAGTCTCAAATTACAAACTGGGCGGAGGTTAATCAATATATTCAAGCAACAAAATTTAAGACAGAATTAGACCGCCAGCAGGAAAAAGTGAAAACCGGGATAAAGCTTGATGGCGTGGGTGTAATCAATCCAATGACTAATGAGGAAATCCCCATTTTCGTGGCTGACTATGTGCTGGGAGGTTATGGTACTGGAGCGATTATGGCGGTACCTGGTCATGATGAGCGTGACTTTGAATTTGCTGAGAAATATCATGTACCAATTAAGTATCTCGTCGCTGGAGCTGAAAATAAGTTCCTGAGTTATTCTGGTGATATTAAAGGTAATACAGATAAATATCATTTGATCAATTCCGGAGAATTTAATGGACAATCATTTACTGAAGCGAGACCAGCAATTTTGAAAAAACTTGAAGATTTGGGAGTGGCTAAAGCGCAAATTCAATTTAAATTGCGTGACTGGTCAGTTTCCAGACAACGTTTCTGGGGTGCACCATTACCGATGATCAAACGGATGGCTGCGACTGATGAAGAAAAAACAAAATTTAGTGGTAATCCTGAAAAAGTAGTACAGTTGCATGCCTGGGGTAGTAAAAAATCAGAGCATTTCCATCAGTGGCTTAAGGATGAATTGGCAAAACTTAAGATAGAATCTGTAATTCCTGATTTACCAGAACCCTATACACCAATCTTTAATGAATGGCTCAAAACTGCCATGACAGTTATTAATCAAGATCTGGAGAATCAGGTTTTAATTGGCAGAAGTCTCAGTACCTGGACAGCACTTAAAATTGCAGAGTCTGTCAAATTGAGAAAATTAATTCTGTTATGTCCTGTTTCACCGGTAGATGCTTATATAAAAGGAATTAAGAAGATTATTTCTGAACAAGAAGTTATTACCAGTATTGAGAATTTCATTTATCAGAATCAGATTGATTTGAAAAAAGTGCAGGAAAATTGTGGTGAAATTGTAATATTTTTATCTACAAATGATCCATATATTCCTTTTGTAGAGACTGAGAAGTGGTTTAGAGAAAACCTACCATTCGCTAGAATTTTTCGGGTTAAAAATGCCGGTCATTTCAATGCTGATGCCGGTTATTCTACGTTTCCTACTTTATTAAAAGAAGTATTAGCTGAAGTGCGACCGGATTTACGACGGGCAAAAATGGACGATCTACCAGTGATCTTACCTGACGACGTCGATTTCAAGCCAACAGGTCAATCACCACTTACTTATTCACCTCATTTCCAGGATGGTGTCGCTGAAAAATACGGGAATGAATGGAGTCGTGAAGTAGATACTCTAGATACATTTATGTGCTCCAGCTGGTATTATTTTCGCTATTTGGATCCGAAGAATGATCAGGCTTTTGCTTCGGAAAAAGCGCTCAAAACCTGGATGCCGGTGGACTTTTACCTCGGTGGACCAGAGCATGTAAATGGTCATTTACTATATTCTCGCTTTTTTACCAAGGTACTTTTTGATGCCGGTTACATTGATTTTGATGAGCCATTTACCAAACACCGACATCAGGGGATGATTCTTGGCGAGGATCACCGTAAGATGAGCAAACGCTGGGGAAATGTGATCAATCCAACTGATGTTGTCGAAAAATATGGTGCAGATACGATACGTATTTATGAAATGTTTATGGGTCCTTTGGAACAATCCAAAGCTTGGAGTGATGCTGCTGTACGAGGTGTACGTCGTTTTCTCGACCGGGTGTATACATTTTCATTAAATGCTAAATTTGTAAATGATTCTCCTGAGACTGAGGTAGAGCTGCACAAAATGTTGGCAAAAGTGACAAATGATACAGCTGAATTACATTTTAATACAGCAGTTAGTGAGTTTATGAAATTTCTGAATTATGTTGAAGCTCATAATATTTCAGAAAAATTGTGGAAAATATTTATTTTATCGTTAGCACCATATGCACCTTTTTTGACTGAAGAAATTTGGCAAACGCTTTGGTTTGAGAAACAATCAATTCATTTAGAAAGATGGCCGAAATATGATGAATCATTATTAGGAAAATCAGAAATTCAAATTGCTGTTCAGATTAATGGTAAGGTACGAGGAAAAATCAATATAAGTTCAGATACAGATGAAGCAATTGCCATGGGCTTGGCACATCAGGAAGCTAATGTAGAAAAGTATTTAAATAATGCTATTATTAAAAAAGTAGTTTATGTGCCAGGGAAAATTTTGAATGTGATAATTTAGGAATCTGGGAATTTAAGAATCTAGGAATTTAGGAATCTGAGAACTTAGGAATCAAAGATAAATAAAATTATTCATTATCAATTCTGCTCATGTTTAAGGAAAATAAGGCATTTTGGTTATATCTTTTGGGGATTGTTCTATTATTCTTCTTATTATTTTTTGGCTTAAGAACATATTTTAATGCCAATGGATTTATTGTTGGCCCAATTTCACTTAATCCTTTTGTTACTGTAGCTCCAAATCAGGTTACACCTACTTATCATAATACCTTGCCGGATGTAACTGCAAGTATTGGGCCTACAGCTTTGACTATCACCCCACAGTCAGTATTGGATAAAGATTATTATGCAGTAGTGAAAACAAACCAAGGTGATTTTACTGTAGAACTTTTTGAAAATAATGCTCCAGAAACTGTGGCAAATTTTATTTCTTTAAGTGTCAAAGATTATTATGATCAGGTACGTTTTCATAGATTAATACCAAATGTTTTATTGCAGGGCGGGAGTAGGGCTACCTTGGATGATGATCCGGCTAATGATAAATTTGGTAATCCAGGTTATTTCATTCCTGACGAGATCAATTGGTCTAGTTTAGATTTTAGTGATTCACAAAAGCAGCAATTAATCCAGGCAGGATATGTAAGTGCAGTAAAAATTGCTTCGAAAGGCATGGATAAATATTGTTTAGCAATGGCTGGAAGTGCTCCCAATACTGGAGGCTCACAGTTTTTTATTGTACTCGGTGATAAAACTGATCCGGCAATTTTAAGTTTACAAGGTACGCATACTGTTTTTGGTGAAGTAATTGCTAACAAGGAATTAATTGATAGTTTTAATAAAATTAATAGTGATATAAATGACGATTATCGTCCTCTTACAGATCTCTTCATCGTAGACATACAAATTTTTTCCAGAAAATAGTCAAATTTAAGAATTTTTTAAGAATTCCGGTGTATAAAATAGTAGACCGTAGTCAGTAGTCAGTAGTCAGTAGTCAGTAGTTAGTAGCCTGGAATTTGAAAGAATTATAGAAATAGAAACTCGAAAATTACAATTTATAATTCATAATCCATAATTAATAATTTTTTACTAGCTACTAGCTACTAGCTACTTTTTTCTTATATCTACTTTATTTTTTTAAAATACCATCATGGATTGGAATCACTTTACAAAACTCCAAAAAATTGCGATTGCTGGAATTATTTTGATTTTAGGAATTGTTCTTGTAATTTTTAATTTTAAATCTCAAGCTAATACTTTGAAGTCAAATGTTCTTTCAATTGAGAAAAATATAGATACTCCAACCATTTCTGCTACTTCAGGACAATCATATTTTGTAGAACTTACTGGTTATGTGAAGTATCCTGGAGTTTATGAACTTAAGGACGATACTATGTTGTTGGAGTTGATTGATATTGCCGGAGGATTGTTGCCAGGTGCTGATACTGAAGCAGTTCATAAAGATTTGGCTTTATCCAAAGCATTTAATGCAAATCAAAAGGTTTATATACCAGGCAAAGCCAGTAATGCATCTACAACAGAATCTTCAGATAAGATTAGTATAAATTCTGCCAGTAAAACTGAATTAATGAATTTACCAGGTGTTGGCGAAGTTACTGCCGCGAAAATTATTGAAAATCGACCATATCAAGTATTAGAAGATTTGAAAAAAGTGTCAGGAATTGGCGATGCGACTTATAACAAACTTGTATCATTGATTTCTTTATAAATGGTAACAATGCAAGGACTTTTAGAAAGAGCTGAATACATAAATAGATCAATATCAAAGTACCCTTTGATATTGATCACATTACAAGCTGCTACCTTGATAATCGCCTGTGTGACAAAAGAAGTATTTTTAATTTCCGTAGTGATATTTTTGTGGATAATTGTCACTTTTCAAAGTTTTAGCTTTGTAAAAATATTTAGTTTGTTTTGTAGCTTTTCATTACTCTGGTTTAGTTTAAAAAATCAGCCACAGTTTCATTCAGCTCTTGGTGGTTGTTATGAAAAAACATGGGAAATTACTGGTCAAATTCAAAATTATCCGGAAAGTAAAATGGCATTTCAGCAGTTTATTCTGAAACCTCAAAGTGTAGTAATGACAAAGACTAATGAGACTTGCCATTTTGGTAAAGCTTTATTTTTGGTAAAGGCTTCTTTGGTCGAAAATTTGAGCAAGGGTGATACAATCAATTTTACTAGTATGATTAAAGCGCCTGGTAAAACTGATGATTTTGATTATCAGGCATATTTAGAGACGTTCAATATTTATGGTTTATCAACTGTATATAATGGAATTACTATTGAGAGTCACAGTCGAAATATTCTGGAAGGTTTATCAACAAAAGTACGGGCATATTGTATTGGTTTAATTCAGAAAAATTTTCCTGAGCCACATGCCGGTCTTTTGGCTGGGATGATTTTAGGAAGTCGGGAAGAATTTAGTCCTGATTTTACTTTAGCTTTACAGAAGACCGGTACTTCACATATTGTTGCAGTTTCAGGATTTAATGTAACAATTTTGATCACTGCAGTTATCAGTAGTCTCAAAGGAAAAATGCCTCGAAAGCTGGTTTTGTGTATTGCTTTATTGTTAGTAACTTTCTTTTTGTTACTCGTAGGATTGGATAATTTACCTGCATTACGAGCATCAATTATGGGAATCACGACTGTGATAGGCATTTTAATCGGGAGAAAGTCGGCTGCAATTTCATTATTATCTCTTTCGTTTTTAATAATGTTAGTTAATAATCCTCTGATTTATCGATCAGTAAGTTTACAATTATCAATAGCTGCTACCCTTGGTTTGATATTTTTAGATCCTTTGTTTCAAGATTATTTGAAGCAGTATCCCAATTTGCAAACAAAAATTCCTGAAGAATTAATTACTACAATTGCCGCGATCATTGCTACTTTTCCAGTTACATTTTTTATCTTTGGCAGTTTTTCTTTTGTCGCACCAATTACAAATCTACTTTTGGCTGGTTTAATAGCCCCGATAATGCTATTGGGATTTTGCTTTTTGGCAGTGACTTGGCTTTCCATATTATTAAGTAAGTTTTTAGTAATTATCAGTTGGGGATTTTTGGAATTAATGGTCAGGATTATTGAAATCTGTGCAAGCTGGGATTGGAGTTATATAAAAATAGGTACTGATTTAAAAAATTATCAGTTATTAGTAATTATTTTCATTATTATTATAGTTTTTGAAATTTATTATCGTCGTAATTATGCTCAAATACTTCAATAGCCTTCTTGTTATTGTGCTAATATCAATAAGTTTTTACCGATACTATACTAATAATAGTCTAAGCATCTATTATTTCAATATAGGCCAGGGCGATTCTTCATTAGTAATTACACCTGATAACAAAACAATACTGATCGATGGTGGTCCAGATAAGGTTGTTTTAACTGAACTTGGAAAAGTATTGCCTTTCTGGTCACGAAATTTAGATTTAGTAATTCTGAGCCATCCGGATTTGGATCATATTGGTGGATTGACACAAGTGATTCAAAGGTATCAGGTCAAAGAAATAATTTTAAATTCAAAGCAGGAAGCAATTTCTTTGGAAGATCAATTTTTTCAGGAAGAAATTATTAGACAAAAAATAAGTCCACAGATAGCGCAAAGAGGAGACAGGATGATGGTAGGATGTTGCACAGTGCTTAATTTTTTTTCTAAAGATATGATTGATTATAAAGGAAAAGTAAGTGTGAATGCACGATCTTTGGCCTTTGTTTTAAGTTATCAGGGTGTTGATTTTTTTTATGGTGGCGATCTGGATACAGAAAATGAATTGGAAGTAGCTACGAATATTACTGGAAAAATTGAAATAGTAAAAATCAGTCATCATGGCAGTAAGTATAGTTCTTCAGCAGAATTTTTTGAAAAGCTGAAGCCTGAATTTGCAATTATTTCAGTTGGAAAAGATAATCGATTCGGACATCCGCACCAAGAAACACTCAGCTTGCTTGAGAAAGAGGAGATTTCATGGATTCGGACAGATGAGAAAGGGACGATTAAAATTGAGGTGAAAGAAGGGAATTATCAAGTAACGAGTAACAAGTAGCAAGTAGTAAGTATAAAAAATATCTAGTATCTAGTATCTAGTATCTAGTAT
>JBAXHO010000065.1:0-9472 GCA_037138855.1 bacterium
TTTACTATTACCTTTCTATTTTTACCATTTATGCAACAACGCCATTCATAATTCACAATTCTTACTAGATACTAGATACCAGCTACTAGATATTTTTTTCTACTTGCAACTCATTTATGATACTTCCCGCCTCTTGCCAGATCCAACACCCGAAAAAGCTGTTCCAGCAAGATCACCAATGCTAGTTCATGAGCTGTAGTCAATTGTGATAACGAAAGTAATTGATACTGCTCTAATAATTCTTCAGAAAAACCATAGGCATTCCCAATCACAAAATATACTTCAGAAAATTGCTCAATCCACTTTGTCAACTGTTCTTTAAATTTTAATGTCGAATATTCTTTACCTTTTTCTGATAACAAAATCAGTTTTGCTTTCTTAGGTAAATCATGAATGGTGATTTTTCTTTCACCAGGATCTTTCAGACATACCAATTCCACTTTTAATGTCTTATTGCACAGCAAAGTATAATACTCCACCAATTCCTTAATAGCTAGATTTTTAATTTTGCCGTAATAATAAATTTCTAACTTACGCATATAACTTTTATGTTAAACTATTATTTATAGTCATCTCAAAACTAGATATCATTTATTATAGTAAAAAATATCTTAAATCCAAAATAAGTATCAAGAATTTCCCAGTTCAAGATTTTCTTTAACTTCTTAATTTAAATTAAATTATATCAAATCATTCAGATTTATGACGCAAAAAAGTATCAATACAAATATTTTCACTTTTTTTACTAAAACTTCCAAAACCTATAATAAAATCTTTGTGTATTTAGCTGGTTTTTGTATCGCTATTTTATTTATTACATATTTATCAAATAATCCTTTAGGTGATTCCACAGCCGGTATGATTGCTCAAAAAGTTGATCCTTCATTTAACTGCGAAACTACAAATGCAAACAAAGAAATCTTACCGGATTTTACTACTCTAAAAACAATTACACAAATTGGTACAATCAGTTTTGATTCTGATCTTTACCACAGTTCATATGGTAAAAATGGCATACCAGCAATTATCAGTCCACAATTCTCAAACATAAGTTCAATTAAAAACTGTTTAAAAGATGAAGATGAAGTGATCATAGTGCAATACAATGATGTCACCAAAATTTATCCCCTGCGAATTCTCTCTCATCATTTAGTCGTAAATGACACTTTCAAAGGCTATCCTATCTTAATCACTTATAGTAATTTATCCGGAACCTATAATGTCTTCGATCGCACCATCAAAGAAGAAATGTTGACATTTGGTGTATCTGGAGAGGTGTATAAAAACAATGATTTGATATTTGACAGTAAAACCGAATCGCTCTGGTCACAATTTGATGGTATTGCCAAAATTGGTAGTCTTACAAATGCCAGCTTAACAAAAATCCCCTTTGAAATCATGCCATTTAGTAGAGCTGAGACCAATTATCCCAATGCTTTGATCCTCACCTTTCTCACTGGCTTCAATATCAAATACAATGTGCTTGATTACGGTGATTTTTCCAAAGAAACGCAAGTCTTAACCGGTTTAAAAAATTTCAATAATTCTTTCCCCACCAAAACAAAGGTAATTATCTTTAGTGATAATAATCAGCAATATGCTTTCAACAAAAATGATCTGATCAATCAAACAGAAAAAGTTTACAAATCACAAGGAAATATTTTCATAGTCAAAAATGATCAGGGTTTGATATCAGTTACTGCAAAAAATAAAGCACTGGAAGTTGCTCAAGGTTACTGGTACGTCTGGCAGGATTTTAATCCGAATATAATTGGATTGCAGTGAGAAAGTAGCACGGATTAAGTATCATGTATCACGTAGCAAGAAAGTTAGAAATGATTATAGGAGAGACATCGCTGTCTTTCCTATATTTAATAATCTGTTGTATGCAATTATTCCAAAATTTTCAGATTCCTAAATTCTTATCTTTTATCCAGCTCCAGCACAGGATGCAGATCTGCATCATCTCCATTTCATTGGAGACGACGACGTCTCCCCTATTTTTTCTACCGGATACTAGATACGAGCTACTAGCTACTTTTTCTACTTCCTACTTCTCTTCCTCAAACCTGGCAATCTGTCCGAGAAGATGACCACTGACATGAGGCTGATAGACAAAAATTATGGCAAATACCATAGGAAATAATACAATTCCAATACAACAAAATATTGTTATCTCTGCAAAGATCATCGCAAAAGCAGCAACCAAACCAACTACTAAAAGTATCAATGGCATAATAATAAAGTTAAGCAGATTTCTTTTAAGAATTTCCCAGTTCTCTTTGAATTCAAAAAAAGCACTAAAGCGATTTAGTTTTAGAAAGTTAACAGCTGCCGCTTGAAAATATATAGTGACTATTATTATATAAAGCAAAGCAAAAGCAAACAAAACAAGATAAATTACCATCGCCAAAGGTAGAAAACCGGAAACTTTTTCTGAATTAATATTTGAAAAAACTGTAGTAAATAAAATAACAAATGCTAAAATAATCAAAACTATATAAGGGATCATAAAGATAAAATTTGCCCCAAAATATTTAACGCCATTCAATAATTTTGATTGATATTCTTCTACTACAATAGTCCCTGGATCCTGATTTTTTTTAACTTTAGCAGCAACTTCCAACATATATCCGGATATGTAGATAGTTGTAATAATTAAAACTGCATAATATAAAATCATAAATAACAACTGTACGATCCACCCCAAAAATGGTATCAGTCCAATAAATTGCATAGGGAAAATCATTATGATCATGAACACAGCTACTGGACCACCAATTATAGCTGCTCTTCTTTTCCAGTCAGGTAAACGAAAGAAGTAAAAAACCGCTGTTTCAAAATCTAATTGTTGTTTTTTCATAAAAAGAAATAATAAATATTAATGAATTTTATCTGATCTTGATCGTGAGGGCAAGGGGAAACAGTAGCAAGTAGCAAGTATCAAGTATCACGTATCACGTATCAAGTAGAAATAACGTTCGTAGTGTCCAAAAATCTTTGGACTATTATTATTAAAATATTAACGAGTTAACTGATTAATAAATTAACGGGTTAACAAATTAAAATATTAACCAGTTAACAAATTGACAGGAGGGGTTGCAGATCTGCAAACCGTGCGGAGAGTTCCCCTTCAAATTGCAATTTGCAAATTTCAAATTGCTGGTTCCTGATTACTGCCTACTGTCTTCCGTCTACCCTACTGTCCTAAATCTATCGATATACTACATTCTACTTCCGAAATTCGAGATTCGTTATTCGCACTTCGTGTCCGATCACCGGACACCGGTTCCCGTTTTCTGCTATAATTCCAGCATGTCAATCACTAAACAAACCAAAATCTGGGTGGCAATGTCTGGCGGTGTAGATAGCTCTGTTGCTGCTGCTTTGCTTAAAAAAGCTGGGTATGATTTGACCGGTGTCTACATGAAAAACTGGTCTGGGGATGATTATGGACTGCAATCTGACTGTCCCTGGCAAGATGAACAATATGATGTCGAACGGGTTTGTAAAATTTTAGAGATCCCATTTCGCTCAATAAATCTGGAAAAGGAATACCGTGAAAAAGTAGTAGAATATTTTTTTCGCGAATATCAGGCAGGACGTACTCCCAATCCTGATGTAATGTGTAATAAAGAAATCAAATTTGGCATTTTTCTGCAAAAGGCAATGGCAACTGGTGCTGAAAAAATTGCAACAGGTCATTATGCCTCTGTTGAATTCAATTCTGAGACTAATGAATTTCAGCTCTTCAAAGGAATTGATACCAATAAAGATCAATCATACTTTTTAAATGAACTTGGTCAAGATGAACTTGCCCAGACTTTATTTCCGCTTGGAAAATATACCAAACCGGAAGTTAGAACTCTGGCAAGCGAATTTAAACTTCCCACAGCTTATAAACCTGATAGCCAGGGAATTTGTTTTATTGGGAAAATTCGCGTAGCTGACTTTCTTCGCGCCCGGATCGAACCACATAAAGGTGAAATTAGGGATATTGCAACTGATAAAATTGTCGGTAACCATGATGGAATAGAATTTTTTACAATTGGTCAACGAGAAGGTTTAGGAATTGGTGGTTCTGCACTTCCCTATTTTGTCTGTAAAAAAGATCGGATTAAAAATATTCTTTATGTCGCACCAGGGACAGATCATCCAGCACTCTTTGCGAGAAAAGTGAAATTTATCGATCTTCATCAAATCAATCAAGAAGATATTTCTAAGCTGAATTTAACTGCAGCTATTCGTTATCGCCAGAAGCCAGCAGCTGGTAAAATTGATTTAGCAAAGCAGACCTTCACATTTAACGAACCGCAAAGAGCAATCTCCGCCGGACAAAGCATTGTTTTTTATGACGGAGAACGTTGTCTTGGCGGGGGAATTATCGAATAGTAACTTCAGATTCCAGATTCCCAAATTCTGTTTTCATTTCTTCATTCTTCCTAGCGCAGTCTTATAGCCGTTAAATCCATATTTTAAATACTCGCTTACTTTAGCCACAGTGGCAGAACTGGCACCGGTTTGACGTTGCACTTCCAGATATCGTAAACCCTGATCAAGAAGTTTCGCCACTTGCAAACGTAATAATAAAGTTTCCTGTTCGGAATTGGATAATAAATCTTTGAGAAAAGTAGTAATTTCTTCTTTGGTTCGTAATTTAATAAAGGCTTCTGCGAGTAAGTCTATGTCAATGTTTTGCATGGGGGAAATGAGTAAAAATAAAAGCTAATATTTTCATGATACTTGATACTAATTTATCTTTCATCAAACAAAACTAAGATTTTTGTTCACTACACTTTATTTTTTACTTGCTACTTCTCCTTCAGCGTATCTCACTTCAACACTTTAGTCAACTGAATTATTTTCTTTGTAATTAGTTTACTGAAATTCATTTTCAGTGTTTGGTTAAAGTGATATAATCGAATTATATTTTTTATTAGAATTTCATGGGCATATTAGTTCCGTTATTAATTATTCCAGGTATATTTGGATTGATTATTTTATTAGCTATGCTTGGTGCACTGTTTTTTACTGTTGAAGAACAACATACATATATTATTGAGCGCTTTGGAAAATTTTCTAGAATCGCAAATGCTGGTCTCCATAGCAAAATTCCTTTTATCGAAAAAATTGCCGGAAGAATGTCTTTACGAATTCAGCAATTAGATGTAAAAGCAGAAACAAAAACTAAGGATAATGTCTTTGTCCATGTCATGATTTCAGTGCAATATTATATTACTCCAGAAGGAATCTATGATGCTTTTTACAAACTAAATAATCACGAACAGCAAATCAATTCCTATGTCTTTGATGTCGTCCGCGCCAAAGTCCCACAAATATCAATTGATGATCTCTTTGAAAAAAAAGATGAAATTGCCATTGCCATCAAAAATGAATTAAATGACATTATGAGTGCTTTTGGTTTTCAAATTTTGAATTCTCTTGTAACAGATATCGAACCTGATCAAAAAGTCAAAGATGCTATGAACGAAATTATTGCTGCAGAAAGATTAAAAGTAGCCGCTCGTGAAAAAGGTGAAGCTGAGAAAATTCTCAAAGTAAAATCTGCCGAAGCGGAAGCAGAATCCAAAGCACTTCAGGGAAAAGGGATCGCTGATCAAAGACGGGCAATAATTGAAGGTCTACGCGACTCTGTGGGAGAATTTCAAAAATCAATTCATGGCTCTACTCCTCAAGATGTAATGAATCTTGTGCTTCTGACACAATATTTTGATACTTTGAAAGACATTGGTGAAAAGGGGCATAGCAATACAATTATGATCCCACACGGACCTGGAGCTCTAAATGATTTAACAACACAAATCAGAGATGCTATGATAGTAGCAAATGAAGTTAGGACTGCTAGATAATAGGTAAAAGTTATTAGTTAGAAGATATTAGTTTGAAGTTCATAGTTACAGCCATAGGCTGATTAGTATTCGGCTTAAATAGCTAAAAAGTTAAAAAGATATTATGATGAAAAATAATAAACAAATTGCCTATCTTGCTTCTGAGGAAATATCTTCAAAGATTCAGAAATTGCAGGAGGAGCTGAATTTGAAATCGCCAGGTGAAGTGATTGCTATTGCTTTACAGCTAATTGAAATGTCTATGGGACGGGAAGTAGAATTCAAAGATGGAAATAAAATTTATCGCACAAAAAAGTTTTCTAATTTAAATCAAACAGTTATTCTTGACGAAGATGGCGAGCGTAAATAAAGAAGAACCAATAAATCCTGATAATATCGATCTTAGTAATATCGAATTTGAACCGATTACTACAGATACTCCTGCTCCAACCGATACTACTACCACTCCCAAAGAAAAGCTGGAATTAATTACAGTTAAGCGTGAAGATACTAGAGGTAGGCTAGCTTTAGCCTTTCTCATTGGATTTTTTGTTTTATTAGTAATTGGCATGATAATCTCTGCCTTCAATACAGGAGATAAAATCACAAGTGCAAAAGAAATTTTACTTACACTTTCTGGCATTCTCTCCGGCCCCTTAGGATTTGTAATTGGTTATTATTTCCGAAGCAGCGAAGAATAGAAAATAAAATCTCTTTATCTACTAGATACCAGATACTAGATACTAGATACTTGCTACTAACTTTTATCTTTTATTTTTTATCTTCTAACTATTCATATCCATCCATGACTGCCACGCTAATACTAATCACCCTAAGCATCATCGTTATTACTTCGCTAGTTTGGCCAATTTTTGTTGGGGCTCCGTATGTAGCTACTTCATTTAAGAAAATTTCGCTGATGCTTAAAGCAGCAAAATTACAACCAGGAGAAACGCTTTATGATTTAGGTGCCGGCGACGGTAGAATTCTTTTTATTGCTGTAAAAAAATTTAAAGCTAAAGCAGTGGGTATCGAAATTGATCCGATTCGGTATCTCTGGCTCGAATTTGTAATCACAATACTAGGATTACGAAAGCATATAAAAATAATTTTTGGTAATTTCTTTAATCAGGACTTAAGCAAAGCAAATGTAATCAATTGCTACCTTCTTCCAGAAACCAACTTAAAATTAGAAAAAAAACTAAAAAAAGAACTTAGTCACAAAGCACGAATCGTCTCCAATTCCTTCAAATTTCACCACTTAAAACCCATTAAACAGGACTATCAGAATAAAATTTATCTTTATCGAATTTAAAAATATTGTTTATCTCGTTTTTAATCTAAGTTGAATAAATTCATAACCTTTTACTATTTCGATCAAGATTTAGTTATTTTTTAAAGGAAGAGACTTTACATTTACAAAAGCTCTGTAAAAGCGTAAAATACAACAATGACACAGAGTGATCTTAAAGCAAAACTTTCTCAAATAAAAATTTTTTCAATTCAGGATATTTTTACGATAGATCCTGATTTTCAAATGAATACTCTTTACGATTGGGAAAAAAAAGACCTGGTTGTTAAATTACGAAATAAAAGATACCTTTTTGCAGATTTTCTTCCGTCAAAACTCGATTTATATTATATCGCAAATAAGCTATATTCTCCTTCATATATTTCACTAGAATCAGCCTTAAGTTATTATGGCATAATTGCAGAAAATTCTAACAAAATTACTTCAATTTCTACCAATAAAACACTAGCTATCGATACTAAATTCGGAATTTTTGAATACAAAATAATTGATGAGAAATTTTTTTTCGGCTATGAAATCAAGCCAGTAGGAAATAATAAATACAATTTAGCTTCACTTGAAAAAGCAATTATTGATTTTTGTTTTATCAATCCCAATATCTCATCTTTTGCAGATTTGGAAAGTTTAAAAGTAAATCTAAAATTATTGAAGGAAAAATTAGATTTAATAAAAATTAAAGTGCTTTTAAATCAAATTAAAAATGAAGTATTTATTGAGAGAATGAAATTTATTTTCTAATTCTGATTCAAATTTTCGCATACATCGGAGAATTATCTACCAGATACTAGCTATCAGATATTTTTTTTACTTGCTACTTGATACTTTTTTCATTAAACAGAACAAAAATTTTTGTTCGCTACATTTTCCTTTTTTCTACTTGATACTTGCTACTTGCTACCTACTAATTCTCCTTACGGATCATACCACTCGCCTATCCACATTTCTATCTCCCATCAGTTTTTATTTGCCGGCTAAGTTACCGGGTTTTTCACCTTCCATATTTAAAAAAGTAGTATAATAACTCCAGGATGTTACTGTAAGACTAGCCACGCGAACTATTTATGTTAATAATATATTTAAAAGATAGTTAAAAGATAATGAAAAACAACCTATATGGTCTTAAGGATTATCCTTTACTGTTAATTCTATTGAAAATCATTCCTGTGTTTCTACTCTTACCTGTTATATTTTGTAATATTGCAACTACCTTGCTTTATAATTCCAATTTTCAAGATCCTGAAGGTAGTTCATTAATGGCATTAATACCTTCACTGTCATTGTTCATCTGGATTTTTATAATTGCAATAATTGACTTTAATTATTTCAAAAAGAAAGGAAAACCAACAAAGGTAATTAAAAGCGTGAATCTATTTGTCTTGATTGTAGTATTTGCTTGGATTGCTACGACTATTTCTGCATTTATAGCAGTTTTTTAGGTTTAATATTTAGACAGATCAAAAAATAATAATTATAAGGTTTATTATTTGAATGATAAAATTTTTTCAGTTTAAAATTCTGTTTCCAATTTTAAATAATTTTCACTATGAAGTACTTTTTTCTAATCATCTGCTTTTCGCTAGTTATTTTTCTTTTAAATCTAGGCCTAATTTATTTCCTCCAATCTAGAAATCTCTTAATCCATCTTAACGATCTCTCTCCCCATCTACATTATTGTGCTCGCAAAGAAAGTTATGAAAATGCATTCGCAAACATTTTCTTATTATTAGAAATTGTAGAACAATTAATTTTCTCCTTTTATTGGCTATATATTCATAAACTAACAAAACAAAATATTAGTCTGCTGGTAATCAATGCTTTGGTTTATCTGAGCTGTGCACAGGTTTTCTTTATGCTAATAACAATTTCTAGCTGTGAATAGATAAACCATTAGTCTACTTTAGATTTCTTTACTTAGGGCCTGTATTTCAAGGTCTTGTTCCATTAATGGGAATAATAATTTCAATATTTAGAGGAGAGAAAATTTAATCAAAAATAATTTTTACAGCCCTGATTTTATTAGTAGGAGTATTATTTTTACTATAAAATCATCAAAATAATTCAATAAACAATTTTAACTATATATCGCAAATTTCAAAACAAGAAAAAGAAACTCTCGAAAAAGCTGATCTCAAAGAAACAAAAAAAACTGAGTATCAAAATTCCTAATTATCCACCAATTAATTTATGTGCAAATAACTCCAATCCTGAGACAAATGCAAGCGATCCAGCTGCAGTGGCAATAAATGGATTTTTTAGTCCCGACTTTATCAAAAATAAACACAAAGCTGAAAACGTGTGCTAATAGGCACTA
>JBAXHO010000066.1:0-9325 GCA_037138855.1 bacterium
AATCAAAGGCAAAATTAGAAAAAAAACAACGCGTTTTTACCATTAACCCTTATTTTAGGTGGAATGCTTTGATCAACATCATTGAGTGGTGATAAGTTATGTTCTATTTGCAAATTCTTAAATATGGATAAATTATATCATCCAAATCAAGATTTAGGAGGAAAAATTTCAAAATTCGTGCTTCGCTCTTCGTTACTTACACCCATTTCTTAATCAAAAACCATAAAAACGTTATTGTGGAAAGTGACCCGGAAAGTCCCAGGATGATCCAGAAAGCATAGGGATTGTTATGAAGTGGCAGTTTGACGTTCATGCCCCAGAGTGTGCCTAAAATATTGGGAATTGTGATAGCAATTGTTAAACCGGTTAGTAATTGTACCTTTTTACTCAAACGGTTGGTGAAAATGGTTTGATAGGAATCACGGATTGAAATCACCAATTTGCTGGTGGCCTCACAAACGGAAATGGCACTGGTTAAATGACTTTCGACATCGTTAATTAAATCCAGATCAGCTTCAGTTAGTTTAAAAACTTCAATGATTTGATTCATAATCTGTGGTAAAGGCAGCAAAGCAGAAGTGAAGAGGTTATTCAGTTGGTCATATTTCAAAAGCTGTAAAATATTTGAGTCATTAATGGATTTGAAATGGATAAATTGCTCCTGGATTTTATCATTAATTTTCATAATTTCTTTCATATACTCCAGGACAATACCATGAACTACAGTCCCAATAATTGCTACACTAGATTCAGTTTTATAGGTTATAAAAAGTTTTTGGACGTCGACTAAAAATTCATAATCCTGTTTCGTTATTAGGGTAAGCGTTGTTTGATCCCAGAGCAACATCATGGTGTGGGGAATGATATTGTGATTTTTCGTTAAAATATCCGGTAAACGTAAAAATAAAATTGCTTTAGATTTACGGAGCTCTAAACGCGGAACTTCGAAGTCAGAAAGTGTTTCAATAATGATTTGTTTATCAAGTTTGTAATGAGTGCAAATATCATCAATTTTCCTGATTTTTTTACTTGAGGAAATAATAATTGCTTGTTGTGGTTTGGTTTTATGGTATTGATGTTCTTCGGTATACATTGGTAGAAATTCAATAAATATATTTTAGCAGATTTAAACGCATTTGGTAGAACGCATTTCGTATTTCAGGATGCAAGCAGAAAGTCCTAAATAAGTTTAAGCTTTGAGTTCAATATAATCCCCGCTACCAACTTTTTTAATTTTCAGTTCCTGGGAAAATCTCACCAGAGCTGGTGTGCCGATACAATGAATTGGACAAATATATTGGGGTTTTTCTGCTTTAAAATAGGTAATTGTCTGATCAATTAGCTGAAGATCATTTTTTAGTAAATGAAATCCGCCTATGACAGCATATAAATTCTGTCCACTTACTTTTTTTGCAGTTTCACAGATATTGCAAATCCCGGCATGGGAGCAGCCAGTAATGACAATTACTCCGTATTTAGTTTTAATTGCCAGAGCAGTATCATCTGGCATAGGATCATTGTTAGCTTTACCAGATTCAAAATTTGTAATACGGGGAATTTCGCCAAGAAAATAAATATCAGGTAAGAATTCAAGCGCTTCTCGGGAAGCCGAAATTTGATAGTTTGTTAAATCGCTGCTATTTTCTTTTAAAGTAGCGATTACTCGTGGATGAGTGACCAGAAGTTTCTTTTCCTGGGGTTGTAAAAATTTCAAACCACCAATATGGTCAAGATCATGATGTGAAAGGACAACTGCATCAATATTTTCGAGGTCAATTCCTAAAACGGCAGCATTTTTTAAATAGATATCAGTGATTCCTGTATCGAATAAAATACGCTTTCCATTAAACTCAATTAATAATGACAAACCCCATTCGGCAAGACAAGTTTGCCAATTAGTTCCACCAACAGCGTTTTCAGTGAGAAGAGTAATTTTCATAATTAATCTTAGTGACTGTTTGAATAAGTTAGAAAAATTATAACATAATTACTAAACTTGATTTTTGTACAAATTTCCTCATTTGCAAAGTCATTTTATTGGGATTATTATGGTCTTAATCTAAATTATTAATTAATGCCCACATGAATGATCAGAAAAAACCTATTTCATCAGAAGATGATGTTTTTGATCTTCCGGAAAAGGAAGCATTAATTACTAGTGATGAGAGTATTGAGTCCGAAGCAGATATTAATGAAGAAACTTTAGAAGAAACAGAGCCAGTCTTGGATCAGGAAGTACAAGTAGATTCAGTTTCAGCAGAGCCAGCCCTGGATCAGGAAACGAAAGTAGATGTGGTTTCCGAAGAGCGGTTGGGACCAGAAGAAAAAGTTGAAAATGAAATGGTTATAGCAGCTCCTCCAGAAAAAGTCACTCCACAGGCTCCTGTAGATGTAGTACCGGAGAAAGTTATTCCAACTCCGCCTCCAGTAAATGATCCGCCAGAAGTTACTTCAGTAGGAAAACCAAAAAGTTTGAAATATTTGATCATTATGTTTGTAGCATTTATGGTACTGCTTGTATTAATAGCTTTAGGAATTTGGTTTTTTGTGATTAATAAAAAAGATGATAAACCAATAGCAGGTGATAATATTGTCGAGACTGGTTGCACTTATGCTGCAGAATTGGTTGAGGATGTGGCTTTGGAAAATACTACGGGAATTGCAGCGAAAACTGATTTTAGTAAATCCTGGAAAGTGAAAAATATAGGCACTTGTGATTGGAAAGGTGATGTGCAGTTAGTATTTGTCAGTGGTGATATTATTGGTGATGAACAATTAATTATAGTTGCTGATACTAAGGCGAACAAAACAGCAGAAATTTCTTTGGATCTGGTTTCGCCAAATTTCGAAGGCACTTATCAAGCCATTTGGCGACTGAAAGAAAATGAAATTAATCTTTTTGGTGATGCTTTACCATTGACTTTCAAAGTGAAAAATCCTGAAGCTGTAGTTACTTCTACTCCTGTGCCTCAAGCAGATCTGATCGTTACTGATCTCAAAGCAGATGTAGCTGAAGTACGACAGGATGTCCCTTTCAATATTGTAGCTACAATTAAAAACCAGGGTGGTAGTAATGCTGTAGGATTTACCGTAGCCTGGCGTTCCTGTGCTTATGATACTTGTCCATATCAGGATTTTCCCAATCTGGTGACTTTGACACCGGGAGAAGTTACCACGATTCAATTACCATATACTTATACCAGTTGGTCTACTTATACTACAGATATCAAATTGGATAGCAGCAATAAAATTACTGAGAGTGATGAGAGTAATAATGGCAGAAGTTTTGTAATTCCTGTTCAAAAGTCGCTGGCAGATTTGATTATTGAATCGATTACATATACTCCAGCTACACCAACCGAAGGTGTACCTTTTACGATCAAGGTCGCTTATCGTAATATTGGATCCAAAGCTATGACGCAAAATGTACCACTGCAATGGTGGGCTAGTACTAGTGCGCCAGCAGCAGCATGCACTTTGATTGTAGGAAATATTGCTCCAGGTGAGACCAAATTTGCAACATGTACATATATTTATCCCAGTTGGTATGGCAGTATTATTACCAAAGCGGTAATTGATAATAATAATGAAGAACCTGAGATCAGTGAAGCAAATAATTCATTAGAGAAGACTATCAGTGTATCCAAACCGTAATTAAGTAGACAGTAGACTGGAAAAATAATGGGTAATAGATGGAACTTCCAGATTCCACTTTCCTACTTGATACATGATACATAATACTTTTTATCTTTTTAAGCCAAAGGCTTACCAGCCTATGGCTGGATCTTCTAACTATTATCTTTTAACTCTTAGCTTTTACCTATTTTCTTCATGCCACAAATTCAACAAATCTACCATATCAAAGCGCCGATCGAAAAAGTCTGGGACGCGCTTACCAATCCACAAACGATGTCAGACTGGGATGCTGGTCCTGAAATTGTAATGGAGCTGAAACTAGGTGGCAAGTTTTCGTTATGGGGTGGCGATATTCATGGCACTAATACCATGATTGACGCACCAAATCGTCTCAAACAAGACTGGTTTGGTGGCGATTGGCCTCTACCATCCAAAGTGGTTTTCAAACTTTCGCAAAAAGGTAAAATTACAACAGTGAGGTTAACCCATGATAATTTACCTACTGCCGAGGTAGGAAATTTTTATCAAGGCTGGAAAGACTATTATTTAGGTCCAATTCAACGGCTCCTGCAAGGGGATTGAAGCAGAGAGGGCTTGCAGAACTGCAACCGGTGTTGTGAGTGAATGAAAGGTATCAAGTATTATGAAAACAATAGCTAGTAGATAATCTAGTTGGAGGTAGAATTAATAGATAAAAGCTAGAAGTTAAAAGCTAATAGATAGATTGTTAAACGAATCAACTATTTTCCTAATAACTTTCAGCTTCTAACTGATAACTTTTATCTAATTCCAGATTCCAGATTCCCCTTTTCTACTTGATACATGATACATGATACTTGATACTTTTTTTATCTTCTTACTTTTCTGCTTTACTAACAACTGTTATCCCTTATACAATTAAAAATATTATAAAATTTTTTGATGTACAACCTGGTAATTATTATGCCTACTTATAATGAGAAGGCTAATCTGGAAAAGCTCCTCCCACAGATTAAGAAACAATTTACTATTACAAAAATTAGTGGTGGAGTTTTGATTATTGATGATAATTCACCGGATGGCACCTCAGCATATGTGAATAAAATAATATTAGACATGTCTGATTCCAATTTTTTTATAAAATTACGTAAGCGTCCGGGGAAATTGGGATTAGGTACTGCTTATATTCAAGGCTATAAACAAGTATTCAAGGAGATGCCTAGTAGGTATATTTTAGGGATGGATGCTGATTTTTCTCATGATCCCAAATATATTCCAGAAATTTATCAAGCCTTGAAAGACAACGATGTTGTGATTGGTTCACGATATGTGCCAGGTGGAGGGACATTGAATTGGGGTATTGTGCGCAGGATTATTAGCCGTCTTGGTGGTTTGTATAGTAAAATTTTATTATGGTGGCCAGTCAATGATCCTACTACTGCATTTACAGGATTTCGATCAGATGCTTTGAAACAGCTTGATTTGGAAAGAGTACAGGCAGAAAATTATGGTTTCAATATTGAATTAAAATATCAGGCGTATATGAAAAAATTGCGAATTAAAGAAGTACCTATCATTTTCGCAGACCGCGTAGCAGGTAAATCCAAATTTAGTATAAAAATATTTTTTGAAGGTATTTTTAATACTCTGACTTTAAGAATCAAATATCGTAATTTCAAATGAAAGCTCAAATTACTCAATTACATCACTGTCTTACAATTCGTTTTCTACCCTTTCTTGACCAATATTTTTTCTGGTTATTATTGGTAATTTTTATTATTGCCATCATTTTAATGCCAAATACCGGTTTAGTTAATGATTTTGATACATTTTTACAGTGGGTGCAGTATATGTTGGATCATGGCTTTACGCAAGCTTATGGATTAGAAATTAATAATTATTTTCCCATTTTTAATTATCTTCTTTACCTTTGGATTCTGATTTATCATAATTATCAGAACATTGCAGTACACATCTATGATTTGAAATTCTTTCTCGTTGCCTTTGATTTTGGTTCCGTGGCTTTAGCAGCCTGGCTTTTGAAAAAATTTCAGAAACCACGATACTGGGCATTACTGATCTTATTTAATCCGGCATTTTTTTATAATAGTTGGGTTTGGGGGCAGATCGAAGCTTTATATTTATTCTTTACTCTAGCTGCCATCTTTGCAGCACTGTATAAACATCCCAATTGGAGTGTAGTTTTTTATGTTTTGGCATTTTATAGCAAAATGCAGGCGATTGTTTTTTTACCTGGTCTTGTTTTGTTGTTGGCACCTCAGTATATTAAGCATCCTAAGCAAATTTTATTGGCGATTGGTAGTATTTTTCTGACACATTTAATTATTCTTTTTCCGTTTATATACGCTGGTCAGTTGACTTTAATGTATCAGAATGTCCTAGCTTCAGTAGATATGTTCCCGATTATCTCAGCCAATGCTTATAATTTTTGGACTCTATTGCTTAGTGGCAAGATGAGTGGTCATCCTGACGGGGTAAAATTTTTTATTGTTAGTTATAAACTTTGGGGAATTCTTTTATTCTGCAGCGCTTCAGCATTGGCACTTTGGCCTGGATTTCTCTGCTGGCTGAAAGCTCCTAGACAAGTAATTGCGCTAGATCTCAAGTTTTTATACAGTATCTTTCTGCAAAACGCTCTGATTGCTTTGATCTTCTTTTATTTTCCAACCCAAATGCATGAACGTTATTTGCAACCGGCAATTTTATTGTTTGGCATGGTATTTCTTTTTAAGCCAAACAGGATCAGTGGTTTTGCGTATTTGATAATTTCTATTACATATTTTTTTCAGCTAGAGCGGATCATTCGGTATTTACAGCTGTCTGAGTTTGCATACAAATGGATGAGTTCTAGAGTAATGTCCATTAATTTTGGTATAGTTTTAGTTTTGGGAATGTATTTGCTTTATCAGAAGCGAATTGTCAAAACCAAAAAAACTGATAGTGAATTCAATTAAAATTCTGCCTGAGACCCAGTCTATTTGTGAGATATTTCATCAATTCATTTATAATTAAAGTCATAATGACTAGGCCAACGATGAACGATAGTTGTAGAGCAGATAATGCTACAAAATTAAAATTCATTTGCATCGGTTTGAAATAAATAATACCAATTGCTAAGCCAGCAGATAAAATAATTGCATAGATGAGGCTTTTGGAAGGTCGGGGAGCTTTGAATAGAGGCAAAGATGATCTAAGGGTTAGTACTAGTACCAATTCACAAAGCACGCTGAGAAGGAACCAGCCAGTTTGTAATACGTGGATTCCAAATTGATTAAAAAAGAAAAAGAAACACAGGTCATAAAAGCAGCTTAGTAACCCAAATAGAAATACTTCAATTAATATGAGCTTTAAATTTTTTGAAATTGGTTTCTTTAAAACATTTTTAGAAATATTATCAAAAATTAGTAATGTAAGAGGAAGGTCAGTAAGAAAATTATTAAGTAAAATTTGTGTGGGTGTCATTGCTATCCGTCCCCAAATCAACATGACTATGACAACAGAAATAAAAGTTCCGATATTACCTGTCAAGGTGCAGAATAAATAGGTCATAATATTTGCAAATGCTTTGCGGCTCAATAAGATGGCATTGATAATCGGATGCAGACTTTTTTGCAGTAGAATGATATCAGTTGCCTGCTTAGCTACATCAGTAGCATTTTTCACTACTATACTTACATCTGCTTTTTTCAATCCCAAGGTATCATTTACACCTTCACCGAGGAATGCACATGTTCCAATTCTTGAAAATTTTTTAATAAGAGTCACTTTGGATTCAGGAGTACATTTCGCAAAGATAATTGTATCCCTAAGCGTTTGCTCACTTAGGTCTTCAGCTTTATTTTTGTCCAGTGAAATAATCCGTAAGTCTCCTTTAATCAGATTCAATTTCTTAGCAATGTATTGGGCTACCAGCTCAGTGTCTCCGGTCAATATTTTAAGATGAATATTCATATTTTGGCATGTTTTCACAAGATTTCCAGCATCTTTTTTAAGAGGATCTTCAAAAGAAACAAGTCCATTCATAATAAAATTTTCATTGGGGTTTGTACGAGTAGCAAATGTTAAAATTCTTAAACCATTTGATTCCATCTCATCATTTTTTTTACTTATTTCCAAATTTACATTATTACAGATAGCAGAAATCTTTTGAAACTGACCTCTGATTATCGTCATTCCAGAATTATCTTCAAAGAGAGCATAACCTTTGATATAATTAAAACCAGTGTATTTCACATTTACTTTTGGAGAATTTTTTTCAAAATAGTTCGTTTTTTTAAGCCCGGTATCAAATATTTTGTCCATATAAGTTTGAGTATATTCAAAAGTGAGAAATTTCTTCAGAGTTCTAGAAATATTGCTAACCTCGAAAATTTCGGCTACTCGGACTTTATTTTCCGTTAGTGTTCCTGTTTTATCAGAAAGTAAAAAAACTGTTCCGCCAAGCTCTTGAATGGTATTTAAATGTTTGACTATTGTTTTAAATTTGGCGAGTAATACTGCAGAACGTGTCAGGATCACTGTTGTAATTAGTGGCAAAGTTTCAGGAATTACTCCAATAAGTAAGGCAATTGCAAAAATTAAAAATTCTTCCCAGCTTAATACTTTTGTCATCAAAACTGAAATTACAAACATAATTGATAATACTGCCACAGTTAAAAGTAGTGAATATTTGCCAATATTTTGGATAAATTCATTAAAGCTATTGTGTTTATGTATCTTAGCGATTTTTTCCTGAAATTGTGAAAATGAACTATTGGTACCAATAGCGACTACTTGTCCGATTAAATATCCTTCTGCCACTACGCATCCGCTTTGGAGAGTTTCATTCTCAGCAATTATCACCGGGATAGTTTCACCAGTTATTATGGATTTATCAATTGAGACATCTTTTTGAACTCTGACAAGAATATCAACCGGGATAATACTTCCTGAAGGTAATAATACAATATCTCCTAAAACCAGATCGTTGGTTTGAATTTCAATTTTTTTGCTCTCTCTAATAACAAGACATCTTACATTGATGAGTTTATATAATTGTTCAGAAAGTTTTTCTGCTTTAAATTCCTGAAAAAATCCAATTGCCAGATTAATTAAATTAATAATTAAGAAGATAATGGCATTAAAAAAATCATCTAGAAATATTGATAGAAGACTGGAGAAAATAAGTAATATAAAAAATATTGAAGACACTTGATTGATTAAAATTTTAAGGGCTGTTTTGAGATTCGAATTGGATTTGGAAATAATATTTTTTTCTTTGAGCTCTATCTCATCATTTGTTAGTCCAGTATCGATAGATGTATATTCGAAAGCTTCCATTAAAAATTCTTTAGTTAAAAACTATTTTAATAATAATATAACATAATTAAAAACACATTTTCCTTGAAATTATATTCTTGTTATCGAGGATATAATTTGGACAATTGATAATGAAACAGATTGCTTTTAATTCTTTTAGAAATTGGTGGACATGATGTGGTGGATTAAATTTTATTACTTACCTAAAATAAGTCATTAGTTTTGTTGGTGTCTGACGAATCAGTTATACTTGCTTTAAACATGAATATCCAAAAACATGGCTTGAATATTTGAAAATTGCAATATTTTTGACTAAAGTGTAATGATATAGTTATAAATCACTGCTGTCCGCTAAAAGTTTCACTTTAATCCCGAAATAAATCGAGCTGTA
>JBAXHO010000067.1:0-8835 GCA_037138855.1 bacterium
ATCGGTTGCTAAAATATAAGTTTTTACTAAATTAGAATGAAAATGCCCTGCAAATCATACATTATTCAGATGTTAATTTTTTGGAGTTTACAGTATTCTAAAGAAAGCTCTTTGGTTCCACCACTGAAGCGTACTAAAATAATCTCATCATTAAGGTCTTCGACATATCCTTCACCAAAATGGCTGTGTAGCACATGATCACCTTTGGCAAGATTGGTGGTATAGACATCAGTTGCAGCTGTGAAGCGATCACTTGGAAATAGTTCTGGGGCAATAGATACGGTTTCGGTTGAAGTGGGGTGATCTACTAATGACTTTGGAATATCGCTTACGAAACGGGATAACGGATTGGCACTGATTTGTCCAAAAAATGTCCGTGATTCTGTATGAGTTAAATATAGATTATCTTTAGCCCTGGTATAAGCTACATAGGCCAAGCGACGCTCCTCTTCCATTTCTGTCGGATCCATAAAAGAACGTGAATGTGGAAAAATGCCTTCTTCCATACCAGTGACAAATACTTGAGCAAATTCCAGACCCTTGGCTGCATGGATTGTCATTAAGGTTACAGCATTTGTTTGTTCACTTTGAGTCCGGTTGTTATCTTCAATTAGTGCTACTTCCTCAAGAAATAACTGTAATCCTTCTCTCCCTTTAAATTCCGCATATTTTTTTGCAAGCGATTTTAATTCTTTGATATTTTCTAAGCGTATTTCATTTTCCAGAGATCCATCATTGAGCATTTCCAGATAGCCACTTAGTTCTAAAACTTTATCAATTAATTGTTCCACAGTTGTATCCTGACTAATCACCGTAAGAGTATGATAAGTTTCGGCAAATTGTTGCATACCTTTACTTAGATAATCTTGATTTTCCGGTTTAATCAGAAAATTAATAATTGAATAGAAGTCCTGTGCTGCACGATACTCGAGTTCGGCAATAGCTTTGGGACCAATACCACGGCGTGGAATATTGATAATTCTTTTTAAATTCAGGTTATCTTTGGGATTGGCAAGGACGCGAAGATAGGCCATTACATCTTTAATTTCTTTCCGGTCATAAAACTTCACATTACCGACAATTTTATAATTGATACTTGCTCTAAGCATAGCCTCTTCCAAAACACGTGACTGGGCATTTGTTCGGTAAAGAATGGCAATCTCTGTAGCGTCAACATCCTTTGTCAACAGATTGAGAATATTTAAAGCAATCCATTCTGCTTCGGCAATTTCATTTTCTCCAGAATATATTGTGATTTTTCCCCCAGCAGCATTTTGAGTCCAAAGTGTTTTCTGCTTTTGATTTTTGTTTTTTCTAATAATTTCGTTTGAGGCAGCAAGAATAGTTTTTGTAGAACGGTAATTTTGCTCAAGTTTGATAATTTGAGTATCAGGATAATCTTTTTCAAAATTTAGAATATTTTGAATGGTAGCTCCTCTGAAACTATAGATAGATTGGGCATCATCACCGACCACACAGATATTTTTATATTTTGCAGCAATCAAATTGGTCAGAGTGTATTGAGCATGATTGGTATCCTGATACTCATCAATTAGTATAAATTTAAATAGTTGTTGATATTTTTCTAAAATACTAGGATTATTTGTTAATAGATTAACTGTATTCATAATTAAATCATCAAAATCCATAGCGCTATTGGCTTTTAGGGTTTTTTGATATTCAGGATATACTTTGGAAGCAATCTCCATCAATAGGCCTGAAGCCATACCTGCATAGTCTTTCGGTGTAAGTAATTCATTTTTTGCATTGGAAATCTGGTTATGAATTGAACGGGGGTTAAATTGTTTGGTGCTGATATCCATTTTTTTAAAAATTTCTTTAATAGCACTTAATTGATCATTGGTATCATAAATTGTGAAGGTGGGGTCATAGCCTATTTTTACAGCATTATGTTTGAGAATTTTTAAACAAATTGCATGAAAAGTCCCTACCCAGGGTAAAGTAACTTTATCTTTTAATAAAGAATGGATTCGTGTTTTCATCTCTCCGGCAGCTTTATTGGTAAATGTTACTGCCAAAATTTCTTCAGGCTGTGCTATTTTTTTTTCGATTAATTGAGCAACTCTAATCGTTAAAACTCTTGTTTTACCGCTACCAGCTCCTGCCAGAATTAATAATGGTCCATAAATTGTTGTTACAGCCTTTTGTTGTTCTGGATTTAATTGCATTTTATTTTGACTGAAAATTAATCATAAAGGTTATTATGTAAAAATGTCTAGGGAAAAGTCAGAAATGAAACTGGAAACTGAAAATTGGAATCACGAATTAGAAATTTGAAAATTGCAACTTGGAAATTGCTATTTAAAATTTTTTTACTTGATACTTGATACTTGATACTTGATACTGCTGTATTTTTCTTTGGCAAAATTTTCCAGCTTAGGTAGAATGTATTTATGAAAATTTTTTTCACTGCAGTTTTATTAAGTATTGCGTTCTTTTTAATGAGTGCTACCTTTTTACAAGTAAAGGCTGCCGACTTTGAATCTGTAGTGAATCGCGAGTTCACTTTGCATGCCAGTGGTGAATATCTAATTACAGAAACTCATACAATTTCCAATCAGTCTAAAAATCGTTTGATTTCAAAATCCAACAAAGAGATTTTTCAAATTATTGTTTTAAATAATGAAAATAATCTTCTTGAAGAAATTGTAAAAGAAGCAAGATTATTTATAGATGGTACAGAAACTCAATTTGTAGCTACTTATACTGATAAAACTGCTGAAATTAACGTGACTTATCCTCGTGAAGTCAACAAAGGACAATCAATTGAATTTAAGCTAGTTTATCGAAATCCAGGCTTGATGAATAAGACTGGTGCACTTACTGATTTGTATATTCCTGGTTTTGCTAAGGATTTTAGTTTCACTCGTGGTGATACTTCTATTGAATATAATACTACGGTAAAGATCAATAAATCACTTGCGCCATTGAATTTCACTGTTCCTGATCCGATAGAAAGTACTGAAGACAATGATTTCCGGATTATGAAGTACAAAAAAGAAGATTTGGTAGGGAGAATGATTTGGATTCAGTTAGGTAAAGTACAATATTATCATTTTAAGTTGGTGGAGGAAGCACCGGCTACTGATATTAAGAATACTGGCTATCAAAATGAATACCGTTTAATAATTCCTCGTGATATTGAAGAGTATAAAATTACTCAAAAAGTTTATTTCAAAACCTTAGATCCCGAACCAGATCAAATAATTGAGGATCAGGATGGTAATCTCGTTGGATATTTTAAAGTGGATACTGATGTAAATACTCAGATTACAATTGAAGGGTATGCAGCAGTAAGTATCAATGAAAATAAATTAAGTGCGGAAATGATTACCAATATTGCTAGCATCTCTCCTGAAATGGTCACTAAATATACAGGTACAGCTGATTTCTGGGAAGTAGATGCATTGGAAATTAAAAGTCTTAGTAATGAATTATTGCAAGGTTCTGATGACAATGTTTTTACAGCGATTAATAATAATTATAAATATGTTGTGGATCATATTGATTATAGTCAGGTCAAGCGTTTTGGACTTAATGAACGAAAAGGTGCATTAAAGACATTACAGGAAGGTTCTGGTGTTTGTATGGAATATTCTGATTTATTTCTTACTTTGACCCGGGCGCAGCAAATACCTGCCAGGGCAGCATTTGGATATGGCTATGATTCCAGGGTGACATCTAGTAGTCAGGAAGCACATCAATGGGTACAAACTTATATGCCTGGCATAAATCAGTGGATCACTATTGATGTTACTTGGGGTGAATCAGGGCCGGCTTTGATTGGTGGTGATCTGAATCATTTTTTCACCCATGTAGCTAGCGTAAATCCAGATGCTCCAGCTATGGTGGAGCGAATTAGTTATGGCAAAGAACAGGGACTTACTTCACCAAAAATTGATATCGAAGTGTTAGGTGAAATTGTTGATCTGGAAAAAATGCAAACAGCAAAACAGGTTTTGGAAAAGTATCCGGAAAAGCAAAAATCTAATTTATTGGAGCTCTTAAATAAAATTGGAATAAATTCACCTAAGACACTGGTATCAATAGTTTTTACTTTTCTTGGTATCACATTAATGATCTTTGCTCTTTTTCAGCTTATAGCAGTGATCAAGTCACCGATTAAATATCGTCAATAATCACATTTTTTCAACTGTTTTAATTCCCAAAAGATTTAAGCCTTTTTCTAATTTGTTTTTTGTTAATCTCGTCAATTCAATTCGAGCTAGTTGTTTATTTAAATTTTCTTCTTTCAGGATTCGGTTGGTTTTGTAGAAAGCATTAAATAATTGTGCTAGTTCAAAGAGGAAATTGGTAATCACATTAGGAGAAAGAGCCTTGGCAGCTTCAATCACTGCTTCCGGAAAACTGATTAGTTGTTTGGCCAAGGCAATTTCTTCTGCACTTTCCAGATATCCGAGATCGGCTTTTTCTGTAGAAACATTTTGGTTTTCCGCATCCTTTACCAGTTTGTTTGCCCTGGCAAAGGAATATTGCAAATACGGTCCGGAATTTCCTTCAAAATTCAAACTAGTCTCCAAATCGAACGCCAGATAACTGAAAGGGCTGATATTGAGAAATGAATACTTTACTGCGCCAATAGCCACTTTTTCAGCAATTTTCTGCTTTTCACTATCAGTAAAACCCTTACGGTCTTTTAATATTTGATAAATTTTCTGATGGGCTTCATCGAGAATATCTTCAGCCAAAACTACATTGCCAGTGCGGGAGGACATTTTACCCCTTTTTAAACCAACAAATTCGTAGGCATTATGATACATCTTACCTTGATATTTTGTTGGATTTAGCAGTTCTTTTACTTTAAATGTTACCTTGAAAAAGGTAATCTGCTCTACTGCGACATTATGAATAGACAGATCTATTGTGCCATGATCACCAAATTCCAGAGGAGCTAATCCCAGTTCTTTTCCTTGATAGGTTGGTAGGCCTAGTGAGTTTACAAAAACCTGAGTATCAAGGCCATATTTTTCACCTGCGAAAATTAAGGCACCTTGGCTTTCCGAAAGGATACCTGCATCTTTTGCTAAGGAAATATTATCTTCAGCCAATTTCATTGTTTCCGATTCCATGTATTCCCGGACAAAATGAGAATAAACTCGGGTGTAAATATTTGAACGGAGATAATCTAAGCTCCAGGCCCGTCCAGTGAGCCAGATTTTTTCAATTTGCTTTAAATCATATTTATTATCCGCTGGGATTAACTTTTTATAATCAGTTTTTAATTTCGTCTGATATTTTTTTTCTTCAATTTCCTGTCCAGCAGTATAAACCAAAGCATTGATACATAATATTTCAGCTTTTGCTGCAAGATTTTCATTATATGCTGTTGCGCCTTGAGCATAGGCTTTACCCAGGAAGCCAACCTTTTCTTTGGGATTCTTATTTTCAAAATCAATCATCTTTATTCCTTGATTCTTTTCCAGTGTTAGTATTCCCCAAATGGATTTAGCAATGTGCATTCCTACATCTCCCTGATAATTAACTCGAATTACTTCTGCGCCTACTTCTTCCAAAATTCGAATGATGGATTCTCCAAGAATAATATTTCGGAGATGACCGATGTGAAATGCTTTAAAGGGATTGGGGTGAGCAAATTCAAATGATATTCGCTTGCCGGCTAAAATCTCTTGATATTTAGTCCCATTATCTGTGTTGATTTGATCTGCAAGTAGAACTAGTACTTTTGCCTTTTTCAATGAAAAATTGATGAATCCAGGCCGTACAGCCTCAATTTTTTCAAAATAATCCCCAAATTCAGGATCAGTTTTCAGCTTATTAGCAAGCTCTATGGCTATTTCCAATGGATTTTTTCCCTGTTTTTTAGCCTGTTGCATGGCATAATTGGTTGAATAATCCCCTTTAGTTCTATCTTTCGGACGTTCGACAATGATGCTATTTAGCGGTTCACCGGATAATGCAGCAATTTTTTCTGCTAAAAAACTTGATATTTCTTTAGCCTGATTCCATTTAGCCGGATCAATCAGGTTAATTTGAGGGTTGTTATAAAAGGCGAATTTTTCCATGAATATTTGGGTAATCTGTTGATTTTAACATGGACTCGCTGTGGTAGGGAATATTAAATTAAGGTAGGGAACAATTTCAAGGTGGGGAACAATAATTATTGTTCCCTACCTTGAACCAACTGTGTTATATTTTAAATATTATATTTCAATTCCCTACAATGTCCCAAAAAAATAAGTTGGTCTCTGTGATTTGTGTAGTCACATTATTTTTGGTTGGCTGTACAAACAATGCTGCCAGTCAAACATTTCCTGGAGATCTGATTACCAATGCCAATCTCACCAAGCGTGAGGCAACCGGATATGAATTTTTTTATCCCAATTATTACAAAGAGGCTGATGATGAAGTACAGGATTTTGCTTATGCTAATGCTACTGCCAACAGTATTGGCGGCAGTAATAATCTTGGTTTGACGATTCAAACAAGTGAAAATAAAGGGACTAAACCAAAAAATGATGAATGTAAGACAATGATTGATACTTTGGCTTCATCACTGGGTGGTGCAGCGGAATCTGATAAGATTTTAAATGAAGGCGGTATGTCTGGCTGTTATGGCAAGATCAATGCCACTTTATTTGATGCGAAATTGGTAATTGAAACCCGGGTGCTTTGGAAAACAGATGTTGAGCAAGCAAGTTCATATAAAGTAAATATTACCTATGAAGCCGGAACAAAGGCTGAAGAAATTAAGGATTTACAGGATACTTTAGCGAAGTTTAAAATACTGTAGTCAGTAGACGGTAGACTGTAGACAGAAATTGAAATTTGGAATTTGCAAATTGCAATTTGGATAATATAATTCAGCGAGGTTGTATTGCAAAAAATGGTAGGGGCGTATTGCAATACGCCCCTACCTTGTTTTCTGTTATAATCACCTTATATATCCACCAAAATTTCTATGTCCCGCGATCAAATTGAGGAAATAAAACAAAAAATTGATATTGCTTCAATTGTCCAGGAATATGTCCCGACTTTGAAGCGAAATGGCCGTAATTATTTCGGTCTCTGCCCTTTTCATAACGAGAAAACGCCTTCATTTTCAGTAAACAGTGAATTAGGAATTTATAAATGCTTTGGTTGCGGTGAGGCTGGGGATGTGTTTAAATTTGTCGAACAAATGGAAAGTTATGATTTCCCGAAAGTACTAGATATACTAGCGAAACGGGCTGGAGTTACATTAGAAAAAACATATTCAGAAAAAGATAGTAAACTGAAAAGCTTGCGAGAAAAGGTAATTGCAGTCAATACTTTGGCAACTCAATATTTTCAATATATATTGACTAAGCATCCTTCAGGTGAGAGTGCTAGAGAATATGTCAAGAGGCGACAATTGAATGATAAGGTAATTAAAGATTATCAATTGGGTTATGCTCCCACTGGTTATACCAATTTAATGAATTTTTTACTTAAAAAGGGTTATAACAAGCAGGAATTGGTACAAATGGGATTGCTGGTGGAGAAAAATGGAAAGATTTATGATAAATTTCGCGATCGCTTGATGTTCCCAATTGCCAATCACCAGGGAGATATTGTGGGATTTAGCGGGAGGATTATTGATAAAAATTCGTTAGCACCTAAATATCTCAATTCCCCAGAGACACCAGTTTATAAAAAAAGTGAGATCCTTTTTGGGTTATTTCAGGCAAAAGCTTCATTACGTAAAGAAAAGAAAGCGATCATCGTTGAAGGAAATGTAGATATACTTTCTTCATATCGTGTCGGCGTGGAAAACATAGTAGCACCGCTTGGTACCGCCCTTACAGAAATGCAAACCAAATTGTTACGTCGTTATGCTGATGAAGTTTTAGTATGTTTCAATACTGATGCTGCTGGTGTTAAGGCATTGGTTCGTAGTCTGGAAATTCTTGAGAATGCTGAACTCGCAATTCGTGTAATTGATTTAGGTGAATTTAAGGATGTGGATGAATTGATCATCGCGGGCAAAGATTGGAAAAAGGCAGTGGCAGAGACCAAGGACGCGGTGATTTATTTGATTGATAAGTTGGCTGATAAGTATAATTTGCACGAAGCTAGTGGCATTGAAAGCTATCTACGGGAAGTCTTAGGAATTATTCGTAAAATTAAAAGCCCAATTAAAACCGAACATTATTTACAAATGCTCAGTAACAAAACGCAAATTAGTGAAGATTTACTCAGTAAACAATTAGCCATGCCCGCTCCCCGTCAAGCTCTTAATCAAGTGTCCGGAGCAGCAGCACCCAAATATCTCGATCTCGTGAAAATGCATTTTCGCCAGGCATATATTTTAGCCTTGCTCTATCATTATCCTGATTGGTTTACAGCTGAGTTGAAACAATTGGTTGCAGATATCATTGATATTCCCGAGCTGGGAAAAATTCTCGTCCAAGGCTTCGACAAATTGAATCCAGACGAATATTTACTGACTTTGCAAAAAGAAATCATGTTATTAAGTGTTGAAAAGTTTGAAACAGAGCAAGATTTTCTAACCGAAATTTCCAAAGAGCTGAAATTACTTAAAAAAGAAAAGATTCAGAAAGTTTTGAAATATGATAAAAATCTTACAGAAGAAGAAATCATGAAGTACTCGCAGGAATTGGCTGCAATTGGAAAGAAGTAAGTAGTGAAAAAGCGCATTTAGCATTTCGCATATCGTATTTCGGGAAAAAGTGACTGCGAAATATTTAAGAAATTCCTTTAGTTTGAGATTCGAAATTCGAGATTCGAACTTCGTCTCTCATACCATTAGATAAGTCATAAGTGTTACCGAAACGGTTACCGTTAGATAAATGA